>NZ_CP030126.1:2587500-2887500 GCF_003568845.1 Indioceanicola profundi | reverse complement strand
GGTGATCCGCGTGTCGCCCATGAATACGGTCGCCGTGCCGCCAACCATGGCCTTGATCCGGTCCACCGGCTCGAAGAAATCGTTCAGCGGCATGTCCCCGGCCAGCAGCCGGCCATCCTCGATCCGGAACTCGCCGCCATATCGGCGCAGCACGTCCCAGGCCACCCGCATATTGGATTCCTGCCGCTCCATCGCCTGTTCACGGGCGTGGCTACGCATCGTCATGTCGGTGGCGAAGTAGATAGCGAGGCTGAGAATCGCGAGCGAACTTACGACCATGCCCGCGACCTTGGCCGACAGGGTGATTCGATGCAGTGGCATGTTGAGAATCCTGGAAGGTTTCGGATCAGCCGAAACAGCCGGCAGGAAGCGCTGCATACCATGTTATGGTGCAGTGGCGAAATAGTTTGTGCTAATAGGATAAATCTGGTGTTAACGATGCTCGGCCAGCGGGCAGTGCATGGCGCAGGGGCGGGCGCTGTTTGGCGTCGGCTGCTCTGTCATGATGATTCGGGGTCTCACCCCGCCTAAAAACAAAAACCCCCGGCGGATCGCTCCGCCGGGGGTCTTCGTGTCTTTGGCCGGTCGTAAGGAGCGTCGCAATCCGCTGCGCTCCTTGCGACCTACGGCCGGTCGAACGGACTTCTTAGAAGTCCATGTCGCCCATGCCGCCCATGCCGCCCGGGCCGCCGGCCGGAGCGGACTTCGGCTGGGGCTTCTCGCCGATCATGGCCTCGGTGGTGATCAGCAGGCCGGCAACGGAGGCGGCGTCCTGGAGCGCGGTGCGGACAACCTTGGTCGGGTCGATCACGCCGAACTTGAACATGTCGCCATATTCGCCGGTCTGGGCGTTGAAGCCGAAGTTCGCGTCGTTCTGCTCCAGCAGCTTGCCGGAGATCACGGCGCCGTCGAAGCCGGCGTTGGCGGAAATCTGACGCACGGGCGCGGTAAGCGCCTTGCGCACGATCTCGATGCCGAACTTCTGGTCCTCGTTCACCGCCTCGATGCTGTCCAGCGACTTGGTGGCGTAGAGCAGGGCGACGCCGCCGCCGGCGACCACACCCTCTTCCACCGCGGCGCGGGTGGCGTGCATGGCGTCGTCAACGCGGTCCTTGCGCTCCTTCACCTCGACCTCGGTCGCACCGCCGACGCGGATCACGGCGACGCCGCCGGCCAGCTTCGCGAGACGCTCCTGGAGCTTCTCACGGTCGTAGTCGGAGGTGGTCTCCTCGATCTGCGCCTTGATCTGGGTGATGCGGGCCTCGATGTCGTCCTTGGAGCCGGCACCGTCCACGATGGTGGTGGTCTCCTTGGTGATGACGACCTTCTTGGCCTGGCCCAGCATGTCGAGCGTGACGCTCTCCAGCTTGATGCCCAGATCTTCGGAGATGACTTGGCCGCCGGTCAGGATGGCCATGTCCTCCAGCATCGCCTTGCGGCGGTCGCCGAAGCCCGGGGCCTTCACGGCGGCGATCTTCAGGCCGCCGCGCAGCTTGTTGACCACCAGCGTGGCCAGCGCCTCGCCCTCGACATCCTCGGCCACGATGACCAGCGGACGGGAGGACTGAACCACCGCCTCGAGAACCGGCAGCATGGCCTGCAGGCCGCTCAGCTTCTTCTCGAACAGCAGGATGTAGGGGCTCTCCAGCTCCGCGACCATCTTGTCGGCGTTGGTCACGAAGTAGGGGGAGAGATAGCCGCGGTCGAACTGCATGCCCTCGACCACGTCCAGCTCGGTCTCGAGGCTCTTGGCCTCCTCGACCGTGATGACGCCCTCGTTGCCGACCTTCTCCATGGCGCGGGCGATCATCTCGCCGATCTCGCGCTCGCCATTGGCGGAGATGGTGCCGACCTGGGCGATCTCGGCGTTGGTCTCGATCTTGCGGCTGCGGGCCTTGATCTCCTCGACAACCTTGGACACGGCGATGTCGACGCCGCGCTTCACGTCCATCGGGTTCATGCCGGCGGCGATGGCCTTGGCGCCCTCGCGGACGATGGCCTGGGCCAGCACGGTCGCGGTGGTGGTGCCGTCACCGGCGAGGTCGGCCGTCTTGGAGGCGACCTCCTTCACCATCTGCGCGCCCATGTTCTCGAACTTGTCGGAAAGCTCGATCTCCTTGGCGACGGTGACGCCGTCCTTGGTGATGCGGGGAGCGCCGAAGCTCTTCTCGATCACGACGTTGCGGCCCTTCGGGCCCAGCGTGACCTTCACGGCGTCGGCGAGAATGTCCACGCCGCGCAGCATCTTGGCGCGCGCGTCGGTGCCGAACTTGACTTCCTTGGCAGCCATTTTTGTCGTCCCTATGAATTGAGCGGTTGATCAGGCGGTAAGGCGCGGTCGCATCAGGCGGCGTTCATCACGCCCATGATGTCGCTCTCCTTCATGATCAGGTACTCGACGCCGTCGATCTTCACCTCGGTGCCGGACCACTTGCCGAAGAGCACACGGTCGCCAGCCTTCACGTCGAGCGCCACCAGCTTGCCGCTCTCGTCACGGGCGCCGGGACCAACGGCTACCACCTCGCCCTCCTGGGGCTTTTCCTTGGCGGTGTCCGGGATGATGATGCCGCCGGCGGTCTTCTGCTCGGACTCGACGCGCTTGACCACCACGCGGTCGTGCAGCGGACGGAAACGCATGAATTCTCTCCCTCTAAAAGGCAAAGAGCTCGGGATGAGCCTGTTGTTAGCACTCACCCGCGGTGAGTGCCAGACGAGGTAATGGAGGCCCGTCCCCGAGTCAAGAGGGGTGGCCGTCCCCGGTTGCACGCATGCGGAGGGGGAGGGCACCCCGTTTGGCAGCACTCCAGCCCGCCGGCTGCCAACCTACTGAAATCATTACGTTTCCGTCTTCACAGAACCGTCATGTCAGGGCAACATCAAAGCTGGCGGGCGAGGGGAGGCAATCCTCCGCCCGGCCGGGGGAGACAGCCGCTGGGTCCACATCCGGGGAGACGCGAATGGCGAAGCTCTTGCTCCAGCTCAACAACTACCGCCTGACCACGGCGGAGATCCTGTATCACATGCCGGACCATCCGGGCCTGTTGCAGAGCTTCATCTGGCAGGAGCTGGACCTGGCCCCGAAATTTCCACAGCTCAAGCGGTTCCTGGATTTCTGGAGTCGTGAGCTGGACGGCAAGCTGCACAGCGTGCGGGTGGCCAGCCAGGGGCTGATCACCCCGGCGGAGGTGCGGATGGTGGGGGCGGAGCTGGTGCTGCACTGATGCCGGAAGGCCGGCCGGCCGCTCGGCGCGGCCGGCCCCGTAGCCTTACCAGCCCATCCACTTCGCATATTCGGCCACGAAGTCGCGCAGCACCGTGTCCTTGTCCGCCCCCTCCAGGGGCAGGTTCTTGTGCAGGCCGCCGCGCAGGATCACCTCCGCCTGCGCGATCCATGGCTCATCCTCCGTCTCCAGCTCGGGGAAGGCGAAGGTCCAGGGATGGTAGGCGCGGCTGCGGACCGTGTAGCTGAACTCCTCGTTCCCGTCGCGCAGCACGGTGATGCCGGCGCTGTAGCGCTCCACCGCGATCTCCGTGGTGCGCCGCTGCCGCTCCAGCTCCCGCGCAATCTGCTTGAAGGCGGGGAGTGCGGCCCCGGTGATGAAGTCGGCGGCCTGCCGCCGCGCCTCCTTCAGGCCGGGGGCCGCCGCCCCCGTCCGCTCATCCGCCCGGCCAGTCACGGCCTGCAGGCGCTGGCGCCAGTCCTCTTCCGGCAGATGGGCCAGCACCTCGTCGCCGCCCATGACCGCGGCGCCCGCCATGCCATAGGCCGCCCGGCCCTGGCTCAGGTGCCGCCGCTCCGCCGACAGGGCGTTCACCAGGCTGACGCACATCAGGATCATGACCAGGCTGAAGGGCAGGGCGGTGGCGATGGCGGCGGTCTGCAACGCGCCCAGCCCGCCCACCACCAGCAGCACCGCGGCGATCGTGCCGGTCAGCACCGCCCAGAACAGACGGCTGGCCATGGGCGGCTCCGGATCGCCATTGGAGCTGATGATGTCCATCACCAGCGCGCCGCTGTCGGCGGAGGTGACGAAGAAGGTGCCCACCATCAGCGTGCCGATGGCGGAGCTGACGACCGGCAGCGGCAGCCGGTCCAGCATGGCGAACAGGGCCGTGGGCACGCTCTCCTCCACCGCCGCGGCCATGCCGCCGGCCCCGAACACCTCCATGTGCAGGGCGGTGCCGCCGAACACGCTGAACCAGACGAAGCTCAGCAGCACCGGGGCGAACAGCACGCCGCCGATGAACTCCCGGATGGTGCGGCCCTTGCTGACCCTGGCGATGAACATGCCGACGAAGGGCGCCCAACTGATCCACCAGCCCCAGTAGAACATGGTCCAGCTCGCCTGCCATTCGATGCCGGCGAAGGGCATGGTGCGGAAGCTGGCATAGGGCAGGGTCTGGATGTAGCGGCCGATGGAATCCACCAGCTCGAACAGGATCCAGACGGTGGGGCCGACGGCGAAGACGAAGACCAGCAGCAGCAGCCCCGCCACCATGTTCAGCTCCGACAGTCGTCGGATGCCGCGTCCCAGCCCGCTGGCCACCGACGCGGTGGCGATCAGGGTGATGCCGGCGATCAGCCAGAGCTGGTTGCCCAGGCCGACATCCATCAGGCCCAGATAGTCCAGCCCGGCATTGACCTGCATGACGCCGACGCCCAGCGAGGTGGCGACGCCGAACAGCGTGCCGAAGATGGCGAAGATGTCCACCGCCCGGCCGATCGGCCCGTGGATACGCTCCCCCAGCAGCGGATAGAGGGTGGAGCGGATGGTGAGCGGCAGCCCGTGGCGATAGGCGAAATAGGCCAGGCTCAGGCCCACGACGATATAGACGGCCCAGGCATGCAGGCCCCAGTGCAGGTAGGTCAGGGTCATGGCCTGCCGGGCGGCGTCCAGCGTGCCGCCCTCCCCGAAGGGCGGGGAGGTGTAGTGCAGCACCGGCTCCGCCACGCCGTAGAACAGCAGGCCGATGCCCATGCCGGCGCTGAACAGCATGGCGAACCAACTGGCGTAGCTGAATTCCGGCTCGTCATCCTCGCGACCCAGCTTGACGGCGCCATAGGGGCTGACGAATACGCCGATGATGAACAGCAGGAACAGCCCGACGACAAGAATGTAGAACCAGCCGAAACTCCCGACGATCCCGGCCTGGAGAGAGGTCATGAAATCGGCGAGCGGTTCTGTGAACAGAACGGCAACCAGAACGAACAGGATGATGATCCCGCTCGAGATGAGGAATGTGTATCGATCGGTTTTCATGGCGGTGACTGTAGCGGAATGGGGCGGTTGGGGGAACAGTTCCGGCCCGATCCCGTCGCGCAACAATCTGTACTGATCGAAATCTATGCGAGATCAATCGCTGGCAGAGATGTTGGTCGGACCCGGCGTCATCTGCCGGGATCATCCTGCTGACAACGGTTCCATTTCTTATGCACCCACATCCCGCTTCCGCCCGCATCGCCCTGTCCCTTGCCGCTTTCGCGGCTTTTGCCGTCCTGCCGCCGGCCGCCGCGGCGCAGGCGCTGCCGGAGGAGTTCAGCGTCTCCGGGACGGTGCTGCTGGCCACCGACTATATCAGCCGGGGGCAGAGCTTCACCGGCGGGAAGCCCTTCATCCTGGGCTCGCTGGACCTTGCCCATGACAGCGGCGCCTATGCCGGCCTTTATGGCGGCAATGTGGATTTCGGGGACGACGAGTCGAACAGCGAGTTCGGCTTCTATGCCGGTTGGGCGGGCGAGGTGCAGGGCTTCAGCCTGGACACCAATGCCTACTATTACATCTATCCAGGCGTGCCGGAGGAGTTCGAGTACGATTACCTGGAATTCGGCGCCACGATCAGACGCACATTGGGCGCGTTCACGCCGCGGCTGCGGGCCAACTGGTCGCCGGACTATTTCGGCGGGCGGGGCGACGAGTTCTATCTGCGCGGCGGGCTGCGCTACGACGTTCCGCAGCTCGACGGGCTGGCGCTGGACAGCTGGGTCGGCCACCAGTTCGGCGACACGGCCGTGCCGCAGTTCGTGGATTGGGGCGCTTCGATCTCCTATGCCATTCCGGATGTCGGCAGAGTGCAGCTGCTCTGGTCCGATGCCGACCTGTCCGGCGTGGGCGACCGCCTGACCCTGGGCATCGGCCGCACCTTCTGACCGGTCCGGGCGGCGTCAGGGCGTCAGCGGCAGACGCCCCAGCGGCCGAGATCCAGATGCAGATGGTCGGCATGGGCGCGGTTGTAGTCCGGCGACAGGACTGCGCGGAAGCTGTCGCACGCCCCATCCCGCAGCCGGTGCAGGAAGCGCGCCTCCGCCGTCGACTCCCCATCCGGGCCGGTGCGGGTCCAGTCCCGCGCCACACGCACCGTGCGCCCGTCCGCCAGCGTGACGGCGGCGATGTCGATGGCGTTCGCGGTGGCGTGCTGGCTGCGATTCCGGCCCTGGCCGCGGTCGGTGCGGGTATTGCGACAGGCATAGGTGCCATAATGCTGGATGGTCTCCGC
Source organism: Indioceanicola profundi (assembly GCF_003568845.1). Classification (NCBI taxonomy): domain Bacteria; kingdom Pseudomonadati; phylum Pseudomonadota; class Alphaproteobacteria; order Rhodospirillales; family Azospirillaceae; genus Indioceanicola; species Indioceanicola profundi. The sequence continues at coordinate 2,881,005 of NZ_CP030126.1, read as the reverse complement.
CTCCGCCCCCAGCAGCTCACGCGCCGCGGGCTGCAGCGTCCAGCGCTCCCACATCGCCAGTGCTGCCAGCACGGGGCAGGTGGCGGTGAAGGGCGCGCTGTAGCGCACCCGTTCGCTCCGCTCCATCCGCGCCGCCCCCTGGAATCCGCAGCCGGGGCCGGTCTCCCGGTCGGGCACGGGGGTGATCCGCATGCCGGCCGCCTCCACCCAGGCCAGGCAGCGGGCGGGATCGCGGTCAAGCCGCTGGAGCTGCATTCCGGTGAACAGGCCGGGCGGTTCCGCCGGGTCGGGCACGGCCCAGGGATTCCAGCGCGGCGGCGCCCAGCCCTGATGGAGGGCGAGTGCGCCGCAGCCGGCGAGCAGCAGCAGGAACAGAAGGAAGAACCGCATGCCGGATGAACACCGGCCCTGGCGGTTCGGGCAGGACGGCTAGTTCCCGCCCTGCTGCTGGCGCGGCCAGCGCATATAGGCCAGCAGCCACAGGCCGGCGGTCAGCAGCGGGAAGAACAGGAACACCAGCAGGGCCCAGAGCGGATTGCGCCCGGTCTTGCCCAGCACAAGCCCCGCCATGCAGACGGTCCAGGTGATGGCCAGCACCGCCACCAGCGTGCTGAGCCAGCCCGGCAGGAACAGCATCATCTCGGTCAGGTCGCCATAGCGCGGCATGGCCTATCTTCCCTCCTCGGCAGTGCGGGTCTCGCGCTGGCGGCGCAGCGCCTCGCGGGGGTGCAGCTTTTCCGGCCGCGGCGGCAGGTTGGGCCATTTGGCAAAGGCCAGATATGCTGCGAACACCGCCCAGCCCAGCACCGGAAGGGCCAGCCAGCCGGCATGCCCGGCCGGCAGTCCCGCCCGGCGCAGCAGCCGCACCGCCGGCCACAGCGCCAGCAGGGTCAGCGCCACATGGATCAGCAGCGCCAGCTCCAGCCCGCCGCTTCCGGCGGCCAGCTCAACCGCTCCCGTCACGCCTGCATCCGTCTCCACCGCCTGCCGCCTTTGCCTCGTGCGTCTGCGGGGGATGTAGCACAGGAACCGGGCCGGTCAAACGGATGCGGCCATCCGCCCGACGGTCAATGAAAAAGGACGGGGAGCGTACGGCCCCCCGTCCCTGTTCCGGCGCCGGACCGGCCCGACGCTGAACGGCTAGAAGCTGGCCGTCGCCCGCAGGAAGTAGGACCTTCCGCGGGCCGACACCGGAATGCTGAACTCGGTCAGGAACGGCTTCTCGTCGGTCAGGTTGTTCACGCCGGCGATGAAGCGGACCTGCTCGGTCAGTTCAAACGCGGCCGAGAGGTTGTGAACCCATGTGTTGCCCGTCTCATAGGGGGCGAAGCGCTCGAAATCGTCGGCCTCGACGCCGCGCAGATAGGTCGACTCCTCCCAGAAGGTGGACCAGTTCAGGGTGAGGCGGTCGCGGCGGTACTGGACGTTGGTGTTGAACGCCCATTGCGGCCGCTCCAGCTCGCCCAGCTCGTCGTCGGCGGCGTTGGGGTTCGCCACCGAGGCGTAGCGCACCAGCTTGTCCATGTAGGTGCCGCGCACCCCCAGGGTCAGGCTGCTGTCGTCATTGATGCCGATATCCGCCAGGTCGAAGGTGTAGCGGACATCCCAGTCCACGCCCGCCGCCTCCAGCGAGGCGAAATTCACCTGGGTCTGGCGCAGGAAGTTCAGGCCCAGGAACTGCGGGGAGCCGGACTCCCGGTTGCGGCCGATCAGGTCGCAGAACGGGTTTTCCAGCGAGTCCGCGTCATAGCAGCCGTCCACGATGTCCTGCGCGCTCACCGCCACGATGGCGTCGTCGATGGTGATGTCCCAGTAATCCACGGTCACGGTCAGGCCCGGAACGAAGTCCGGCTGGAACACCGCGCCCACCGTCCAGGAGTCGGAGGTCTCCTCCGTCAGGTCGGGATTGCCGCCGGATTCGCCGCGGAAGCGGGCGGAGAGCGGGTCGGTATAGCCCTCCGGAATGCCATCGGCGCGGCAGTTCGCCAGCCGGTTCTCCGGGGCCGGACCCTGGTTGATCTCGTTCGCGTCGCAGGGATCGACGGGGCGGAAGAAGGCCGATGACAGGGGAGAGAACAGCTCGGCGATGTTGGGCGCGCGGATGGTGCGGTTCAGGCCGCCGCGGATGCTGAGGAAGTCCGCCGGCTGATAGGTGCCGCCGACCTTGTAGGTCCAGGCGCCGCCCACATCGGTGCTGTACTCGTCGTATCGCACGGCGCCGTCCACCGCCAGAAACTGCACGAAGGGCAGGTCGCGCAGCAGCGGCGCGCTCAGCTCCAGCGACACGCCCCAGACATCGTAGCCGCCCTCGGTGATGGCCGGGTCGCTGTCGAACAGCAGGCCGGTGTCGGCCAGCTCGTCCGGGATGTACTCGCTCTGCTCGTCGCGGTACTCGCCGCCTATGGCGAAGGCCAGCGGCCCGCCCGGCAGCTCGAACAGGGCGGCGCTGTCGCCGGACAGGAAGCCGGACAGCACGAACTGCTCGATGGTCGATTCGTCATGCTGCTGATAGGCGACGAAGTCGATGGCCTCGGCCGAAGCGTTGCCCTGGCCGAAGATGTTCAGCGGCTGGCAGGTCCCGTCCAGCGGGTCGAAGGTGCTGATCTCCCCCGCATAGAAGGGGAAGGGGGATACGCTCAGCTCCCGCGAGCCGGTCAGGCTGGAGCGGCAGACGATGTTGCCGGTCGCCGGATCGCGCACCGCATCCACGGCGGCATAGAAGCGATCCTCGATGCGCTGATTGCCGTATGAGTCCTCTTTGGTCTGGCCCCAGTTGGCGGCCAGCTCATAGGTCCAGCCATTGTCGAACTCGCCGTCGAAGCCGCCGACCAGGCGGATCGTTTCGCGCTCGATCCGGTTCGGCCGTGCGGACAGCTCCGGAAAGTCTCGGGAAACGGTGACCTTGGCGGTGGAGGCGTCGAAGTCCGGGTTGGCCGCCAGGAACTCATTGATCTCGGTCAGCAGGGCGGTCGGCAGATAGGGATTGTCGAGCGCGATCGGAACCGCGTCGTTGAACGCGCCCGTGCTTGAATAATAATGGGTGGTGACGCTGGCGAATTTGGCTTCGAAGAAGGGCCGGAAGGCGGGGCTGACCTCGTAGCTGCCCATCAGATTGCCGATCAGCCGCTCATTGCGCGGGATGATGCTTTCCCGGTCCACCTGGCTGCCGGCGCCGTCGGGATTGTCGAACTGGTTGAAGCCGCCCGCCGCCGCCCCGTTCTGGAACGGACGCACATTGTTCAGCGCGGGATCGAAGACCAGACAGCCATAGCCGGCATTGGATTCCACCGTGGGCTCGGCGCAATCGGGGTTGCCGTCATTGTCCAGATCGACGAAGGCGTCGAAGGCCGGGTCGCCGTAATCGAAGGAATCGGCGTTGCCGAAGCCGATGCGCCCGTCGAAGGAGGAGATGGAGAAGGTGGGCCGGCGGCGGATGACGCGGCTGGGCGCGCCCTCCGTGCGGTCGATCAGCGACTGGGGCACGGTCAGGCCGGCGTCCACCGCGTCCAGGATGGAATCGCCGATGGCGAAGCCGGCATCGATGATCTCCTGCGTCAGCTCGCCGGGTTGGAAGAACAGGGCCGGGTTGGGGTAGTCGTCGGCCCGGCCGCGGTTGCGGGAAAAGCCGCGCTCCCCGGCCCTGACGCCCTCGTCATAGGCGTGGCTGAAGCTGGCCGTCAGGTTGGCGCGGTCGTCGGGCCCGAAATTCCGGCCCATTGTCAGGTCGAAGGTGTGGACGATGCCGCCCTCCTCCTCCGGCGCGGTGATCTGGGCGCTGGCCTCGACGCCCTCGAAATTCCGCTTCAGGACGAAGTTGACCACGCCCGTGACGGCATCGCCGCCATAGATGGCGGAAGCGCCGCCAGTCAGCACATCCACCCGCTCGATCAGCGCCTCGGGGATGGAGTTGATGTCCACGGCCGCGGAGCCGGGCACGCCGGCCACATGCCGCCGGCCATTGACCAGCACCAGCGTGCGGTCTACGCCCAGCCCGCGCAGGTCCAGCGTCGCTACGCCCACCGCGGCGCCATCCAGAACCGACTGCTCGCTGCTGATGGAGTTGGACAGGGCCGGCAGGGTGTCCAGCGCCTCGGAGACGTTGGTCTCACCCTCCAGCGCCATCTGCTCCGCCGTCAGGACCACGACCGGGATCGGGCTCTCCAGTTCCGGGCGGGCGATGCGCGACCCGGTGACGACGATCTCTTCCAGCGGAACGTCCGCCGGCGCCTCCTGCGCGACCGCGGGAACGGCCAGGATCGCTGCACCGCAGCACCCCGCCAGGAAGCCGGCGCGCAGCCCCGCGCGGCGAAGACGGCCCGAACTCACCATCAGCATCATGAAGTCCCCTGTCCTGCATCCGTTCGGCGCGCCTGTTCGTCCGTCCCGTAGCCGGGATCTGCGACGCGCCTTTTTCACATGCGCAGTTTAGGGGGGCGGCTTATCAGCCTGTCAACGATCACTCAAATATATCGCTTGCACTGTTGCAAATTGGACCCGGTATTCATAAGAGGAAACGGGCGGGAGCAAGCGATGCTCCAAATATAATGCGTGATGTCGCGCTAAGTATACTTGGCGCAATGCAAGTTTACATGCCGTGATGGCGGCGGTGTCTGTGGTTTGGCGTAACGCGGCCATGGTTCGGCGTATGAAGCACCATGATGTCCGCGCAATACTCTTCTGCCTCTGCCTAATCCGTAGGCGCGATTTGGCGGTATAGGGGCGGGTGCGGAGGCGGCGGGGCGGTGAATATTGCCGTCGGCATTGCCCGCACCAGCCATCATGACCGGGCCTGCTGCACAATTAATCGCCACTGGCAAAATCTGCCTGAAATTCGGACATTCGGCTTTTTCCTTCCTGCGCTGCACAAGGAATGGGGCCACCGGGCCCGGACGGGAACCATGGCCGTTGACAAGCGGCGGCCGGGCGGGCATCGCCAGGGCCGAACCGATGACGGGGCCGGCATGGACCACTCCACAGAGACGACGGGCACGGTGCCCGCCCGCAAGGGCATCGCCGACCAGGCATGGCTGCTGATGACCCTGCCCGGCCTGTTCTGGGCCGGCAACGCCATCGTGGGGCGGGCCGTGGCGGGGGACGTGCCGCCGGTGGCGCTGGCCTTCTGGCGCTGGGTGGGGGCGGTGCTGATCGTGCTGCCCTTCGCCTGGCGTCATCTGCGCGCCGACATCCGCCCGATGCTGAAGGCCTGGCCGATCATGCTGGCGCTCTCCGCCCTCGGCATCACGGCCTTCAATACGCTGCTCTACATCGCGGCGCAGACCACCAGCGCGCTGAACATCGTGATGCTGCAATCCAGCATGCCGGTGCTGGTGGTGGGGGCGACCTTCCTGCTGTTCCGGGAGGCGGTGACCGGGCGGCAGGCGCTGGGCATCGCGGTGTCGCTGGCGGGGGCGCTGATCCTGGTGTCCCACGGCGACCCGGCCTCCCTGGCGCGGCTGGAGCTGAACCGGGGCGATATCTGGCTGCTGGTGGCCATCGTCAGCTACGCCCTCTACACGGCCTTGCTGCGCCGCCGCCCGGCGGTGCACGGCCTCAGCCTCGTGGCCGCGACCTTCGCGCTGGGGGCGGCCATGCTGCTGCCCTTCTATCTGTGGGAAAGCCTGTCCGGCCGTCCGTTGCCTTTGACCTCCACCTCGGCCCTGGCCATTGCCTATGTGGCGGTGTTCCCCTCGATCCTGGCCTATCTCAGCTTCAACCGGGCGGTGGCGCTGCTCGGCGCGAACACGGCCGGCCTCGCCGTCCACCTCGTCCCCGTCTTCGGCACCATCCTGGCCGTGCTCCTGCTGGGGGAGACGCCCCAGCTCCACCACGGGCTGGGCATCGGCCTGATCGCCGTGGGCATCGGGCTGGCAGCGCGGCGGGCCGGCAAGGGGGCCTGACGCACCCCGCCGACATATGCGCCCGGCCCGCAGGTGCCATTACCCGGCGCAGGTTCCGGGCGGACTGCCGATGCCGCTATGATCGCCCGGCAAGGTTCCGGATCGGAGGAGGCTTCCCATGCTCACAGGGCCGGATGTTCTCTTGGTGACCGGCGGCAGCCGCGGGATCGGCGCCGCGATCGTCAGGAAGGCGGCGCGGGACGGTTACGCCGTCGGCTTCAGCTATGTGCGCAACGGCGATGCCGCCGCCCGGCTGGTTGCCGAGCTGGACCAGGCCGGCCACAGGGCCCATGCCGTCCAGGGGGATGTGGCGGACCCGGATTTCGCCGCACGGTTCTTCGACGCGGCGGAGGCCGCGCTCGGCCCCGCGACCGCCCTGGTCAACAATGCCGGGATCACGGGCCGCATCGGCCGCTTCCGGGACGCCGACCCGGCGATGCTGCGCAGCACCCTCGACACCAATGTGCTGGGCACCATGTACGCGGCACAGGAGGCCATCCGCCGCTGGGAGGCCGCCGGGATTCCCGGCCGCATGGTGAACATCTCCTCCATCGCCTCCACCCTCGGCGCGCCGGGCGAATATGTCCACTACGCCGCCACCAAGGCCGCGGTGGAGGCCTTCACCATCGGCCTGGCGAAGGAGGTGGCCCCGGCCGGCATCAGGGTCGCCGCCGTGGCGCCGGGCACCGCTTATACCGACATCCACGAAGCCGCCGGCGAGCCGAACCGCCCGGCCCGCGTCGTCTCCCGCGTGCCGATGGGCCGCATCGCCGAACCGGAGGAAATCGCCAACGCCGTGCTCTGGCTGCTCTCCGCGGAGGCGTCCTATGTGACCGGGGCGGTGCTGCGGGTGTCCGGGGGGCTGTAGCTGGCGCCAACATGATGAGATCGTGCTGGAAGCTGCCGTGAACGGGCGGGCGGACGCCCTGGTGTCATTCAACCATCGCCACTTTCTGCCGGCGGCGGAACGCTTCGCCCTGCCGGTGCTGCGGCCTGGCGAGGCATTGGAGAGGATACGGCTATGAGCAAGATGTCCACTTACCCGATACGCCTCCCGGCCTCGGTGAAGGCCGAGGCGGAACGCGTAGCCGCTGAAGACGGAACAAGCCTGAACCAGTTCGTCGCGACCGCCGTGGCCGAGAAGCTGGCTGCCCTGAGAACCGCCGCCTTCTTCGAGGAACGCCGAGGACGCGGGGACCGTGACGCCTTCAGGAAGCTGCTGACCCGCCAGGGCGGAGAACCGCCCCAGGAAGGTGACGAGCTGCCCGGTACGGCTTAGGACCGGTTAGGCGGCAAATGGCGGATCATTACAGGCACTGCCGAGACCACCAGTGACGCATAAAGGACGAACCCGACCCGCACCTTGATTATCAAGACAGGATGCGGTGCTCTGTCACTCTCATTCGCGCTTTATGCGTCAGCATTCGTCGATTATGCGTCACTTCGCACACGACACCATCCTCACACATCCAAATTCGCCACCTTCAGCGCGTTGTCCTGGATGAAGGCGCGGCGGGGTTCCACGACGTCGCCCATCAGGGTGCTGAAGACGTCCTCGGCCTCGTCGGCGTGGCTGACCTTGACCTGGAGGAGGGAGCGGATGGTGGGGTTCAGGGTGGTTTCCCAGAGCTGGTCGGGGTTCATCTCGCCAAGACCCTTGTAGCGCTGGATCTGAAGGCCGGCGCGGCCCTGCTCCAGAACCGCATCCATCAGGCCGGCCGGGCCGGTGACCAGCTTCAGCTCCTTGGCGCGGAAGCTCAGCCGGGCGGGGCCGTCGTAGAATTCCAGCAGATGGGCGGCCATGGCGTCCAGGCGGCGGGCCTCCACCGACTTCAGCAGATCGGCATCCATGACATGGCGGTGCGTGACGCCGCGGCGGGTGCGGGAGATCACATAGCCGGCCAGGGCAGCACCCTCGCCGGAGCCGTCATGGAGCAGTTCCGCCGTCCAGCCGCCGGCCAGGGCCGCGCTGGGGGGAGCGTGGTCGGGGCCGGGGGTGCTTTCGCCCACACCGGACTGGGCCGCACCGGCCGCACCGGTGCCGGCGGCGCCGCCCGCGGGCGGAACCACGGCATGGGCCAGCGTGTCGCCGGAATGCTGGAGCCGGAACAGCTCCAGCGCGTTCAGGCGGCAGGCCACCTCATCCGCCTTGGCCTTGGCCAGATCGGCATTGGCGAGCAGGGCGGTGGAGAGCGCGCCGGCGATGGCCGCCTGCTCCGCCACGTCGCGGCTGCCGGCCTTGCGGGCCAGGGTCAGGAGCTGGGTGCGGGCAAGCCGGGCCTGCTCCACCAGGGCGCGGAGCTCATCGCCGGTCTTGACGGCGTTCTGCTGGTTGGCGGTGGTGTTCTCCGCCGTCAGCGCCGTCAGCGACACGTCGGTCAGGCCCTGGCCGATCAGGTAATCCTCGAGCTGCCGGTCGTCCTTCAGGTACTTCTCCTTCGCCGTGCCGCGCTTCACGCGGTAGAGCGGCGGCTGGGCGATGTAGAGATAGCCCTTCTCGATGATCTCCGGCATCTGGCGATAGAAGAAGGTCAGCAGCAGGGTGCGGATGTGGGCGCCGTCCACGTCCGCGTCGGTCATGATGATGATCTTGTGGTAGCGCGCCTTCTCGATGTTGAACTCGTCGCGTCCGATGCCGGTGCCGAGCGCCGCGATCAGCGTGCCGATCTCGGCGCTGGACAGCATCTTGTCGAAGCGCGCCCGCTCCACATTCAGGATCTTGCCGCGCAGCGGAAGGATGGCCTGGAACTGGCGGGAGCGGCCCTGCTTGGCGGAGCCGCCGGCCGAGTCGCCCTCCACGATGAAGAGTTCGGACAGCGCCGGGTCCCGCTCCTGGCAGTCGGCCAGCTTGCCGGGCAGGCTCGCCATGTCGAGCGCGCCCTTGCGCCGGGTCAGCTCGCGGGCCTTGCGCGCGGCCTCACGGGCGGCGGCGGCCTCGACCACCTTGCCGACGATCTTGCGGGCCTCGTTCGGGTGCTCCTCGAACCAGGTGGACAGCGCCTCGCTGACGAGGTTCTCCACCACGGGGCGGACTTCGGAGCTGACCAGCTTGTCCTTGGTCTGGCTGCTGAATTTCGGGTCCGGCACCTTGACGGAGATCACGCAGGTCAGCCCCTCCCGCATGTCGTCGCCGGAGAGCGCCACCTTCTCCTTCTTCAGGATGCCGGTCTCTTCCGCGTATTTGTTGACGGTGCGGGTCAGCGCCGCGCGGAAGCCGGCCATGTGGGTGCCGCCGTCGCGCTGGGGGATGTTGTTGGTGAAGGCCAGCGTGGTCTCGTGATAGCTGTCGTTCCATTGGAGCGACACTTCCACGCCCACATTGGTGCCCAGCTCCGACGCCCGCTCCCCCTTCACATGGATGGCGGGCTTGTGCAGGGCGGTCTTGGAGCGGTCGATCCAGGCGACGAACGCCTCCAGCCCGCCCTCATAGTACAGCTCGGTGACCTTGGGCTCCACGCCGCGCGCGTCGGTGAAGACGATCAGCACGCCGGAGTTCAGGAAGGCCAGCTCGCGGAACCGGTGCTCCAGCGTGGCGAAGTCGAATTCGGTCTTGGTGAAGGTGGCCTTGGAGGCCAGGAAGGTCACCTCGGTCCCGGTCAGCGGCTGACCGGCGCGCGGTCCCTCCTTGACGATGGGGGCGGGGCCCACATCGGCCAGCGGACCCACGGCATCGCCATGGTTGAACTCCATCTCCCACTGGCGGCCCTTGCGCCAGATGCGGAGCTTCAGCACCTCCGACAGCGCGTTGACCACGGAGACGCCCACCCCGTGCAGGCCGCCGGACACCTTGTAGCTGTTCTGGTCGAACTTACCGCCGGCATGGAGCTGGGTCATGATGACCTCGGCCGCCGAAACGCCCTCTTCCTTGTGGATGTCGGTGGGGATGCCGCGACCGTTGTCGCGCACGGTCACCGACCCGTCCGCGTTCAGCGTGACCTCCACCCGGTCGGCATGGCCGGCCAGCGCCTCGTCGATGGCGTTGTCCACCACCTCGTAGACCATGTGGTGCAGGCCGGACCCGTCATCGGTGTCGCCGATATACATGCCGGGGCGCTTGCGCACCGCGTCCAGGCCCTTCAGGACCTTGATCGAGCTGGCGCCATACTCCTCGGCAGCGGCGGCGGAGGCGGCGGGCGCGGGGGTGGGGTTCGTGGGATCTTGGGTCATTGCGGCAGTATACCAGACAGGCGTTCGGACAGGGCTTAATTCGTTCGGCGGGAAAGGTTTAGAGCGTTTCACGATGGCTGGGAAGCCGCCGTTGACACCCCCTCCTTTCCGGGCGGGCGGATTCACGTTTTCAGGAGGAGTCTCCCGACCACGATCCGCCCGGCGGGCTCCTCGCCAGCCGCCCCTCCGCCACGCCGACATGGCAGGCGGCGTCGCCCAGCTCGGCGAAGAAGCCGGCATCCGTGCCGGTCATCCAGGCCTGGGAACGGGAGGCCAGGATTTCCTGGAACAGGGCGGTGCGTCGGTGCGGGTCCAGATGCGCCGCCACCTCGTCCAGAAGCAGCAGCGGGGCCGTTCCCGTCTCCGCATTCATCAGCCGGGCATTGGCCAGCACGATGGAGATCAGAAGCGCCTTCTGCTCCCCCGTGCTGCCCAGCTCCGCCGGCATGTTCTTGGCGAGGTAGGTGACGGACAGGTCGGACCTGTGCGGGCCGGTGGCGGCACCGCCCGACGCCTCGTCCTGGCGGCGGCTGGCGCGCAGGGCGGCGCGCAAGGCATCCTCCGCCGCCAGCGCCGGCATGGTTCCGATCCAGCCATCCACCTCCCCCGACAAGGACAGGCCGGGGGCGGGGAAGGGGCCGACACCCTGGCGGGCGGCATCGTTCAGGCGCCGCACCATGTCGGCCCGGGCGGCGGCCACGGCGATGCCGGTAGTGGCCATCTGGTCCTCCAGCGCCCCCAGCCAGGACGGATCGCCCACCCCGTCGCGCAGCAGCCGTGCGCGCTCCCGCAGGGCGTTCTCGAACTTGTTCAGCCGGCCGGCATGGGCGGGGTCGAAGCCGAAGACCAGCCGGTCCAGGAAGCGGCGGCGGCCCGACGCCCCCTCGATGAACAGCCGGTCCATCTGCGGGGTCAGCCAGACCACGCTGACATGCTCGGCCAGCGCCATCTGCGACTTGGCCGGCTGCCCGTCGATGCGGACCAGGCGGCGCTCCCCCTCCGTGGTGGCGGGGTCGCGGCCGGTGCCGATCTCCACGGCTCCGCGCGGCGTGTCCACATGGGCGGCCACGGCCCAGCCCTCGCCCTGCCAGTCGCCCTCGTCGGGCGGCTGGATGCGCTCCACCTCGCCCAGCTTCGCGCGGCGCAGGCCCCGGCCGGGGGCCAGGAAGCTCACCGCCTCCAGCAGGTTCGTCTTGCCGGCCCCGTTCGGCCCCGTCAGCACCACCGGCCGCGGGTCCACCTCCAGCCGTGCCGCGGCGTAGGAGCGGAAGCGGGTGACGGTCAGGCGCGTGACGGCCAGCCGGGCGGGGGCGGATTGCGGAGCGGCAAGCATCGGCATGTTCATCGCGGCCAGCATCATGCTCCTACTCCCACCCGATCAGGGCGGCCAGTTTCGCCCGCAACTCGTTCAGGACCCGCTCCGGCAGCGGGCGGCCGCTGAAACGGACCGGCCGCGCCAGCGTGTCGATGCTGCGGACATGGCTGGTCAGCACCTCTCCAGCGATGCCCAGCCCGTCCGGCAGCACCACGCTGGTCGGGAACGGGCGCACCCCGGACGTCACGGGGCAGACGATGCACAACCGGCTGATCTCCCAGAAGGCGCGGGCGGACAGCACCACGGCGGGCCTGCGGCCGCCCTGTCCGCCTCCGGTGCGGGAATCGAAGTCGGTCCAGATCAGGTCTCCGGCCTCCGGCGCGTAATCGGGTTCCGGCAGGCTCATTCGTCGACGATTTCCTGCCCCAGATCGGGACCCCAATCATAGATGCCGGCCATTTCGCCCGGCTTCATGCCGTGCAGCAGATCGTCCAGCCGATAGCGCGGGCGGCCGGGATCGATCACGATGCGGCCATTCTCCGTCGCGATCTCAACCATACTGCCTTCCACCAGCCCGACCCCGCCCGCCACGTCGCGCGGAATGCGGATGCCAAGGCTGTTGCCCCAACGGGCCACGCGCGCCTTCATCAACGATCCCCGGATATCCTGCGTATATCATCGCAGGCTCGACTGCGCGCCGCAAGGACGCGCCGGATGCAACGAAATATGGGTGCAAGGGGAGCTATTTGGAAGTGTCCGGCGGCAGGACGTGCGGACCGGGGAGGAGCGTTGCGGCGGGGTGCGTTGTCTTCAGGAAAGATGAAAATGATGAACAGGATTGAAATGATGATGCAGGGCCATTTGGCTACGCCTCAGCCCTGCATGGTCTTGAGCACCGCCTGCGGCGCGTCGGGCTTATCATCTTCATCCTGTTCATCATTTTCATCTTTCAAGATGTCCAGCACCTCGCCACCAAGTCTCCGGACATCATCTGTGCCTGCGCCGCCCTACGGGGCCTTCCGGTCCTTTGCCAGCGCCTCGTACTTGGCGAGGTTGGCCATCATCAGGTCGGCGATCAGGGCGCTCGGAAGCTGCGGCGTGCCGCCCTCGCTCCAGGCGGTGGTCTCGGCGGCAGGGGCACCGGCAGCGGTACTGGCCAGGGCGGAGGCTGCGGGCTGAGGCGCCGCGGCCGGTTGGACCGGGGCGGGGGCAGGCTGGGCGGCGGGTTGCGGTGCCGCGGCTTGTTCCTGGGCGCGCAGCAGAGCCTCCTGGGCGGCGCGGGAACGCTCCGCATTGGCCATCTGCACCACCTTGGGCGGGATCATGGATTTGGGCGGCTGCGGGCTGCCGGCCCCTGCCATGGCCCGGTACTGGGCCAGACCCATGCCTTGGGCCGCCGGCTTCGCGGCACCATTGTCCTGCATCACGGCCGCCATCACCGCATCCCCGCCGCCAAGGCCGGGAGAAGGCAGGGTGGCCGCGGCAGCGCCCGGCAGGCCGGCGGCGGCCATTGCGGCGGCGGACCCGCCCGGCGTCTCCGTCATCCGGCGAAGCTGCTCCTGCTGCAGCGCGGCCATGGGAATGGCTGTGGATTCCGCCGGCTGGCTGGCGGGCGTTGCCGCGGAAGCGGCCTCTTCGGCGGAGGGGCGGGCCGCAGGGGGCGGAGCTTCGGCGAGCTGGGTGGCATTCGCCGGCTGGGCGCTTTCCTCCCCGCTGCCGAACAGCATGGCGACCATATGCTCGCCCGCATCCTTGCCGGTTTCCTGCTTCAGCGCCACATCGGCGCTGGCGACGGCGAAGCCGACGGCGCCGAACATCAGGGTGCTTCCGGCGATCTGCGCCTCCGGACGGATGGTGTCGCCGGTCATGGCGCGGTAGGCGCGGTTGACCACGGGGATGTGCTGCAACGGGTTCACCACGTCCAGCAGATCCCAGAAGGAATAGCCGTCCTGCTGGCCGGCCGCTTCGGTCCCGGCCTCGCCGCCCTTCCGCGCAACCTCGCCCGACTGCTGCTGCGTTTCCGCTGCGCGGTGCATGTGGCGGGGATGATGGATGTTGTGGATGCTGTTCGGCGGCATGGCTCTCCCTCCTGCGATGGGAAGAGCAGCAAGCGGCGTGCCAGCCGGAAACGCCTTCAGAACAGTAGTTTAGCGAAGATGGGCGGGGGCAGACGGTGCCACCCGGCGGATTCTGCCGGGCAGATGACTCCGCCCTGCTGCGGACTGCATTCGGTGCGGCGGCGACACAGGCCAAGCACGGGCAAGACCCGATCAGCACATATATCGATGTTATCCGGGGGGAATTGGTGGAGCCGAGGAGGATCGAACTCCCGACCTACGCATTGCGAACGCGTCGCTCTCCCAGCTGAGCTACGGCCCCACGCTGGAACGCCCTGGGTATTCGGCGTTCCGAAGTGGGCGGGATAATGGTCATCCCCGCACCGGCTGTCAAGCGTCGCGATGAGCCCTTTTTGGGACGGCGTCAGGAGGGCGGCTTGACCGACCCGCAACCCCGGGTTAGCCTCCCTTCATGAGCATGCGCGCCGTATCCTGCCTAACCCTGACCGTCCAGGTCCACCTCGGTGGACAGGGGGCCATGGTCATGGGCTGACGGCAGGCGCCGCAAGCTTCCACACCCAGGCCCCGCCGGAGACGGATCGGGGCCTTTTTCATGCCTTTTCTCCCGCTTCCCTCCGCCGCCCGGCCGATAGACCGGAGATTCGGACATGGTCGAGATGGAGATGATCGAAGCGGAGAGCGGCAGGCCGGCGCCGGCCCGCATCACGGTGCGCGCGGCCCGGCCGGAGGATGCGGAGGCGGTATGGGAGATGGCCGGCATGCCGGGCTTCCGGCATGGCACTTTGCGCCTGCCGTTCCGCCCCCTGGCGGAGACGCGCCGCTGGCTGGAAAGCCCCGGCGAGGGCGACACGCTGCTGATGGCGGAGGCGGGGGGCATGGTGGTGGGCAATGCCGGTCTGCACAGGCGCAAGGGCCGCCAGATTCACACGGCCCATATCGGCATGGGCGTGCGCGATGACTGGCAGGGGCGCGGGGTCGGCAGCGCCATGATGGCGGCCCTGCTGGACACGGCGGACAACTGGCTGGACCTGAAGCGCGTGGACCTCACCGTCTATGCCGACAATGCGCCGGCCATCGCGCTGTACCGCAAGTTCGGCTTCGTGGAAGAGGGGCTGCACCGTGCCTACGCCTTCCGCGACGGGCGCTATGTAGATGCGTTGGCGATGGCGAGGCTGCGGGGTGTGTAGGGCGCGACGCGCGGCCCGGTATCCGCGGTCTCCGGTCCCACCCTCTTGCCTTGCCGTCCGCCAAGGTCCATGACTCTAGGGGCCTGGGGTGCCGCGGGCGGTCCGCGGCTGAGATCACACCCATAGAACCTGATCCGGGTCATGCCGGCGAAGGGAGCACGCGATCCATGACGATTCCATCCACATCGGCGGCCAAGCCTGCCGTCGCCATCATCGGCGGCGGCGTGGTCGGGCTGTCCATCGGCTGGCGGCTGGCGCAGGCCGGCTGCGCCGTCGACATCTATGAGAAGGGAACCGCCGGGGCGGGGGCCAGCCGCGCCGCCGCCGGCATGCTGGCCGCCGGGGTCGAGGCCGAACCGGGGGAGCAGAGCCTGCTGCCGCTGTGCCGGGAAAGCCAGCGCCGCTGGCCCGGCTTCGCGGCGGAGCTGGAGGCCGCCAGCGGCATGCGGGTCGGCCTGCGGCAGGAGGGCACGCTGGCCGTGGCCCTGACCCGCGACGATGTGGAACATCTGCGCAGCACCTATGAATTCCAGCGCGGGCTGGGGCTGGAACTGCACTGGCTGCATGGTGCCGCGGTGAAGGAGCGGGAGCCGTTCCTGAACCCCCGCACCTCCGCCGGGGTGTTCAGCCCGGCCGACGGGCAGGTGGACAACCGCCAGGTCTGCGCCGCCCTGATCCTGGCCTTCGCCAAGGCCGGCGGGCGGCTGCACCAGCGCACCGGGGTGCAGGCGGTGGACATCGCGGCCGGCCGGGTGCGCGGCGTCGTGGTGGACGGGGACTTGCGCCCGGCGGATGCGGTGGTGCTGGCGGCCGGCGCCTGGTCGCGCCAGATCGCCGGCCTGCCCGCCGGGGCCATGCCGCCGGTGCGGCCGGTGAAGGGCCAGATGCTGTCGGTGCGCATGGACCCGGCCAATCCCCTGCTGCGCCATGTGGTGTGGCCGCCGAAATGCTATCTGGTGCCCAGGCTGAACGGCACGCTGATCGTGGGGGCGACGACGGAGGAGAAGGGCTGGGACGAAAGCCTGACCGCCGGCGGCGTGCTGGCCCTGCTGGAGGCGGCGTGGCGCGCCCTGCCGGGGATCGAGGAGCTTCCCATCGCCGAGATGTGGACCGGCTTCCGCCCCGGCAGCCGCGACGACGCGCCGGTGCTGGGGCCGGCCCCCGGCGTCGACGGGCTGGTGCTGGCCACCGGCCACCACCGCAACGGCATCCTGCTGACCCCCGTGACCGCCGACAGCATCGCCGAGCTGGTCCTGACCGGGCGGACGGCCGATGTGATCGCCGGGTTCGGGATGGGGCGGTTCGGGGGTGGGGGGTGATGGGGTCCCGGCCTGCTTTGGCCTCGCCCATCGACAGGCTCAGGGTGAGGCCAAAGGGTGAGACCGGAGCAGTAACATCACGAATGGAGCCATTTTCCCTCACCCTGAGCCTGTCGATGGGCGAGGGAAAATGGCGGTGGCCTTGAGGAAAAGATGATCAAACTCAACGGAAAGCCCCGCGAGGGCGCGCCATCGGGGTTGGTGGAGCTGTTGGCCCGGGAAGGCTACGATCCCGCGGCGAAGGGCATCGCCGTGGCGCTGAACGGCGCCGTGGTGCCGCGCGCCCGCTGGGGGGAGACGTCGCTGTCCCCCGGCGACGAGCTGGAAATCGTCAAGATCATGCAGGGCGGTTGAGCCGCCGGATCGGACCCATCATGACCAATATCCACACCGACCCGCTGAAGATCGCCGGCAAGAGCTTCGGCTCCCGTCTGTTCCTGGGCTCCGCCGGCTATCCGAACCAGCAGGTGTTCCTGGACAGCCTGGCCGCGTCCGGGGCGGAGATCCTGACCGTGTCCGTGCGCCGGGCCGACTTGACCGGCCATGGGGAAGGGCTGCTGGAGCTGGTGGCCGGAAAGGTCCATCTGCTGCCCAACACCGCCGGCTGCGCCACCGTGAAGGACGCCGTGCTGACCGCCCAACTGGGGCGGGAGGCGCTGGGCACCGACTGGGTGAAGCTGGAGCTGATCGGCGACCGCGAAACGCTCTATCCGGATGTGGAGCAGTTGCTCCGCGCGGCGGATGAGCTGGTGCGCGACGGCTTCATCGTGCTGCCCTACTGCACCGACGACCACATCGTCTGCCAGAAGCTGGCCGATGTGGGCTGCGCCGCGGTGATGCCGCTGGGCTCCCCCATCGGCACGGGCTTGGGAATCCTCAACCCTTACAACATCGAAACGGTCTGCGCCCGCAGCCCGGTGCCGGTGGTGCTGGATGCCGGGATCGGCACCGCCAGCGACGCCGCCCTGGCGATGGAGCTGGGCTGCGACGCCGTGCTGCTGAACACCGCCGTCTCCAAGAGCACCGATCCGGTGCGCATGGCCGCCGCCATGCGGGCGGGGGTGGAGGGCGGCAGGCTGGCCCGTCTGGCCGGCCGCATCCCGAAGCGCACCCGTGCCGAGGCATCCAGCCCCGAGCTGGGCCTGATCGGTAGCTGACGCCGTGGCCCTGCCTGCACCGCCCGTGCTGCTGATCACCGACCGGATGCAGGCCCACCGGCCGCTGGCGGAGGTGGTCGCGGCGGCGCTGGCGGGCGGCTGCCGCTGGGTCGGCGTGCGGGAGAAGGACCTGCCGGCGGACGGGCTGGCGGCCCTGGTGCGGAAGCTGCTGCCGCTGGCGGAGCGGCACGGGGCGCGGCTGACGGTGCATGGCGATCCGGCCGCCGCGGGGCTCTGCCACGGGGTGCATCTGCCGGCCGGCGGCGATGCCGCGCGGGCCCGCGGGCTGCTCGGCCCCGCGGCGCTGGTGGGCGTCTCCTGCCACACGCTGGCGGAGGTGCGGGCGGCGCGGGAGGGCGGGGCGGATTACGTGACCTTCAGCCCGGTCTTCCCGACGGAGTCCAAGCCCGGCTACGGCCCGGCGCTGGGGCCGGGGGCGCTGGCCGAGGCGGCCGCCATCGGCGTGCCGGTGCTGGCGCTGGGCGGGGTGGATGCCGGGAATGCCGCCGCCTGCCGGCGGGCCGGGGCGGCGGGGCTGGCGGTGATGGGCGGCATCATGCGGGCGGGCGATCCTGCGGCGGCGATGCGGGAGCTGCTGGCCGCCCTGGCCGCCGATGCGACCCCGGGCCGCACGGATAGATTTTGACCCCTGCGCCCGCAGCGCCCATATCGGGCCGGAATGATGTGATCCGCCTGAAAGGGCCAGTTCCCGTGACCACCGAAACCTACAGCCCCGCCGCCGCCATCGGCGGCAAGGCGCAGGCCGCGACCAGGGCCGTGGCGGCGTGGCTGCTGTGCTGTGCGGCCATGGTCTTCGCCATGGCGATCATCGGCGCCATCACCCGTCTGACCGAAAGCGGCCTGTCCATCACCGAATGGAAGCCCATCACCGGCGCCATCCCGCCTTTGAACGAGGCGCAGTGGATGGCAGAGTTCGAGAAGTACCGCCAGATCCCGGAATACCAGTACGTCAACCGGGGCATGAGCCTGGAGGAGTTCAAGCAGATTTTCTTCTGGGAATGGTTCCATCGGCTCTGGGGCCGTCTGATCGGGCTGGTGTTCCTCATTCCCTTCGTCTGGTTCTGGGCCACGGGGCGGCTCTCGAAGCGGATGGTGCCGCGGGCCCTCGGCCTGCTGCTGCTGGGCGGGGCGCAGGGCTTCATGGGCTGGTTCATGGTGATGTCGGGGCTGGTGGACCGCACCGATGTCAGCCACTACCGGCTGGCCGCCCATCTGGGGTTGGCCTTCGTGATCTTCGGCGCGCTGCTGTGGGTGGCGCTGGACGTGCTGGACCCGCGGCCCGGCAGCCACCGGGCGCGGGAGGCGGTTGGGCTGCGCAAGCATCTCTGGTTCGCGCTGGCGATGGTGGCGGTCACCGTGGTCTGGGGCGCCTTCGTCGCCGGGCTGGATGCCGGCTTCGCCTACAATAGTTGGCCGCTGATGGACGGGCGTATCGCCCCGCCGGAGATGTGGAACCTGTCGCCGGTCATGGCGAACTTCGTGGAGAACACGGCCACGGTGCAGTTCGCCCACCGTTGGCTGGCGGTGGCGACGGCGCTGGTGGTCTGGGCCTATGCCTTCCGGGCGCTGAAGTCCGGGATCGATCCCCGCGGCAAGATGCTGGCGCTGGGCCTTGCGGGGATGATCCTTCTGCAGGTGGCCATGGGCATTGCCACCCTGCTGAGCTTCGTCTGGATTCCGGTCGCCGCCGCCCACCAGGGCGGGGCCCTGGTCGTGGTGGCCCTGATCCTGTGGAGCCTGCATGAGCTGAAGGTGCCGACGGAGGGGCGGGTGGCCTACGTGGGCGCAACCTCGTAGGTCGGATCAAGCGCAGCGCCGATCCGGCGCGGTGGCGAAGACCGGCGGCGGTATGTAGGATCATCGCCCAGGGCTCGATCCGACCTACGGACCGGCTCACCCCTTCCTCGGCACCCCGATCAGGGCCTTGACCGGCAGATGGTCGCTGGCGCGGCGGGTCAGGGCGTTGCGGACCACGTCGTAGCCGGCGAGCTTCAACTCTCCCGACACGAAAATCCGGTCCAGCCGAAGGGTCGGCAGGCGGGCGTGGAAGCTGCGCGGTGCGGCGCAGTCGGGCAGTTGCTCCGACAGGCGTTTCAGGCGCGGCGCGCTGGGCCGCCATTCGTTCAAATCGCCCATGAAGATGGTGGGCATGCTCCTGCCCGCCGCCACATGGTCCAGGATGCGGTCCACCTGGGCATTGCGCTCCCACGGGTCCAGCCCCAGATGGGCCACGATCAGCCGCACCGGCGTGCCCTCCACCTCCAGCACGGCGGCCAGCGCGCCGCGCGGCTCCCGCACTGGAAGCGACAGGTCGATGGGCACGGTGTCCAGCACCGGCAGGCGGGTCAGGATGGCGTTGCCGTAATGGGCCTGGCTGTTGTGCTTGGTGGGGCCGCTCAGCGCCTTGTAGCCGGTGGCCTCCGCCAGGAAGGCGAACTGGTCGATGCCGGTTTCGCCGCGATGGTGCCAGCCCACCTCCTGCAGCCCGATGGCGTCCACATTCAGCCCGCGGATCACGCCGGCGACCCGGTCGGGGGCGAAGCGGGCGTCGATGCCGACACAGGAATGCACGTTCCAGGTGGCCACATGCAGGGGGGCCATTCCCTCCGGCACCGGGCCTTCCCGGCGGTCGGCTGCGCGGCGCGCATCCTCATGGCTCATGAATCCGGGCTTCAGCCGTGCGGCCGCGCGCTCGCGGGCGCGACGGAGGAGCGGCGGGGTCTGGGCCATGGACACCTCGTACGTGGTCGGCGGAGCTGCCGGTCGTTCAACCGCTTGCGCGCCGGAATCTCCCCGGCACCGCGGACCGGTCGCGCAACCGCCGTCCCGTATAACGCAATCGGACGTGAATTCCTGCCCCTCTCTCGCACTGCAACGGATGATTCCGGCGCTCGGCGTCGCCCGGACATGAAAAAAGGCGCCGGAACCGGTTTCCCGGCGCCGACGCCTTTCAAGTCCGTTGCAGGGCCGCGCGGGTCGAACCGCCCGCGGGCCGATACTCTGCCTGCCGGATCAGGCCGCCTGCTTACGCTGCTCAACCGCCTGGACGAAGGTCCGGGTGACGGCCTCGACAAAGGCGTCCAGATGCTCCTGGCCCTGGGCGGTGACCAGATAGCGGTCGACCACCACGGGCTCCTCCGACCAGTCCGCACCCTCTGCCTTCAGCGCGTCGGCCACGGCCGGGGCGGAAGTCAGGGTGCGGGCCTTGGCCTTCTGGGCCGTCGCCAGCAGGGACACGCCGGTGCCGATGGCGGCGACGCCCTTGCCGGCATCCATGAAGCTGCCCAGGATGCGGCGGGTGTGCGGGTTGTTGACCAGCTTGGCCACGCTGCGCTCACCGCCCGGCAGCAGCAGCAGGTCGAAATCGGCGGCGAGAACGTCGCCGACCTGCTTGTCCACCGGGAAGTAGTGGCCCCAGGCGGTGCCGTGCCAGCCGTTGACCAGGCCCTGCTCCGGCGAAATGATCTTCAGATTGGCGCCCAGCTTCAGCAGGGCGCGCTGCGGCTCGGTCATCTCCAGCTCTTCGAAGCCGTTGGCGACGAGGATGGCGACGTTCTTTCCGGCGAGCGGCTGATCGGTCAATGTCTGTCTCCTTCTTGGTTGCTCCGGCGGCCCTGCGGTGACCGGTCCCGCCCATTCCTGCCCCAGCGTCGAACAACGCGCGGCAGGAAAGGTTCGCTGGTCCGTCCGCGGCGGCGGAAAGGACGTGACCGCTGCCACCCGATCAGCCCGTCTGGCCGGCCGGATGAAGCGACGGTCACGCGTCGCGCGCCCCCAGCGCTCAGAACGCGGGGTCGGGCGGGGGCGCGTGGTCTCGGATGTCGTGCATGGCACGGTATCTGGACGCTGGAAGCGCCGAGGTCAACATTCTATTCGGGCAGGGCAGCCATCGGCGGACGTTCGGTCGCATCGGGGAACAGCGGCGCTTACGGAGTCATCCGGTCCGCTGAGCGGTCCAGCGGCCGGGCTGGTCCAGAAAGCGCCGGATTTCCTCCTGCGCCTCCGGCGGCAGCCGGCCGGTCTCCCCCGCCGCCTCCAACAGGTCCCACCAGGTGACCAGCGCGTGCAGCCGCACGCCCATGGCGCTCAGCCGTTCATGGATGGTGTCGAAGACGCCGTACTGGAACAGGGTGAACAGTTCCGGCACCGTCGCACCGGCATCCTGCAAGGGGCGGATCAGCGCCTCCTTGCGGGCCCCGTCGGCAACGAGCTGCTCAACAAGCATAATGCGCCAGCCCGGCTCCACATGTCCTTCCACACTGTTCTTGTGCGGATTGTCCTCACAGGAGCGGCGGACGAAGACAAGGGGCAGGCACAGGCGGTCGGCGATCAGCGTGGCGAATGGCACGCCCTGGCCTTCCGTCCGGCAGGCGATGGCGTCCAGCCCCTCCGTACCGATGTCGCGCTTGATCATCTCCAGCGCCAGGCGCAACAGCTCGTCCCGCGCCGCGGGTCGGCTCAGGACCAGGCGGGCATCCACATGCAGCGGGCTTTCAAAACCCTGGGCAAGGCGGAAGGGAAGTTCCGGGTCGTAGCGCACGCATCCCGCTTCCAGCAGCAGGCGCGCCGTAGCACGGGCTTCCTGCCGCAGTTCCATGTCCGCATAGTCCGGCACCATGGCATCCTCCCCGTCCTGTGTTTTCGGTCCTTTGTCCAGGACCGTAACACCGGGAAGGCATTGGAACGGCGGGGGAGATAAGCCGGCCGGCCGGTGCAGGAGGGGTAGAGGCCCCCCTTCCTGCGGGGCGGCGGGTCGCCGTCCGCCCCGTGGACCCGCAGCCCTAGCTGATGGCGGCCAGCGCCTCTTCCAGCTCGGCGAAGTCCGGCATGTATTCCGACGGCACCTTCTTGCGCGCCGCCTCGATGGAGACCTGGGGGGCGTAGCCGGCCAGGTGGGCGGTGATGGCCGCGCGGATGACGTGGTAGAACTGGTTCTCCTCCTCCACGATGCTCTTCAGGCGGCCGGCAATGGGCGCCATGATGCCGTAGGACAGGAAGATGCCCATGAAGGTGCCGACCAGGGCGCCGCCGATCAGCTTGCCCAGCACTTCCGGCGGCTCGCTGATCGAGGCCATGGTCTTGATCACGCCCAGCACGGCGGCCACGATGCCCAGCGCCGGCATGGCGTCGGCCACGTTCTGCAAGGCGTGGGAGGAGTGGAGCCCCTCATGCTTCACCTTCTCGATCTCCTGCTCCATCAGGGACTCCATCTCGTGCGGGTTGTCCACGCCGATGGAGAACATGCGCAGGTAATCGGCCACGAACTTGACCGTGAAAGGGTCCTTCATGATCGATGGGTAGGCGTTGAAGATGTTGGACTCCATGGGCTTCTCGATGTGCTGCTCGATGGCCAGCACGCCCTTGGTCTTCATCGTCTTCAGAATCTGGTACAGGAGCGACAGCAGCTCCATGTACTCTTTCTTGTGGAAGCGTGCCCCGCTGAAGATCTTCTTGATGTCACCCATGGACTGCTTGACCACATGGGTGCTGTTCGTGATCAGGAAGGCGCAGACGGCGGAGCCGCCGATGATCATGATCTCCTTGGGCAGGGCCTCGAGCACAATCCCGATCTTGCCGCCGAAGATGATGTACCCGCCGAACACGCAGAAAAACACGCCGAACAGGCCGATGGCGGCAAACATGACCTACCCCGGTTGGTGGAAAGTACCCCTGTCTAGAGGGTCAAGGTAAACGAAAGCTTTGTCAAACCTTCCCTGCCGTATCGTCCGGCGGGCACGAGGCGTCTGTCCGGTATTCTTCCATGAAACATGGGGGTATATGGGGCCGCATTTACCGTAAAAGATGAAAGCGGCGTAGGAGGCGGCTTCACCTTCTACTCCGTTCGAGGTAGGCTCTGCCGCAGAGGACAGGCGGGGGCACCATGGCGGATATCACGGCGGAAACCGGGGCGGCGGTTGCCGGACGGCAGGCGGGCGGAACCGGATGGGCGGGGCGTCTGCGGGCCGGTGCGGAAACGGCCCCTCTCGGCACGGCCGATCATCTGATCCAGGAATGCGACGCCATGGTGCGGTATGCGCTGGGCCAGGGGCTGCGCATGCCGCCGGAAGTGGCATCCGCCATCGTGATGCTGGAGGATCGCGGCGGGCTGATGGGCGCCACGCCCACGCTGCCGCAGATCGTGAACCTGCATAACCGGCTGGGGGAGCTGGTGGCGCCCGCCAGGCCGCACACCATCCTGCTGCTCTACCAGGACCGGAACCGGTTCCCGCTTCTGAACAATTTCGGGCCGCTTCCGAACATCCGCCGCCTGATGGTGATGGCGTTCATCGCCACGGGCGGGTTCGTGACGCTCAGCCTTTCCCCTACATCACGAGCGACAGCATGCTGAAGGCGGTCTATGCGATGCAGGGGATCGAGCTGCTGACAGTGATGCTGTTCCTGATGAGCGCCGCGGCGCTGGGAGCCTGCTTCAACGCGCTGTTCACGGCCCATCATTATATCAGCGACGGCACCTACGACACGCGCTTCGACAGCTCCTACTGGATGCGGATCGGGCTCGGCGTGATCTCCGGACTGCTGATGGCGGAGCTGATCCCGGTCGATGAAGTTCTCCAGAGTGAAGATCAATCGAAGATCAAGGCCGTAGACCTCGGCAAGCCGATGCTGGCCCTGCTGGGCGGGTTCTCCGCGAACCTGGTCTATACGGTGTTGCAGCGGGTGGTGCAGACCATCCAGTCCCTGTTCCAGCCCGCCCCGGTCGAGGCCAGGGATGCGGCGGAACGGGACATGCGCAGCCGGATCGACCAGCAGGTGGCCAGAAGCCGGATGGATTCCGCGGGGACGCTGCTGACCTTGCAGGACGCAATCGCCAAGGGCACGGACAAGGACCAGCTCGCCGCCATCGTCAGTCGCGCCCTGGACACGCTGGTGCCCGGCAGCCGCGCAGCCCAGGAGAAGGCGGGCGAGGGCGGCGGAAGCTGAGGACAAGGATGCGGGCCGGCGGAAGCCGGCCCGACGCCTCACGCGCCTTCGGCCAGGTCCAGCAGGTCGCCCATGTCGTGGATCTGCACCTTGTTGCCTTCCAGAAGGCTGATCACCCGGGTGGTCTTCAACTGGGTGAAGGTGCGGCTGACGGTTTCGGTGGTCAGGCCCAGATAGTCGGCGATGTCGGCCCGGCTCATGGGCACATGCACCGGGTTCTCCTTGTAGCCGCGGCGCTGGGCGCGCTGGGACAGCATCAGCAGGAAGGAGCAGATCTTCTCCTTCGCCGTCTTGCGGCCCAGCAGCAGCATCTGGTCCTGGGCCGCCGCCAGCTCGTTCGACGCCATGGAGAAGAGACGGCGCTGCATCTTCGGGAACTCGTCCAGCAGCGCTTCCATCCGCTTGCGCGGGAAGCGGCAGAGCTGGACCGGGGTGATGGACTCCGCGGAGTAGGCGTAGTTCTCGTTGACCGCCAGCCCCATGAAATCGCCCGGCAGCAGGAAGCCGGTGATCTGCCGCCGCCCGTCGGGCAGCAGCTTGTAGAGCTTCATGGTCCCGGCGGTGACGTTGTACAGCGTGTCCGCCGTGTCGCCTTCCGCGAACAGGGTGTGGCCGGCCTCGTGCCGCACGGTCTGGAGGATTTCCGCCATCCGCCGCAGCTCCTCCGCCTCCAGGGCGGCGCAGACGGACAGGGAGCGCACCGGGCAGGCCCCGCACGGGTTCACGTCGGCCTGCGCCGACAAATCACGGACCTTGCCCATATCGAACGGCGGCACCGCCATCTCCCCACCAGAAGGCGCAAAGGCAATCAAATCATGCGCCGGGAAGTTCCCCCCTGCAACGCCTATCGGCCACAGCGCAGTTGGATGCTCCGACGCTAAGATGGATATGTGCCACCTCTTGTTCCAAGGGCGCCAGTTCCTTGCACCGGTCCGGGGGCGCTTTCCCGTGCTACGGATGGTCGCACAAAAGTGGTGAAGGGCGCGGAATCCGCCCAAGCCGCCGCACCCTTGATCCACGTCAAGGCCGGGCCGGGGGAAAGCCGGCATGGTCGGCGGGTGCAGAGAGCAGAGCCGCCATGCCCGACCAATATACATTGAAGCCGCTGGACCCCCGCCGGATCGACATGGCGTTCCCCGTCGTGCAGTCCAGCTTTCCCCGGCTGACCATCGACCGCTGGCGTGACTATGCCCGCGCCATGCTGCCCCTGGCGGACGCCGCCAGCAATGTGGTGCCGCTGCCGGGAACGGAGCCGACCGGCATCGTCGTGGCCCAACTTCCCCACGGCTATATCCACGGCGTCTTCGGCTACCGCGTGCTTCACAGCCTGTGCCACGGCCGCACCTTGCAGGTGGATGTCTTCGTGGCCCTGAACCTGTTCGATCCCACCGCGGCGGCGGAGGCGCTGCTGCTGGAGATCGAGCGGACGGCACGCCAGCACCGCTGCGACGCCATCCATTTGTCCCTGCCGGAACTGCCCGACGGCGCCCTGCGCGGCCGGATCGAGCGGATCGGCCTGCATATGGAAGGGGTGCGGCTCTGCAAGTCGCTGGCACCGGCGGCGGCAGCGGAATAGGGGCGGACCTTCGCGGCGCGCACGGGCGCCCCGCCTTTGCCGCCTATTTTCGTGGCCGGTCCGCTTCGCTATCTTCCGCGGCCATGAGCGACACCACGACCTCCCCGAAGCTGCCCGCCGTGCGCATCCAGCCCGGCCGGCACAAGCGCGCCCAGTTCGGGCATCCCTGGATCTATTCCAACGAGATCGAGATGGACAAGGCGGCCAAGGCGCTGCCGCCCGGATCGATCGTGCGGGTCACCGATGCCGGCGGCCAGCCGCTGGGCACGGCTACCTTCAACCCGCACACGCTGATCGCCTGCCGCATGCTGTCCCGCGACCCGGCGCTGGTGGTGGACCGGGCCTTCTTCGAGGCGCGGTTCCGCCGGGCGCTGGATGTGCGCGAGGCCCTGTTCGACCGGCCCTTCTACCGGCTGGTCCATGCCGAAAGCGACGGGCTGCCGGCCCTGATCGTGGACCGCTACGGCGACACGCTGGTGGTGCAGGCCAACACCACCGCCATGGATTCCCGCATCGACATGATCGTGGCCGCCCTGGACAAGGTCCTGAGCCCCGCCGCCATCGTGCTGCGCAACGACAGCGGTGCGCGCGCCTATGAAGGGCTGGCGGAGGAGGTGCGGGTCGCCAAGGGCAGCGTCGAGGGGCTGACGAGGATCGAGGAGAACGGGGCCGCCTTCTTCGCTGACCTGTCCTCCGGCCAGAAGACCGGCTGGTTCTTCGACCAGCGCGACAACCGCTCCTTCATCGCCAATCTGGCGAAGGGCCGGCGCACCATCGATTTCTACACCTATGCCGGCGGCTTCGGCGTGCTGGCGGCCCAGCGCGGGGCCAGCCATGTCACGCTGGTGGACCGCTCCGCCGCGTCGCTGGAGATCGCCATGCAGGCCGCGGAGGCCAATGGCGTCGCGGCCAAGGTGGAGGCCCGCAAGGCCGACGCCTTCAACCTGCTGGACGAGCTGGTGGCCGCGGGCGAGCGGTACGAGGTGGTGATCGCCGATCCGCCTGCCTTCGTGAAGTCGCGCAAGGATCTGGCCGTGGGCAGCCGCGCCTACCGCCGCATGACCAAGGCCGCCGCCAGGCTGGTCGCCCCCGGCGGCTATCTGCTGGTGGCGAGCTGCTCCCACAATATGGAACCGCCCCTGTTCCACCAGGAGGTGGCGCGCGGCCTGGGCGAGGCCGGCCGCACCGGCCGCATCCTGCGCTTCGCCGGCGCCGGCCCCGACCACCCGGTCCACCCGCTGCTGCCGGAAACGCAGTATCTGAAGGCCATGGTCTTCGCGGTGGATTGAGGGCCGCACCCGCCGGATGCCGGCCCGCGGAACGGAGGGCCGACGTGTTCCGGGCGGGACGCGTATCGTCGGCCCTCGGCTTCGCCTCGCACCGACCTACGGAATGGGGCCGACGTAGGTCGGATCGAGCGCATGCGAGGTCCGACGTGTTCCGGGCCGGACGCGTATTGTCGGCCCCCCGCCTCCGCCTCGCACCGGCCTGCGGAAAGCGGCAAGGAGAGTGAGCATGACCACCGATCCCGCACTCGATACCCTTCTGCTGCCGCTTCGCGGCGGCGCGCTCGCCTGGCCTGCGGAGGGGCGGGTGCTGTTCCTGCGGGCGCGGGCCGGCGCTGGGCTGGGGGATGCGCCGCGGGAGCGGCTGGTCTGCCAGCAGAGCTTCAAGCCCTTCGCCGATACCCTGACCAAGACCGGCCTCGCGGTGGCGGCCGACGTGCCGGCGGGGGAGCGGTTCGCGCTGGTGCTGGTGCTCACCCCCCGGCAGCGGGAGGAGGCGCGGGCGCTGCTGGCCCGGGCGCTGGGCCATGCGGCAGCGGGCGGAACGGTGCTGGCGGCCAGCACCAATACCGAGGGGGCGAAGAGCCATGAGGCGGACCTCGCCCGGCTCGCCCCCCTGGCCGGCGGCCTGTCCAAGAACAAGGCGCGGGCCCATTGGGTGAAGGCCGGAACCGGCGTGGACGAGGCGTTGCGGGCCGAGTGGGAGGCGCTGGATGCCCCGCGCCCGGTGGCGGACGCCCGCTTCCTCAGCCGCCCCGGCCTGTTCGCCTGGGACCGGATCGATCCCGGCAGCGCGCTGCTGGCCCGGCACCTGCCCGCCAACCTCTCCGGCCGTGCCGCCGATCTGGGCGCCGGCTTCGGCTATCTCTCCGCCGAGCTGCTGGCCCGCTGCCCCGGCGTCACGCATCTGGACCTCTACGAGGCGGAGGCGCGGGCGCTGGAACTGGCGCGTCGGAATCTTCCAAGCTCTGCCAATTTCGGCTTCCACTGGCACGATGTCACGGCCGGGCTGCCGCACCGCTATGACGTGATCGTCAGCAACCCGCCCTTCCATGTGGGCCGCGCCGACGATGTGGCCCTGGGACAGGGTTTCATCACGGCGGCGGCGGGCGCGTTGAGGCCGGGCGGGCAGTTCTGGCTGGTGGCCAACCGACACCTGCCCTATGAGGCGGAGTTGGCGGAGAAGTTCGCCTCCGCCCGCACGGTGGCGGAGGAGGGCGGCTACAAGATCATCCAGGCCGTGGCGGGACCCGCCAGGGGGGCGCGGCGATGAGGGTGGCGCGGCTGGTGGCGAATCTCGGCTATGGCAGCCAGCGGGAGGTCAAGGCCATGCTCCGCGACGGCCGGATCACCGGCACGGACGGCGCGCCGCTCGGCCCCGACGACCGGGTGGAGCATGCGGATGTGCGGGTCGACGGCGAACCGCTGGACCCGCCGCAGGGGCTGGTGCTGATGCTGAACAAGCCGGCGGGCTACACGGCCTCCACCACCGATCCGGGGCGGGTGGTCTATGAGCTGCTGCCCGGCCGCTTCATGCGCCGCAGCCCCATCGTGGCCCCGGTCGGGCGGCTGGACCGGGACACGACCGGCCTGCTGCTGATGACCGATGACGGCCAGCTCCTGCACCGCATCACCAGCCCGAAGACGCACCTGCCGAAGGTCTACGAGGTCACGCTGGACCGCCCGCTGGACGGGCACGAGGCGGAGATCTTCGCCAGCGGCACGCTGATGCTGAAGTCGGAGAAAACGCCGCTGCTGCCCGCCGTGCTGGAACCGACGGGGGAGCGGAACTGCCGCCTGACCATCACGGAGGGCCGCTACCACCAGGTCCGCCGCATGTTCGCCGCGGTGGGCAACCATGTCGCGGCCCTGCACCGCAGCGCCATCGGCGGGGTCGCGCTGGGCGATCTGCCGGAGGGGAAGTGGCGGTACCTGTCCGCGGCGGAGGTGGCGGGAATCTTCGCCGGAAACCCGTAGGTCGGATCAAGCAAAGCGCCGATCCGACACACCGCCAGCGTTCTGCACCGCCGTGTCGGATCATCGCCCCATGGGCTCGATCCGACCTACGGCAGGCCTTACCCCCGCACCTCCGCCAGCCCGTTGTTCAGCACCACGATGTTCC
Source organism: Indioceanicola profundi (assembly GCF_003568845.1). Lineage (NCBI taxonomy): Bacteria > Pseudomonadati > Pseudomonadota > Alphaproteobacteria > Rhodospirillales > Azospirillaceae > Indioceanicola > Indioceanicola profundi. The sequence continues at coordinate 2,851,938 of NZ_CP030126.1, read as the reverse complement.
GCTCCACCGCGCGGACGCGCCAGGCGTGGCGGCCGGCCTCGCCCTGCCAGACCTCGGTGCGCAGGGTCTCGCCGGGGATGACGGGGGCCGTGAAGCGGCCGTCCAGGCGGGCGAGGCGGGCGGGGTCGTTGCCGCAGAGCAGCTTCAGCACGGCCCGGCCGGCCACGCCATAGGTGCAGAGACCGTGCAGGATCGGCCGGCTGAACCCCGCCATCTTCGCGAAATCCGGATCGGCGTGCAGCGGGTTCAAATCGCCCGACAGGCGGTAGATCAACGCCTGCTCCGGCCGGGTCGGCAAATCCAGCGTCAGGTCGGGGTCGCGGTCCTCGGGAACCGGGTGGGGCCTGGGCTGCCCCTCGCTCTTGCCGCCAAAGCCGCCGTCGCCGCGCACGAACACGATCTGGCGGGATGTCGCCAGATGGGTGCCGCGGCCGATATCCTCGATCTCCCGCCGGAACAGCAGAACGGCGCCCCGGCCCGGCCCCTTGTCGAAGATGTCCTCCACCGTCAGGGTGGCGCGGACGCGGCCCTCCACGGGCATGGGGGCGTGCAGGACCAGGGACTGTTCCCCGTGCAGCACCATGCGCGGATCGATGCCGTATTCGGGATTGTTGATCCAGGCGTCCGACCAGCCCAGCACCACCGCCATGGTCGGCAGGGCCAGCAGCCCGCGCTCCAGCACGAAGCGCAGATCGGCCGGGTCCAGCGGGTCCGGAATGCCGGCCCCGACGCCGAGCGCATAGAGGATGGTGTCCCGCCGGCTGAATTCCTGCTCCGCCACCAGCGGCGGGGCGGAGATCAGCTTGGCGTGGTCGATGGGCATGACGGCGTCTCCCGATATTGTTTTCCTATCGGTACGCCGGAGCCGGCGGCAGGGTCCAGGGCTTTTGCCGGGTCATCCCTTACTTCCCGCCCTTCGCCTTGTACTCGCGCAGTTCAATATTAAAGCGGTCGGCCAGCACCTGCATCACCGCGACCATGCGGTTGTGCGCCTCGGTCAGGGCCAGATAGCCGCCAACCGTGATGCTTTGCGAACTGGCCTTGTAGGCGGCGTCCAGGCACTGGATGAAGTTCTGCCCCTGGTCCACGAAGCCGCGGAAGGCGGCATGGGCCTTCTGCATCTCCTCCGCCGTGGCCTTTGCCCCGTCGGGCAGTTCGCCGGGCAGGGAGGGCGGGGTGCAGCCGGCGCGCGGCTGTGGGGCCGCACCGCCCTGGGCGATCTCCCCCAGCGTGGGAAGCGGGCGGCTCGGGCGCAGGCCGGGGGCGGCAGCGGCGGGGGCCGTCTGGATCGGGCGGCCCTGGTTCGCGATCTCTCCGATCGTGGCCTGGGCGGCAGCCGGCCCGGCGGTGAAGCTGGCGGCCAGGGCGGCGGTGCTTGCAACGGCGATGGCGCAAAGAATACGCGGCATGGTCCTCGACACTTTTTCAAGACCGGGCGGCCCGGTGCCCGGCGGCTGGAGTTACGCACAATGCGCCCCGCCTTGACAAGCGGAGGGAGCGCCCGGCCGGCCGGGCAGGCGTCCCTGGCGGTCCCACGCTTTGCCCTTTCCTCGCCCGAATGGCGTGGTAGACCGGGGCAGCACGATGGAGATGGCATCCGATGATCGGCGTGTTCGATAGCGGCCATGGCGGCCTGACGGTTCTGCGGGCCCTGCACGCAGGGCTGCCGGACAAGGATTTCACCTATCTAGGCGACCATGCCGCCGCCCCCTATGGCAACCGCACGCCGGAGGAGGTCTACCAGCTCACCCTGGCGGGGGTGGAGCGGCTGTTCGCGCTGGGCTGCCCGCTGGTGGTCCTGGCCTGCAACACGGCCAGCGCCATCGCGCTCCGCCGCCTGCAGCAGAGCTGGCTGCCCCACGCCCATCCGGACAAGCGGGTGCTGGGCGTGCTGGTGCCGATGGTGGAGGCCATCACCGGCCAGCCCTGGATGGCGGACGTTCCCGCCGGCAGCATGGCGGGGGAGCCGCGCACCATCGGCATCTTCGCCACCCGCGGCACGGTGGAGAGCGAGGCCTACCCGCGTGAGATCGGCAAGCGCGCGCCGGAGGTGCGGGTGGTGCAGCAGGCCTGCCCGGACCTGGTCCGCCTGATCGAGCAGGATGCGCCGGCCGGTGAAATCCGCGCCGCCGTGCAGACCTATGCCGACGCGCTGATGGCCAAGATGGATGGCGTGCCGCCGCAAGCGGTGATGCTGGGCTGCACCCATTATCCGCTGGTGTCCGACGCCTTCGTGGACGCGCTGCCGGCGGGGGTGGAGGTGCTGTGCCAGCCCACGCTGACCACCAGGAGCCTGGGCCATTATCTGGAACGCCACCCCGAGTTCGACCTGCCGGGCACTGGCCGGGTCACATTCCACACCACCGGGGATGCGGAAAGGGTCACGCGTCTGGCAACGCGCTTCTTCGGCCGTCCGGCGCAGTTCCGCACCCTGACCACAGCCGGCGAAAAGGTCGCAGCAAGCTGAGCAGTGGGGTAGGTCCGCTTTCGATTTGGGCTCTGGCGCCGTTGATGGATTTCCTACATCATCCGCCGTGGTGTGCAATATAGCATACCACATCAAGGGTGGCGTTAAATGTGGGAAGACCTGCTTCTGTTCGTCGCCGTGGGGTTCGCAGCGCAGTTGATCGACGGCGCCCTGGGCATGGCCTACGGCGTCAGCGCCACGACCGTTCTGCTGGGCTTCGGCGTTCCGCCCGTGACCGCAAGCGCCAGCATCCACGCGGCGGAGGTCTTCACCACCGGCGCTTCCGGCTTTTCCCACTGGCGGTTCGGGAATGTGGATTTCCGCCTGCTGCGCCGTCTCGCCCTGCCGGGCATGATCGGCGGCGGCATCGGGGCGTTCCTGCTGACCAATATACCGGGGGAAGTCGTGCGGCCGGTGGTCAGCGCCTATCTGCTGGTCATGGGCCTGTACATCCTGTGGCGGGCGCTGGGCCGCAAGCCGAACCGGACGGACGAGCCGAAGCATGTCGGCCTGCTCGGCCTGTTCGGCGGGCTGCTGGATGCCCTGGGCGGCGGCGGCTGGGGACCCATCGTCACCACCAACCTGCTGGGGCAGGGCACCGCGCCCCGCTATGCTATCGGATCGGTGAATCTGGCGGAATTCTTCGTGACCAGCACGATCACCGCCACCTTCCTGTTCACCATCGGGCTGGAGCTTTGGCCGATCATCGCCGGGCTGGTGGTTGGCGGCGTCATTGCGGCTCCCTTCGCCGCCTATGTCACCTCGCGGGTGCCGGACAAACCGCTGATGATCCTGGTCGGCATGCTGATCAGCATCCTGAGCCTGCGCGGCGTGCTCCAGGCCTTCTGAGGGGGGGCCTCCGTCAGGCCTGTGCGATCAGGCGGCGGATGGTGGCGACGATCTCGCGCGGGCTGATGGGTTTGGGGATCACCTCGATGGGGCCGGACCCTTCCCCGCGCAGCTCATCCACCCCGGTGCGGGAGATGAAGCCGGTCATGATGATGATCGGCAGGTCCGCCAGGGTCTGGCGGACTTCTCGGATCAGTTGGCGGCCGTCCATGCGGGGCATGCGGATGTCCGTGACCAGGATGTCCGGCGGGTCCACAGCCTGGGCCGCCAGCGCCTTTTCCCCGTCATAGGCGCAGGTGACACGGAAACCGGCGCGGATCAGGATGCTTTCCAGCGCCATCGCGGCCAGCACCTCGTCCTCGGCGATCAGAACGTGCGGCTTCGGCTGCATCAGCTTGCCCTGGTCAATGGAACGATCTCGCCGCTGGCGCGCGGCAGGGTGATCTGGAAGCCGGCGCCGGGGCCGTCCTCCTCCAAGGGGCGGAGCTTGCCGCCCATGGCGTCGATGATGGACAGGCTGATGGCAAGGCCGAGGCCGAGCCCGCTGCCCACCTCCTTGGTGGTGAAGAACGGCTCGAATAGGCGGGCGCGCAGCTCCGCCGGGATGCCCAGCCCGTCGTCGTTCACCTGGATATGAACGGAATCCTCTTCCGCCGAGACGACGACGCGGACCCGGCCCGGCCTCCCGTCGCGGGATTTGCGGGCGATGATGGAGTCGCGCGCATTGGCGAAGAGGTTCAGCAGAACCTGCTCCAGCCTTCCGGGCGTGCCCCGGACTCTCATCGGACCGTCCGCGCGGCTCAGTTCGAACATGATATCTTCAGCGGCGTAATGCCGATCCAGCAGGGCCACCGCCCGTTGCGCGGCCTCGCTGGCATCGAACAGCTCCTGCCCCCCTTGATCGCGGCGGCCCAGGACCCGCATGTGATCGATCACGTCCCGCATGCGGCGGGTCTGGTCGGAAATGGTGTGCAGCACCTCCACGACCCGGTCGCGCTCGAACTCCCCCTCCTCGATGGCCAGCAGCGCCTCCTCCGCCCACAGGCGGATGATGTTCAGCGGCTGGCCCAGCTCATGGGCGATGCCGGTGGACAGCGTACCCACGGTGGCAAGCCGGGCGGCCTCGTGCAGTTGGGACTGCAGGGCCTGCTGCTCCGAGACATCGCGCAGGTTCAGCAAATGCCCGCGGACATCCGGGTCCTCCGTCAGGTCCACGCAGGTGGCCTCGACCCGCACCTGATGGTCGGGCGCCACCTGCAGGTCCAGCATCGCGCGGGCGATCCGGTCGGGGGAGGCGGTGGCCGCCGCGATCAGGTCCTTGAAGCCGGAATCCACGGTGGGAAACGCCTCCCCCGCGGGCTGGCCGCGCATGGCGACAGGGTTCAGGCCCAGGCGGGAGGCGGAGGCGCTGACCAGGTCCAGCCTGCCATCCGGCCGCACCACGGCGATCACGTCGGTGGAGGCCTGGATCAAGGCCCGGAAGCGCCGCTCGTTCGCGGCGCGGAGTTCCGCCATGCGGGCGGCGGAGCGGGCCAGCCGGCGGTCATAGCGGGCGATGGCCATGGCTCCGACCAGCCCCAGCAGCATCACCGAGGCCACCCCGACCGCCATGGCGTCGTCCGGCATTCCGGCGATACCCGCCGAGCCATGACCGTCAACAAGAGTGAAGTGCGCGGCCGCCATTCCGGTATAGTGCATGGCCACCACCGCCAGCCCCAGCCCGACCGCCCCGGTCAGCCGCGCCCGGTCGCCCTCCGACCGGAAGGCAAGCCAGAGCGCGGCCGTCGACGCCACGACGGCGATGATGACGGACAGGGCGACAATCGCGGGTTCGAACCTCAGGGCGCCGGGTATGCGCATCGCCAGCATGCCGACATAGTGCATGGCGCAGATGCCGGCCCCCATCAGAAGGCCCGCCGCTGCCAGCGGCGCCGGCCTGGTTCCGTGGCGCGCCACGATCAGGATGCCCAGACCGGACACGACGATGGGCAGGGCCAGCGATATGAACGTCAGCCCCGGATCGTAGGTGACCGGCACCGGCATGCGGAAGGCCAGCATCCCGACGAAATGCATGGACCAGATGCCGGCTCCCATGGCCAGTGCCGCCGCGGTCAGCCAGCGCACCGCCGACTGCCGCCCGCCGCGGTCGCTCTCACGCGCGCGATGGGCCAGATCCAGGGCGACGAAGGCACCGGCGATGGCGATGACGATGGACAGCATCACCAGGGCCGGGTCGTAATGTCCGTGTGTCATATCCCTGTAGGCGGTGTGCAGAGCCGGAGATTATTCAATTGCGCTGATGTAAATATGATTAAGCTACCGAACTATCACGCCTTCTTTTGGGCTAGCGTCGATTTGCGCCCTTCCGGCCCGACAATTCCGCGGCACGGGCAGCTGCCCGCAGATGGTATTTAGAGGGTAGATAGCGATCCTGGGTCAACTGCCGGATGCGGACCGGCCGGGAAAACGGCCGGCCCTTTCTTCAGGGCCGGCCGCTCTATCCCATCCTACAGGCGCGGGATCATTCCACGCCGTGCGCCTTGACCAGGAACGCATAGGCCATGGCGATCTCCTTCAGCCGGTCGAACCGGCCGCTGGCCCCGCCATGCCCGGCGCCCATGTTGGTGTAGGACAGCAGCACATTGTCGTCCGTCTTCAGTTCCCGCAGCCGGGCGGCCCACTTGGCCGGCTCCCAATAGGTCACGCGCGGGTCGGTCAGGCCGGCGGTGATCAGGATATGCGGGTAGTTGCGGGCGGCGACATTGTCGTAGGGGCTGTAGCCCTTCATCCGGAAATAGGCGTCCGGCTGGTTGGGGTTGCCCCACTCGTCATACTCGCCGGCGGTCAGCGGCAACGTCTCGTCCAGCATGGTGCTGACCACGTCCACGAAGGGCACGTAGGCCACGGCGGCCTTGTACAGCCCGTCGGGGGCCATGTTCATCACCGCCCCCATCAGCAGCCCGCCGGCCGAGCCGCCGGACATCGACACGTTGCCGGCCTTGGCGTAGCCCTGCTGCACCAGATACTGGGTGGCGTCGATGAAATCGGTGAAGCTGTTGACCTTGTGCTCCAGCTTGCCGTCCTCGTACCAGCCGCGGCCCATATCGTCGCCGCCGCGCACATGCAGGATGGCGAAGGCGAAGCCGCGGTCCAGCAGGCTCATCCGCGCCGTGCTGAAGGTCGGGTCGGACGGGATGCCGTAGCTGCCATAGCCGTAGACATGCAGCGGGGCGGTGCCGTTGGCGGGGCGGTCCTTGCGGTAGACGATGCTGATCGGGATCATCGTCCTGCCGTCGCGGGCCGGGGCCATCAGCCGCTCGGAGGTGTAGAGGCTGGCGTCGTAGCCGCTGGGGATCTCCTGCACCTTGCGGGCGGCCAGCTCGCGCTTGGTCAGGTCGTAGTCGTAGACGGTGGCCGGGGTGACCAGGCTGGTGTAGTTCACCCGCAGCACGTTGCTGTCATACTCGGCATTGTTGGACGGGCTGACGTCGTAGGCGGCGTCGGGGAAGGCGATGAAATGCTCCGTCCCGTCCTTGGCGATGACGCGGACGCGCTGGTTGCCCTTGTCCCGCTCGAACAGGAACAGCCAGTCCTTGAAGGCCATCACGGACATCAGATAGACGTCGTCGCTGCCGGCGATGACCTCCTCCCAGTTCGCCTGGGCGGGATTGTCGGCCGGGGCCTTCACCAGCCGGAAGTTCCGGTGGGTGTCGTTGACCAGAATCCAGAGCGTGCCGTCCTGCTCCGCCACATCGTACTGGCGGAAGGTCTGGCGCGGGGCCAGCACGATGGGCTCCGCCGCCGGGTCGTCGGCCGGGATCAGCCGCACCTCGTTGGTGGCGTTGTTGTCGGTGACGATGACGATGAAGCGGCCGGACAGGGTCTTGCCCACCCCGGCGGTCCAGGGACCCTCGGTCTCCTCGTAGACCAGCGTGTCGGCCGCCTGCTCCGCCCCCAGCGTGTGGCGGAAGATCTTCTTCGGCCGCTGGTACTCGTCACGGATGGCGTAGAACAGGGTGCGGTTGTCGTTGGCCCAGGCCAGCCCGTAGCTGGCGCCGTCGATCACGTCCGGCAGATATTCGCCCGTGGTCAGGTCCTTGACCTTCACGGCCAGCATCTCCGACCCGTCGTCATCCTCGGTATAGGCCAGGTACTTTCCGTCCGGGCTCACCTCCATCGAGGTGACGCGCATGTACTCCTTGCCCTCGGCGAGCTGGTTCACGTCCAGGATGGTCGTGAACTCGCCGCCGCCGGCGGCCGGGCGGCGCACATAGATCGGGTGCTGCTTGCCGGTCTCGAACCGGACCTGGTACTCCCACCCGCCCTCGACATAGGGCACGCCGGTGTCGTCCTGCTTGATGCGGCCGAGCATCTCGTCGAACAGGGACTTGCGCAGCGGGCTTTCCTCTCCGCCCAGCACCTTCTCCAGATAGGCGTTCTCCGCCTTCAGATGGTTCAGGGTGTCTTCGTCGTTGACGGTGGGATATTCGGGATCGCGCATCCAGAAATAGGGATCGACGCGCACGTCACCGTGCTTTTCCAGCTCGACGGGGACCTTCTTGGCGACGGGACCGGGCCCGAAGCTGCTCTGCTGGAACGCCACGCTCTTGACCTCGCTGCTGTTCTCTTGGGGGGCGGCGGCTGCCGGGGCGGGCGCGTCGGCGGGCGCCTTCGCCATTCCGGTGCCAGCGGAATAAAGCGTAAGACCGGCCGCGGCGGCCCCGATCAGGCCAACCGCCGCGATCAGGCCGGCGGAATTCTTGTTCGACATTGCGTGAGGCTCCCTGAACCTGGTTTTGCGCCAGCATATGGGGTGCCCCGGATGGTCGGCTAGTCCTTTGCAAAGGCGGCACCGCGACAGCTTGACATTCCGGCCCGGCCCGCCAGTTTGGCGCGGTCACCCCCGCAGCCAGGACACGTCCCTTGCCCTTTCCCCGCCCCGTGCGCGCCGTCGTCTTCGACATGGACGGCCTGCTGATCGACACGGAAAAGCCGGTGCGCGCCGCCACACTGGCCGCCGCCATCGCCGTGGGCCGGCCCATGGACGAGGCTTTCTACGCCACCGTGATCGGCACCCCCTGGCCGGAGACCTGGGCGCGGCTGAAGGTCTTCTTCGGGGGGGAGGAGCAGTTGACGCGGTTCCGCGCCGCGTTTGAGGCGGAAATCTCCGGCCTTGCCCGCGACCTCCGCCTGATGGCCGGGGTGGTGGAGCTGCTGGACCATCTGGACAGGGCCGGCCTGCCCATGGCGGTCTGCACCAGCACGGGGCGGGACAAGGCGCTGCTGCATCTGGAGAAGGTAGGAATCCTGTCCCGCTTCCGCCATGTGGTGACGCGCGACGACGTCACCCGCGGCAAGCCGCACCCGGAACCCTATCTCACCGCCGCGGCACGGCTGGGGGTGGACCCGGCGGACTGCCTGGCGCTGGAGGACAGCCACAACGGCATCCGCGCCGCCCATGGGGCCGGCATGATGGCCGTGATGGTGCCGGACCTGCTGCCCGCGACGGACGAGATCAAGGCGCTGTGCCACCATGTCGCCGACGATCTGCACGCCGTCCGCGCCCTGCTGGCCCGGGCGGGCCATTGAGGCGGGGGAGTGATGCCCCACGATGTCCGCCGCGCGGGGCGCGTCCGACCTACATGCCTCCGCGTAGGTCGGTCACGCGGAGCGTGGCCGACAATTCCTGCCATGGTCGGAAAGCCTGGATGCGCGTCTTCGCGATAGCCGCCGCGATCTGGCTGGCGCTTGCCGGCCCGGCCATGGCCGAACCCCTCCCGGAACTCCGGGGCAGGGTGGTGGCGCTGGCCGAGTCGCATCTGCTGGTCGCGACTCCGGCCGGGTCGCGGACGATGCTGAACCTCTACAGCCTCTCCGACCCGCTGCGGCCGGAGAGGCTGTGGTCCGTCCCGGTGTTCGAGCCCGTGGAGGGCGGCTATGTGGATGCGGAGACCGGGGCCGTCGCCATCACGGTCGGGCAGTCGGCCGAACTGGGTGAGGGGGTCAGCATGAGCTGGTGCGATCTCGAAACCCGTGACATCGCCACCGGGCAGGTGCTCGGGCGGGCCGGTCCGCTGGGGCTGGGCTGTTCCGCCGGTCCCCTGAAGCCGGGGCTGGCCGCGGCCTATGAAAGCCGGATGCCCGGTCCCGGCCTGACGCTGGTGGACATCGGCGACTCCGACAGCCTTGGCATTCTGCCGGAAGCCGTCCCGCCGCTGCTGCGCAATCCGTCGGACCCGCAGGGCCTGCTGCCCGAGGACCGGCGGAGGGGATCGGTCCAGCGTCTGTGGATGGAGGCAGGGACGCCCTATCTGCTGTCGCGGATCGCCGGGGCGGAGGAGATCGAGGTCATCCTCTCCCTCGCCGATCCGGAGAGACCTCTGGCCCTGCTCTCAAGCCGGGATGAAGATGAGAGGCCGGGCATGCTGGAGCCCGTCGGCGGCGGCTATGTGGCGCGCTGGTCGGGCGGTCGCGTCAGCGGCCATTACCGGCTTCACCCTGACCGGGCCGAATCGCTGGACCGGCCGCCGCCGGGCTATCTGGCGGAGCCCATACTGCCTGTGCCGGAAGGCTTTCGGATTTATGGCCGGGTGGCGCAGGGCCGGGTCGGCGTGCTGGTAGGGCCGGACGACCGGATTATCGTCCAGCCCCTGACCCCGGAGCTACAGGCCCAATAGCGAAAGGGCCCCGCTGGGGGGCCCTTGGCTTCACATCTGTGATCCGTTCGGGGATCAGGCGGCCAGCGGAAGCTGCTCGGCGCTGGCGAGGAGGCTCAGATAGGTCTCACGCTGCTCGGCGATGGTGTCCAGCATCTCGGCCAGGCTCTCACGGGCATAGTCGGTGGCGGCACCGTTCATGCGGGCGACGATGGTGGCGGCGAACTGGTCCAGCAGGTCCAGGTGCAGCTTGGCGGTGGCGGCGACTTCGGCGGCGACGGTCAGGGTGCTCATTTCTCTAGTCTCCGGTCTGTCTGTTTCAGGTTCGGTATGTTCGTCCGATGAGCTGATTACAGCGCCAAGACCCTTAACGAGGACTTAATTTTGTCCCATGACTGGCCGCTTCTTAAAGGTTACACCGCGGGCGCGGAGGTGTGACTGAATTTGACCTAAGAATTACCTAGATCGTCAGCATTTCTACTACATACGTGGTAATCCTGCGGACGTGGATCGGCGGAGAACCAGGGATTCCGGCCGCAACGGGGGCGTTTCGAACAGTGGAAGCGCCGGGGCGCTATGATCTCCGCCCGCCATCCCGGTAATTCGTTAATGATTGCCGCCTGTTCGTTAATCAACCGGCTCATAGGCCAGCACGGCGTCAAAGGCGGCGCTGGCGGGATCGGCATCGGGGCCGATGGGGTCGGACTTGGCCAGCACCTTGTGCACGAAGCGCCGGGCCACCAGCCATTTGCGGCGGTCGCCCAGGGCCAGTTCATCCACCGCCTCCTCCAGCAGCAGGGCGGCCGCCATGGTGTCGGACATCAGCTCCAGCAGCCGGCGGCCATGGCGCGGCCCCTCCTCGGGATTGCCGCGAAGATAGGACAGGGCGGCCCGGCATTCCTCCATGGCGCCCTCGAGAATCTCCGCCGCGTCGGCAATGCCGGGCAGCTTGGCTTCATTGGGCAGGTCGGACAGCACCGCCCCCACCCGCGCCAGGAAGATCTGGTTCCCCGGACGGCGGCCGGCGACGAGGCGCAGCAGCTCCAGCGCCTGGATGTTGGCCGGCCCCTCCCACACCGCGGTGACCAGGCAGTCGCGGTACAGCCGGGCGGTCGGCCATTCCTCCGTATAGCCGTTGCCGCCCACCATCTCCACGGATCGGCGGCAGGCGGTCACGCACTGTTCCGCCGTGCGGTACTTGGCCAGCGCCGTGACCAGCCGCAGCCAGTCCGCCCCCTCCGGATTCTGGAGCTGGGCGTCGAAGGCTAGGACGGATTCGAAGGCCAGGGCCGTCGCCGCCTCCATCTCCATCTGCATGTCCAGCAACTGGTCCTGCACCATGGGATAGTGGCGCAGCGTGCGGCCGAAGGCGGTGCGGTGGAAGGCCCAGCCCGCCGATTCCAGGAAGGCCCGGCGCAGCATGCCGGCGCTGCCCACGGCATTGTGGATGCGGCTGTACTCCAACGCCGCCATCATCACCCGCAACCCCACGGGCGGCGGGGCCATCTCCACCGCGAACGCGCCCAGCAGATCAAGCTCCGCCGTGGCAAGGCCGCGGGTGCCCGCCTTCTCCTTCAGGCGGCGGGCGCGGTAGTGGTTGGGGCTGCCATCGTCCAGATGGCTGGGCACGAGGTAGCAGCCGAGCCCCCGCCCGCCGGCCACGTCCCGCCCGTCGAAATCCGCCGGCCGGGCGGTGGCCAGCGCCAGGCCGGAACCGGCATTGCTGGTGAACCACTTCACCCCGTCCAGCCGCCAGCCATCATTGCGCTGCTCCGCCCGCGTGGTGGTGGCCCCGACATCGGAACCGCCATGCAGCTCCGTCGCCCAGGTGCCGCCGGATTTGGTGTGCCCATCCATGCGGGTCATTTCCGGCAGGTAGCGGTCCCGCACATCCGCCGGGGCCAGCGTGTCCAGCACATGCGCCACCGCCCCCGTCATGGTGACCGGGCAATGGATGGAGATGTCGGCATGGGACAGCAGGTAGCCCATGGCGAAGCAGACGGCATGGCTCACCCGCTCCGCCCCCTCGGCATAGGGCAGGCCCACGGCCCCGCGGCGGTAGGCCTCCTGGTGGCAGTCCAGATAGTCGGAATTGAACACCACCCGGCCGGTGCGCTGGCCGTCGCCGTCATAGGGGTCCAGCTTCGGCGGGGCGAAGCGGTCGGTATATTCCGCCTGCTCGTCCAAGCGCGTGCCGGCCCAGGCGCCGAAATCGGATAGCCGCTCCCCATGCCGCTCCATCACATGGGGGGCGCGGCGCTCCAGCAGCCGGTGCAGGTTGACATCCGTGTCGAACAGGTTGGTTCCCCGCACCGTGCGGGGATAGGGGGCGCTGCCGCTCATTCCTGGTTTCCTCCCGGTTTGGCGGAAGGATAGCAGGGCAGGAGTCGGCTGGCGAAGCGGCTCTATCCCACCACCAGAAGCACGATCATGGACAGTACCGCCACCGTCAGCAGGATGATGGCGGCGCTGCCGCCCAGGCGGTAGCGGCCGGCGTTGGTCAGGCCGGACTCGTGCCGCAGATACAGCAGGATCAGCACCGTGTTCCACAGGCAGTAGCCGGTCGCACCAAACCAGAACAGACCGAACAGGAAGCCGCCGAATCCGGTCAGTTGCGCGCCCGTCATCATCATCAGCGCCAAACCCGCGATGATCAGCGCGAAAACGGTGGAAAGGGCCAGGGTCGCCCGAACGGCCCAGCGGGGCAGGCTGACGCGACTCCGGTCGACTTCGTCCGGGTCGAGCCCCGTCGGCGTTTGGTTATCGCTCATCATTGTGTCTCATGCGGTGTTCCCGGAATGGTGTCCTTGGAAACAACCGCCGGCCGGGCTGCGGGATCACGCGGAAACCGCCGCCCGCCCGCGCGCCCTTGTACGCCCTCTCACGGATGGCGGACCATCCGTGAGCTTCGGACGCCGGCACCGTCATCCGGCGGCTCGGCTCAGGCCGGGCCCGGCTTCGGCACCGCCTTGTAGGTCAGGTAGGTGGCGTGGCTGATGCCCAGCAGGTAGAGGAAGGTCTGGTCCAGGGCGGGCAGGCTGCCGATCCTGCTGCCGCTAGTGAAGGCATCCGCCATGGACAGCGCATAGACGGCCAGCAGCAGCAGGGTGAAGAAGAACTGCTGTACCTTGCTGATGTCCACGGAACCGGCGGTGCCGGCATCCTCGCCCTTGAACAGATCGGCCCAGGCGGCCTCGTCGATGCTGCATTTGGCGTGCAGGGTCGCGATTGCCGGCGTGGCGGGGGCGGGCGTCGGCGCGGCGGCGACTGCAGCCGGATCGGCTTGACCATCGGCGACCGTGGTTGCGGCAAGCGGGGCCGGGTTCCGGGTCGTGGCCAGCACCAGCGGGCTCGCCACGGCCGAGGTGCCGGCGATTCCCATCGCGATCAGCAGCTCGTTCGGAATGGTGAAGTTCAGCGGGTTGGCCGCATCGATGGACAGGTTGTAGGCGGCGGCGACCGTCACGCCGGACAGGACCACCACGGTCCACCCGACCATCTGCAGGCGTGACAGGCTGATGCGGTTGCGGCTGTCGATCAGGATGCCGGACGCCTTTCCGGTCAGGGTCTTCCCGATCTCCCCCAGCAGCAGGAACAGCAGCGCCAGCGTCATCAGCAGCGCCAGCGCATTGTTCTTGACCACACCGATCAGCAACCAGTTCGAGAGGCAGATGCCGACGATCAGCCCATAGAACGCAACCGAAAGCTTCCCCTTCATTTCTGCCCCCAATCCCCAAGCGGGCCGAAATGGCCCGGATAGAGGATAAGTTGGCATAAAAGCCATATGCCCACAATCGGGGTAACCTGTTCGGGCGGGCCGGCCGGGCGCTCAGCCGGCGAAGGCAAGCAGGATGAAGGGCAGCAGCACGATCCCGACCAGTCCGCCGATGAAGATCCAGCGGCGGGCCGGGGTATTCAGGACGATGCGGCCGCCGCGCGCCTGCTCCGCCGAATAGACCGGGGAAGCGCCTTGCGGATTGCCGGCCTGCGTGTTCCGGGGCTGTTGGTCCGTCATGATCCTGTCCCTGTTTCAAGCCTTCCGCCCGTAACAGGCGCCGGCAGCTGCCGTCACAGCGCCTGCCGCCCCCGGCGGGGTCGCGGATAACCGCCGCCGGTTGTCTTGGGATGAAGATGTGCTAGGACAGGCCGGAACGGATCGGAGGGGTTGAGGCATGTCCTATTTCCCGCGTTGGACCCTGAGAAGCGGCGGGGAGGTTGCGCCGGACGAACGGCTGCCCTGGCCGCGCATGGCGGCGCTGGGCGTACAGCATGTGGTCGCCATGTTCGGGGCGACGGCGCTGGCGCCGATCCTGATGGGGTTCGACCCGAACACCGCCATCTTCTTCTCCGGTATCGGAACGCTGCTGTTCTTCGTGATGACCGGCGGGCGGCTTCCCTCCTATCTGGGGTCCAGCTTCGCCTTCATCGCCGTGGTGGTCACGGCGACCGGCTATGCCGGCGGGGGGCCAAATCCGAACATACCGGTGGCGCTGGGCGGCATCGCCGCGGCGGGGCTGCTCTACACCCTTATCGGCATTATCGTGCATGCCGCCGGCACCGGCTGGATCGAGCGGATGATGCCGCCGGTGGTGACCGGGGCCATCGTCGCCGCGATCGGGCTGAACCTGGCGCCTATCGCGGTCAAGGACGTGTCGGGCGACGGCTTCAACAGCGTGATCGGCCTGCTGACCCTGGCGGCGGTCGCGCTGGTCGCGGTCCGCGGCGGCAACTGGCTGCGGCCCCTCCCGATCCTGGTCGGGGCGGCGGTGGGCTATGCGGCCTATTTCATCGGGGCCAATCTGCTGGGCTTCGGCACGCCCATCGATTTCAGCGGGGTCGCGGCGGCGGACTGGTTCGGCCTGCCGACCTTTACGGCGCCGGTGTTCGAGCCGGCCGCCATGGTGCTGATCGCGCCCGTCGCGGTGATCCTGGTGGCGGAGAACCTGGGCCATGTTAAGGGCATCGCCGCCATGACTGGCCGCAACCTGGACCCGCTGATCGGCCGCGCCTTCATCGCCGACGGGGTGGCCACCATGATCTCCGCCTCCGGCGGCGGCACGGGCGTGACCACCTATGCCGAGAACATGGGCGTGATGGCGGTGACACGGATTTATTCCACGCTGGTCTTCGTGGTGGCGGCAGGGGTGGCGCTGGTGCTGGGTTTCTCGCCCAAGTTCGGGGCGCTGATCATGACCCTGCCGGCCCCGGTGATCGGCGGGCTGGCGCTGGTGGTGTTCGGGCTGATCGCCGCGACCGGCGGGCGCATCTGGGTGCTGAACCGGGTGGATTTCGCCAAGGCCCGCAACCTGATCACGGCCGCCGTGGCGCTGACCGCCGGGGCGGGGGACCTGACGCTGGGCATCGGCGGCTTCACGTTGGGCGGAATCGGCACCGCCACCTTCGGCGCCATCCTGCTCTATCACCTGCTGGGCAGCCACGATCCGGAGGCGGAGCAGGTCGGGCTGGCGGACAGCGCCACCGACGTCCCGCGGCACTAGGACCGCGCAATCGGCTTGGACCGCGGCAGCGGTTGCGGCATGGTGCCGGCACAATCAAGAACCGGATAGGGGAGCGGAGATGGGCAGCAGGAACATCATCGTGTCGGGCGGATGCGGGGCGCTGGGCACGGCGGTGGCCGCCGCCTTCCTGGCGCAGGGAGACCGGGTGGCCGTGATCGATCGGGCGCAGGAGCTGCCCGCCGGCATCGCCCAGGCGGTCCTCTGCGGCGGCGTGGACCTGACTGACCCGGCGCAGGCGGCGTCGGCCCTGGACAAGGCGCGGGCGGCGCTGGGCGGGCTGGACGTGCTGGTCAATATCGCCGGCGCCTTCCGCTGGGAGACGGTGGAGGACGGATCGCCGGAGACCTGGGACATGCTCTACGCCGTCAATGTGAAGACCGCCCGCAACCTGTCGGCCGCCGCCATCGAGCACCTGCCGCCGGGCGGGCGGATCGTCAATATCGGGGCAGCCGCGGCGGCAAAGGCCGGAAAAGGCATGGCTCCCTATGCCGCCTCCAAGGCCGGCGTCGCCAAGCTGACCGAAAGCCTGGCGGAGGAGCTGGCCGGCCGCGGCATCACCGTCAACGCCGTGCTGCCCGCCATCATCGACACGCCGCAGAACCGGGCCGACATGCCCGATGCCGATCCCGCCGGATGGACCTCTCCGGCCGCCATCGCCGACGTGATCCTGTTCCTGGCCTCTCCCGCCGCCCGCGCCATTACCGGCGCTCTGGTTCCGGTGACCAATCCGGCAGCGTAAGGCGGCGTGGAACCTCAGGAGCAAGGCAGGCGATGGAACAGGAAGAGCTGGATCTGACGCGCACGCTGGAACTGATGCGCGGCGAGGGCGATGGCTTCACGGCGGTGCTGGCGCCCAACTGGGCGCAGGGCCGCGCTGGCTTCGGCGGCATGGTCGCGGCGCTGGGGCTGGAGGCTATCCGCCGCCGGGCCGGGACGGACTGGCCGCTCCGCTCCCTCACCGTCGCCTTCGTCGGGCCGGCGGTGGGCGACCTCGCCATCGAGGTGCAGCCTTTGCGCGCCGGGCGCTCCGCAGCGTTTCTGCAGGCCGTGCTGCGTGCCGGCGATCCAGTGGTGGCGACGGTCTCCGCCTGCTTCGGACCTGACCGCGCGTCGGAGCTGACGCTGCACGCCCCGGCCGGGCCGGATGTGCCGCCGCCGGAGGCTTGCCCGGAAATCCCCCTGGTAGACGGCGTCACGCCCACCTTCCTACGGAACCTGGAAATCCGGATCGCAGAGGGCCGCATCTTCGACGGCAGCGGCGGCGCCGAACTGCTGTGGTGGGTGCGGCACCGGGACGTGCGGGCGCGAGGGACGGAGGCCGGGTTTGTTGCGCTGCTGGACACGCTGCCGCCGGCGGGCGCCGGCCTGCTGACGCGCCCCGCGCCCCTGTCCAGCCTGACCTGGATGGTGGATTTCCCCACGGCGGATTTCACGACGGACGATGGCTGGTACCTGCTGCGCAGCACGGCGGATTATGTGGGCGGCGGCTTCTCCGGCCAGTCCATGACCGCCTGGACTCGCTCCGGCCGGCTCGCCGCGCTGCACCGGCAGTCGGTGGCGATCTTCGCCTGACGGCCAGGGCCACTCGGCCCTCGCTGCTAGCCGCCGCGGGGCAGGGGCGACCATGGCGGTGGTCATCGATATGGCGATACCGGACACACCGACGTGCGACGCGGCGCGTCGGACGGTCGGCTGCGCGTGATTTTCGGGGCGCTTTCTGAAGCTTGCACAGGAGTGGCGGACCCGACGAGATTCGAACTCATGACCTCTGCCTTCGGAGGGCAGCGCTCTATCCAGCTGAGCTACGGGTCCTGCGCTGGAGCGTCAGGGGCGTTTCCCCTGAAGCGGCGCGCACCATAACGCATCATTTCGCCCGATGCAAAGGGCGATCTCGGGGAAGCCCGTAGAAAACCATGACGCCCGGCCCGGCTTCATCCAGGGGAGGGGTAGGAGATGGCGACGACCTCCAGCTCCTCCGCTCCGGTTGGGGTGCGGACGGTGACCAGATCGCCTGCGCGGGCCTTCAGCAACGCACGCGCCACCGGGCTGACCCAGCTCACCCGTTGCGGCTCGCCGGGGTTGGCGAAGGCGGCGTCGGTCTCGTCGGTGCCGACGATCATCACCGTGATCTCCGTATCGTCCTCCCGCGCATAGGTCACGGTGGCGCCGAAGAAGACCTGGTCGCGGCGGGGCTGGGCGGCGGGGTCCACCACCTCCGCCGCTTCCAGCCGCTTGGTCAGGAAGCGGATGCGGCGGTCGATCTCGCGCAGGCGCTTCTTGCCGTAGATGTAATCGCCATTCTCCGACCGGTCGCCATTGCCCGCGGCCCAGGACACCACCTCCACCACCTTGGGCCGCTCCACCCGCAGCAGGTCCCGCAGCTCGGTCTGGAGCCGCCCGAAGCCGGCGGGGGTGATGTAGTTCTTGGGCGCCGGGCCGGACGGGACCGGCGCCGCTGCGGCCTGTCTGCGCTGCATCTCATCTCTCCGGGAAGCGCGGGAGCGGAGTTATAACGGCTCGGGCGGGAAACAAAAAGGCCGCTGCCCCGGCGTCCACCGGGATGACGGCCTTTCGGAAAAACGGGTCCTGGCAGGCCCGTTCAGGTCAGCTTTCGACCTTCAGCACGCCGCGGCGGATCTGGTCGCGCTCCATGCTTTCGAACAGGGCCTTGAAGTTGCCCTCGCCAAAGCCGTCATCGCCCTTGCGCTGGATGATCTCGAAGAAGATCGGGCCGATGGCCGTCTCGGTGAAGATTTGGAGCAGGTAGCGACCATCCTTGCCGTCCAGCAGGATGCCGCGGTTCCGCAGCTCCTCCACCGGCTGGCCGTGGCCGGGCAGGCGCTCCTCCAGCATCTCGTAATAGGTGGCCGGGGGCGGGGTCATGAACTTGACGCCGTTCGCCTTCATCTGGTCATAGGTGGAGATGATGTCGTCCGTCAGCAGGGCGACATGCTGGATGCCCTCCCCCTTGTAGTCGCGGATGAACTCCTGGATCTGGTCGATCTTGTCGGAGCCCTCGTCGGACTTGGATTCATTGATCGGGATGCGGATCTTGCCGCAGGGCGCCGTCAGGGCCCGGCTGGTCAGGCCGGTATATTCGCCGGTGATGTCGAAATAGCGGATCTGGCGGAAGTTGAAGATGTTGCCGTAGAAATCGGCGAAGAAGTCCATCCTGCCCTTGCGCACATTGTGGGTCAGGTGGTCGATCACCTTGAGCCCGGCGCCGGCGGGATTCCGCTCCGCCCCCTCCACCGGCACGAAGTCGATGTCGTAGATGGAGGGGCTCTGATAGCGGTCCACCAGATAGATCAGGCTGCCGCCGATCCCCTCGATGGCGGGGATGTTCAGCTCCATCGGGCCGACGGTGCCCTTCACCTCCTTCGCGCCCAGCTCCACCGCGCGCTTCAGCGCCTTGGCGGCGTCCTTGACGCGGAAAGCCATGGCGCAGGCGCTGGGGCCGTGCTCCCGGGCGAAGCGCTGGGCCAGGCTGTCTTTCTCGGCATTCACAATGAAGTTGATGTCGCCCTGGCGATAGAGGCTGACATCCTTGCTGCGGTGGCGAGCCACTTTGGTGAAGCCCATGGAGACGAACAGCCGGTCCAGCGCCTCCGTATCCTCCGCCGTGTACTCCACGAACTCGAACCCGTCGGTACCGGCCGGGTTCTCCCAGACTTCGCCATCGATTTTCAGCGCGCCATCGGCAGCCATTATTTCCTCCCTCGAACCGGAATTCGGATAGTGGAACTATAAGGTGCCGGGATAGGGCATGTCCTTGCGAAGATCGGCCGGAATCGGCACCATCGCGCAATAATTCGCCGGCTTAAGAAAAGGTCCAGCGCAGTCATGTCGAAAACCACTCTCGATGCAGCAGATTTGCGCATCCTGGACGCACTGCAGCGTAGCGGACGCCTTTCCAATGTCGATCTGGCCGATCAGGTCGGGCTCTCGCCCAGCCCCTGCCTACGGCGCGTGCGGGAGCTGGAGGAGGCCGGCTACATCCAGGGCTACGCCGCCATCCTGGACCGGCGCAAGCTGGGCCTGGGCGTCGTCGGCTTCGTGGAGGTGAAGATCAACCAGAATGCGGAGGGTGATGCCCGCTTTCGCGAAGCCGTGGAGAAGATTCCGGAGGTGGTGTCCTGCTTCGTCATGACCGGGACGATGGACTATCTGCTCCAGGTCGTGGTGCCGGACCTGGACGCCTATGCCGAGGTATCGATGCAGCGGCTGCTCCAGATCCCCGGCGTGGTGGATGTGCGGTCCAGCTTCGTGCTGGACGTGGTCAAGCACTCGACGTCGCTGCCGTTGCCGAAAATGCCGCGTTAAGCCGGACTCAGCTTCCCCACTGCCGGACCCGGCCCGTGTCTACATGGACGAAGCCGGACTTGCTGTAGAGGCCGACGCCGCCGAGCTTCAGCTCCAGCGCGGCGTTGCGCACCGCGGTCAGCTTGCGGCCGGGCACGGCGATGTCGATGGCCTTGCCCTCCATGTGCATGCTCTTCTTCGCGACCCCGTCCGACTTGGACGCCAGCATGGCGTTGGTCTTCGGGCAGCGATAGCCGGAGATGATGTTGAAGGGCTGGTCGGTGCCGAGCTTGCGGCGCAGGGCGAACAGCAGGTCGTAGAGCGCCGGGTCCATGTTCCCCACCTCGTCCGCGCGCCAGTCGCGCAGGATGTGGGCGATATCCACCAGCGCGTGGGGATCGTAGCGTCCATTGGACCAGTAGGTGGCCTTCAGCGTCTCCCCAGTGTGCAGCGACTTGAAGGCAAGGCTGCGCTTCGGGGCGGAGCTGATGGCGGCCTGCGCTTCCGGGCTGAACAGGCCAGGCGCGATTGCCCCTGCCGCACCCGCCAGGGTCAGCCCGCCGAGACGGCGGAGGAAGCTTCTGCGTCCGGGCTCCATCCCTTCCGACTCCTGCCGCGTGGCGGTGGGGTGATCAGGGGTGGCGCGCGGCAGAGGCTGCATTCCCAGGCTTCCCGTCTTGGCAAGGGGCGTTCGGTCGGGGGCGCCGCCGACGGGAACTTTGCGGTTTCCGTGTGGCGGCCATGCAGTTTGGACAAATCCAAAAGGGGAAGGCAAGCGACAAGTGCCCGTGGCGGTCAAGGACCGCTCGGCGGGTCCATCAGCGCCGGCGCCAGAAAGGCGCGGGCGGCATCGGCCGCCGGTTCCGGCCAGGGTATGCGGGACCGGCGCAGGGCCGCGGCCAGCTTGGCGTCGCGGCCGTAGATGTCATTGCGGAACTGCATCTCACCGGTCTCATCCACAAAGGCGGTGATGTAGCTGAGATGGATCGGCAGAGGAGTCGCCAGGCGGATCACCTGCCGTTGCCCGGTCAGCAATGTGGCATCCAACCGTGTCCGGTCCCATGCCTTGGTGCCGGTCATGGCCAGCACCCTTTCCGCCAGGGCGAAGGGGTCTTCAACCCGGATGCAGCCATGGCTGAAGGTCCGGTTGGCGCGGCTGAACAGGCGTCGGGACGGCGTGTCGTGGAGATAGATGTCGAACTGGTTGGGGAACATGAACTTGATCCGGCCCAGGGCATTGTTGTCGCCCGGGTCCTGACGGATCTTGTAGCCGAAGGTCTCGGGCCGCACCTTGGACCAGTCGATCAGGGCGGCGTCCAGCGGGATGGCATTCTCCGACCAGTCGCTGAACAGGGTGTAACCGTTCCTGGCCAGATAATACGGGTCCTCCTGCAACTTGGGCAGCAACTCACCCTTGGCGATGCTGGGCGGTACGTTCCAGTAGGGATTGACCTCCAGATAGGTCATGCTGTCGCTGAAGACCGGCGTTTTCTGATAGGGCGTGCCCACCACCACCCGGGCGGTATGGATCACCCGGTCGCTTTCGAACAGCTCCAGCGTGAAACCGGCCAGATTGACGAGCAGGTAGTTGGGCCCCAGCTCGTCGGGCATCCAGCGCCAACGCTCCATGTTCAGGCGGATCTGTTCGATGCGCTGATCCACCGTGACGTTCATGGCAGCCAGGGTGGCAGCGCCGACAACGCCGTCCGGCTCCAGCCCGTGGGTGCGCTGGAAGCGCCTCACGGCCTCCTCCAGGGCCGGGTCGTAGACCAGCGGGTCCGGCGGAAGGAAGTGCTCCGCGGCATATTCCCCGGTTGCGGCCAGCCGGCTGCGCAGGGCCGGCACACGGTCCTGGCGCTCACCCGGCCGCAGGGTCTCACCGGCCGGCACGGCGGGCCAGCCGCCCGCATCCTTGCGCGTGCGGTAGGCGGCCAGGGCGGCGCGGAGCTGGGTATAATCGCTACGCCGGGGCGCCATCGCGTCCAGCACCGTGCCCGGATCGGAGGCGCCGGCCAGACTGCGCAGCAGGGCGAGCGGGTCGGGCTCCGCCCTGTCAAGGTAGAGTTCCGGATCGGCCAGCTTGGGTTCGATCCGGCCGACATCCAGGTCGCGGGCATAGTTCAGGGCGGCGTGGCTCAGCAGCAATTCCAACTCCGCCAGCGCCTGCGGGCTGTCGCCCCGCTCCATCAGCGCGGTGATCCGCGCCACGCCGTAATCCCGCGGCGTCAGCCCCTCCCGGTCGGCGGCGGCCAGGGACGCCAGCAGGCGGCTGGCCTGGTCGGTGGGGCGATCCTGCACGATCCAGACCGGCTGGCCTCCGCGCCCGTCATAGAAGGCGCGCAGTATGTCCAGGTCGCGGCCCGCCCGGTCGGGAGCCGGCAGCCCCTCCCCGGACAGAAGCCGCTCGCGGAACGCGCCGTGCAGGTCCACGAGCTGCGCCGGGGCAGGGGCGGCGGCCAGCAGCGACAGGGCCAGTGCCCCGGCCAGAATTCGTGGATTCACCCAGCGCGCCATGCTCGTCCTTACCAATCCATGCCCGGAAAGATCGGGCGGGTCCGGGCAACCGTGACGGGTTGCGGCCATTCCATAGACCCATCCTGGCGCGACCATGCCAGAGATAAAGGTGGGGTGCTGTGATCCAAGGCAATGCGGCAGGGTAAAAACGAAGCCGCCCGGAGACGGCATCTCCGGGCGGGATCGTGTCGGCAGGGCCGACTGGATGTCAGGCGAACGGGCGTCAGGCCGCGGCGGAGCCGAGGCCCTTCTGCACCAGTTGCGACAGCCGCCGGGCGAAGGCGACCGGGTCGGGCAGGGGCTCGCCCTCCAGGATGCGGGCCTGGTCCAGCAGCAGCCAGGCGGCATCCTCGAGCTCCGATCCGGCGCCCTGCGCCGAGACGCGGGCGGCCAGCGCGGTCACCATCGGGTGCTTGGGATTGATCTCCAGGATACGCTTGGAGGTCTGTTCCAACTGGCGATGCTGCTTCAGCAGCCGCTCCAGATGGATGTCCATATCGCCCTCATCCGCCACCAGGCAGACGGCGCTGTCGGTCAGGCGCTCGGTGGTGCGGACGTCCTTGACCTGATCGCCCAGGGTGGTCTTCAGCAGGGCGACCAGCGACCCGACCTCGCCGCTCTCCGTCTTCTCCTCGGGCTTGGCCTCGTCCTTCTCCTCACCCTTGATCCTGGACAGGTCGGCTCCGCCGCGGGTGACGGATTTGAAGGGCTTGCCGTTGGCTTCCCGAACCTGGGGCACCCAGAACTCGTCGATGCCGTCGGTCAGCAGCAGCACCTCCACGCCCTTGGCGCGGAAGCCCTCCAATTGCGGGCTCTTTTCCAGCGCCGCCCGGTCCTCGCCGGAGATGTAGTAGATGGCGTCCTGGCCCTCCTTCATGCGGGCCACATACTCCTCCAGGCTCACCAACTCGCCATTGCTGGCGGTGGTGCGGAAGCGGGCCAGCTTCAGCAGCTCGTCGCGGTGGGTGAAATCCTCATACAGCCCTTCCTTCAGCACCGGGCCGAAGGCGTCCCAGAACTTGGCATAGGCGTCCTTGGCCTCGGCGTCGCCGGCCTTCTTCTGCAACTCGCCCAGCACGCGCTTGACCAGACCCTGGCGGATCTTGGACAGCATCGGGTTGTTCTGCAGCATTTCGCGGCTGACATTCAGCGGCAGGTCCTCGCTGTCCACCACGCCGCGCAGGAAGCGCATCCAGCTCGGCAGCAGCTCCTCCGCCTCGTCAGTGATGAAGACGCGGCGGACATACAGCTTCACCCGGTGCTTGCGGCCGGGATCGAACAGATCGAAGGGCCGCTGGCTGGGCACGAACAGCAGGCCGGTATATTCGATGACGCCTTCCGCCCGCCAATGGATGGTCAGGAACGGGTCGTCGAAGGCGTGGCCGACATGGTGGTAGAACTCCTTGTACTGCTCCTCCGTGATGGAGGCGCGGGGCCGGGTCCAGAGGGCCGAGGCGCTGTTCAGCGTCTCCTTCTCCTCCTTGCCGTCCTCATTCTTGCCCAGCAGCACGATGGGCACGGCGATGTGGTCGGAATAGCGCTTCACCACCTCGCGCAAGCGGTACTCGTCCGTGAACTCGGCCGCATCCTCCTTCAGGTGCAGGGTGATGCGGGTGCCGCGCTTCGGCGCATTGGCCTCGTCCGCCTCGGCGATGGTGAAGCTGCCGCGCCCGTCGCTTTCCCAGCGCCAGGCCTGCGCCTCGCCGGCCCGGCGGCTCACCACCGTGACCTTGTCCGCCACCATGAAGGCGGAATAGAAGCCGACGCCGAACTGGCCGATCAGCGACAGATCCTTCTTGGCATCGCCGGTCAGGTTGGCGACGAAGGCGCCGGTGCCGGACCGGGCGATGGTGCCCAGATTCTCCACCAGCTCGTCCCGGTTCATGCCGATGCCGTTATCGGCCACCGTCAGGATACGGGCATCCTTGTCCGCGGTCAGGGCGATCCTGAACTCCGGGTCCTCCGCCGTCAGCGACCCGTCGGTCTGCGCCGCATAGCGCAGCTTGTCACAGGCGTCCGACGCGTTGGACACCAGCTCGCGCAGGAATACCTCTTTTTCCGAATAGAGGCTGTGCGCCACGATGTCCAAAAGGCGGCTCACCTCCGCCTGGAAGCTGAGTTTTTCCTCAGTCATCTCGCATCACCATGGTTCCAAGCACCCCGGAATGGGCGTGCGCTGGACGATATGGGGAATGCGGCGGAAAGGCGCAAGCGGAAGGTGCAATGCGCAGGGGCCGAACGCAGGGACCAGTGCGGTCGGACCATCCTCGAAATCGGCTTCAGCGCTCCGCCATCCCGGTCTCGCCGGGAGGCGGAGAGGTGGGGTTCCGGGGCATCAGCCTTCGCGGCTGTGCTTCTCGGCGTCCTTGCGCTCCTGCTCGATTTCCTTGCTGACCTCCTCAACGGCGGAGGGGTCCATGCGCTTGGCCTGCTCGGCCAGCTTCTTGGCCTGGTCCTGATCGCCGCTGACGGCCTTATCCACGGCCTGCTCGGCCAGATCGTGGGCCTTGTCGTGCTTGGATTGCTTGTCGGTCATGGTGCGTCCCGTGCTGGTCGTCTGTTCCAGCCGATAACCGCCGGGGCCGGCGCGCCGTTCCCGCAGGATTTTCCCACGGACGGTTGCCGCAGGCTTTTCCCGCGGCAGTGCTCCGGTACCCCGGCGGCTATGCGGCCGGGCGGCGCACTGTTTCCGCCCGGCCTCTCGCAACGCCGGCTTTCAATATGGACCAGTTGCACCTACCGGCAATCGGCTCTCGCGGATAATTTGCCACTGCCTAAGCCCTAGACCTTTCTGGCTAGGTAGGAGCTGTTCGGGCACAAACGGAAACGGCGGCCCCGGTGGGGCCGCCGCTCGCGGTACGTCGATGCGATGGGCGCTTACTTCACGCCCAGCTCCGTCAGCAGATGGTCCGCACGGTAGACGCTGCGCAGCGCCTCCGCCATGCCGCGCACATCCACCCAGACCGAGCGGTTGCGCTTGGGCTCGTAACCATACTCGCCGGACAGGGAGTGGATGTTGCCGTCGAACACCAGCCCGATCACCTCTGCCTTGCTGTTCAGCAGGGGAGAGCCGGAGTTTCCGCCGATGATGTCGTTGGTGGAGACAGCATTGTACTGCACATCCTTGTTTACCCGGTCCTTGGCCTTCTGCCAGCTCTCCGGCAGGGCGAAGGGATGGGCGCCGGTGACGCGGTCGAACAGGCCGGCATAGGTGGTGAAGGGCTCCACCACCGTGCCGTCCGGCTCCGTCCAACCCTGGACCCGGCCGAAAGACAGGCGCAACGAGAAGGTGGCGTCCGGATAGATGCTGTCGCCATAGACGGCGAAGCGGGCCTGGGCGATGCGGGCCTGGGCCGCCTCGATCGTGGCGTCGTACTCCTCCTGCTTGCGGCGGGCGGCGCGGGCCTCCTCATCCACCAGCCGGGCGAGCGCGATCATCGGGTCGTCGGACTTGGCGATGGCGTCCTTGCCGCCCTCGAACAGGGACAGGCGCACGGCCGGATCGCCCAGCCTGGTGCCGGACACCAGCTCCTCCGCCACCTGCTCCGGCGACTTCTTGCCCAGCACCGCCTTGACCAGCGCGTGATCCGGTCCGAACGCCTCCCGCAGCTTGGTGAGGGAGAAGCCGAGCGTCATCTTCTCCAGTTCCACCGGAACCGGGGCCGGGTTGGACAGGCGCTGCTTCAGGGCGGGCAGGCGGGCCTCGCTGAACTCGCGCAGCCGCTCGGCATTGGGCTTGGATGCTTCCTCGGCGGCGCGCACCAGCGTGCGGGCCTGCCGGAACAGGTCGCTGTCGAAACCGCGGCCGCGCTCCAGCATCATGTAGCGCTTCTCATTGACCTGCGTGGCCTTGGCGGCCTCCTCGATCTCGCCATAGGCGTCGCCCACCAGCTCGCGCAGCTCCGGGTTCTGGGCGATCTTCTGGCGCAGCTCCAGCTCCCGGTCCACGAGGGTGGAGAAGAACTCCTGGTCGGCCAGGGCCTGCTGCCGGCCGCGCCACACTTTTAGGCCGTTCTCGATGCCCTGGAGCTGCTCCTGCGAGATGCGGAACTCCTCCGGCCCGCGGCGGCCGAACTCGGCCAGCCGGCCGCGCTTCTCCGACAGCCACATCAGCGTCTCGGGGATGTAGCTGTCACGCAGGGCCGCCAACTGGGACAGCGTGTCCAGGCGGCTGGTGGAACCGGGATGGCCGGTCACGAAGGCGGCGTCGCCCTTCTCGGCACCCGCCTTGGACCAGTTGAAATGGTCGGGGCTGGAGATCGGATTGCCGTCCGCGCCGTAGACGCGCAGCAGGCTCATATCCAGCGAGTAGCGCGGGAAGTTGAAATTGTCCGGGTCGCCGCCGAAAGCCGCGATGGAATGCTCCGGCGCGAAGGCCAGGCGGACGTCCTGGAACCGCTTGTAGCGGTACAGATGGTACTGGCCGCCCTGGTACAGGGTGACGACATCGCAGCGCAGATTGGCGTCGCCGCCGGCGCACTGCCCCTCGATCTCCGCCATGGCGGCGCGGCGGGCGGTGGCGAAAGCCTCCCCGGTCGTGCCGTCGGTGGCCTTGGCGATGCGGTCGGTGACGTCGGTGATCTCCACCAGCTGGTTGACCTCGATCCCGGCGCAACTCCGCTCCTCGGCGCGGGTCTGCGCCAGGAAGCCGTCGGCCATCAGATCGTCCTCGGCCGTGGACAGCTCCGCCAAGCAGTCGGTCACGCAGTGATGGTTGGTCATCACCAGCCCCTCGCCGGAGACAAAGCTGCCGGAGCAGCCGCCCGCGAGACGGACGGAGGAGAGGCGTACCTTCTCCAGCCACTTGGCGTCCGGCTTGAAGCCGGTTGCGGCCTCCACCTTCTCCAAGGGCACATTGTCCAGGGTCCACATCCCCTCGTCGGCCTGTGCGGCGCCCGCCGCCAGGGCCGTGGCGGCCAGCAGGGCCGCCCGCGCAAATGCAAATCCACGCATCGTGGTTCGATCCTCACTCTCCGCCCGGCCCACAGGTCCGGGGTGAACTCGCTGGCGCGGACCATGGACGGGCCGGCGAGGGCGGTCAAGCGCCGGCCACGCTCCGCCGGTTCAGGGGCAACGGAGCGGGCAGGGGGCCGTCGGACTCCGGCACTCTTTTCTCGCAGTTGCAAAATCGGCACAGGTGACCGGCGTCACTGCACTGCAACATAAATTCAAACGGATGGTCACGGCCCTCTGGTAGCCCGGCCCGGCGAGACACGGCGTCGTGCGGACGGGTGGCCCCCATCCGAAGTTCCGCTGCGGACGCCGGCATCTAAAATGAAACCGGAGTTTCCAGACCATGACGTTGAAGACCACCCTGCTTGCCGGCACCGTGCTCGGCATGTCCGCGCTGGCGGCCGGCCCTGCCGCTGCACAGGCCACCCAGGGCCAGATCGACGCCCTCAACAAGCAGATCGAGGCGCTTCAGGCCCAGGTCCGTACTCTGGCCGACAAGGTCCAGAAGGACGTGAAGGCCGTGGACGAGAAGGTGTCCCGGATGCCGAACGTGTCCGCCGATGGCGGCCGTCTCCGCGTCCGTTCCGCCGACAAGGCCTTCGACGTCGCGATCCGCTCCCGCTTCCATCTGGATTACGGGCACTGGTTCCCGGACAACGACAACGACACCGACTACAATGACGGCTTCAATGTCCGCCGCGCCCGTCTGGGCGTCGCCGGCACCGTCTTCGGCGACTGGGGCTTCGAGTTCACCGGCGACTTCGCCGGCGAGCGGGGCTCGGACGCGCTGCTGCAGGCGGCGAACATCTCCTACCGCGGCCTGGAGAGTTGGGAGTTCATCGTCGGTCTGGCGAAGCCGAAGTGGGGCCTCGAGGACAGCACCTCCTCCAACGACATCCCGTTCATGGAGCGTGCGCCGGTCGTGAACATCGTCACCGGCAATGTCGGCGGCGCCGACAGCCGCCTGCTGGCCGGCAGCCAGTATTCCGGTGAGCGCGTGTTCGCCGCCGCCTACCTGACTGGCGCCCGCACGGGCGAGGTGCTGGGCGATGACGAGGGCAACGTGCTGGGCCGCGTTGCGGTCAAGGCCTGGGAAGACAATTTCGGCACGCTCGGCATCGGCGCCACCGGTGCCTACAAGTTCGCGCCTCAGGCTCCCGCCGGCGATGCGGCCAGCCTCCGCTTCGACGATCGTCCGGCCATCCGCATCGGCGCCAACCGCGACCGCGTGACCCGCTCCGGCACCATCGGCGACGTGGACAGCGCCTACGCCTATGGCGCGGATCTGGCCTTCACCTACCAGAGCTTCTGGGCCGGCGCCGAGTATTACCGGTTCGGTGCGGAAACCGACAACGCCGTCGCGACCGCCGCCACGCCGGTCGATCCCGAGTACAGCGGCTGGTATGCCGCCGCCGGTTACGTGCTGACCGGTGAGCGTCGTGGCTACCGTGACGGCGCCTGGCGCGGCGTCACCCCGGCCTGGCCGGCGGGTCAGAACGGCGTAGGCGCCGTCGAGCTGGTGGCGCGCTACTCCGTCGTGGATCTGAGCGATGTCGGCGCCTTCGGCTCCCTGAACCAGGGCGGTCTGAACGGCGAGGAGACGATCTGGACCTTCGGCGTGAACTGGTACGCCAACTCGGCCATCCGCTTCATGCTGAACTACCTGATGATCGAGAACGACCGCCCGGGCGCCCTGCCGGACGTGGAGACCGACGCCGTCGGCGCTCGTGTCCAGTTCCAGTTCTAAGTCACGGCCCTGCCCGCATGGTGCGGGCAGGACATCGACCCCCAGCAGCATACTCGCCCCGCCGGCTTTGCCCGGCGGGGCTTTTTCATGGGATAAGGACGGCCCGTCCACGGTCCACGGGTCATCCATGCCGACGCTTCTCTTCATCTCGCCCCACGATCATGCCGCCGCCTGGATCGACGCGCTGAGGGCGCAGGTCCCTGATCTGACCTATCGTGTCTGGCCCGATTGCCCGGACCCGGCGGACGTGGTCTATGCGCTGGCCTGGAGGCCGCCGCCGGGCGTGCTGGCCGGACTGCCGAATCTGGAGGTGATCTTCTCCTTAGGCGCCGGGGTGGATGCGATGCTGGAAGACCCTACCTTGCCGAACCTGCCGCTGGTCCGCATGGTGGATTACGGGTTGACGGAGGGGATGACCGAATATGTGTGCCAGCAAGTGCTGTACTGGCACCGCGGGGCAGGGGACTTCCAGGAGCATCAGCGCCGGCGCGACTGGCACAAGCCGCAGGAACTGAAGCTGGCGCGGGAGCGGCGGGTCGGCGTGCTGGGGCTGGGCGTGCTGGGCGCGGATGCCGCGACGGTGCTGAAGGCGCTGCGCTTCGACGTGGCGGGGTGGAGCCGCACGCCGAAGACGCTGCCCGGCATCGAGACCTTCCACGGCGAGGAGGGGCTGCGCACCCTGCTGTCCGGGGCGGAGATCCTGGTCTGCCTGCTGCCGTTGACGTCCGAGACGGAAGGGCTGCTGGATGCGGAGCTGTTCGCGGCCCTGCCCCGCGGGGCCGTGGTGATCAACGCCGCCCGCGGCCAGCATCTGGTGGAGGAGGATCTGATTCCGGCCCTGGACAGCGGGCAGTTGGCGGGGGCCAGCCTGGATGTGTTCCATGCCGAGCCGCTGCCGCGGGATCACCCTTTCTGGACCCATCCCCGCATCGTGGTGACCCCCCACATCGCGTCGCTGACCCAGCCCCGTACGGCCGTCGGCTCCATCGCCGACGGCATCCGGCGGCACCGGGCGGGGGAGCCGCTGATCAATCTGGTGGATCGGGCGAGGGGGTATTGAGGCGTGGGACGGATCGAGGCCGTGGGGCGGTGATCCGGCGCACCGCCGCCGGTCCTCGCCACCGTGTCGGATCGGCGCTCCGCTTGATCCGACCTACAGCCGCTTCACCGCAGTGATGCCCTTCGCGCCGGCACGGGCAACGACATCGGCCAGGGGTTCGCGGACCACGCACATATGGTGGGCGTTGGCGTGAATCAGGTCGGTCCCGTCGGCCATGATGCCGACATGGCCGGGGAAGAAGACAAGATCGCCGCGGCGGTACTCATGGCCCCCGCCGTCCTTCGACACCAGCTCGCCCAGCGCGTCCTGCTGCTGGTCGCTGTCACGCGGCGCGTCGATGTCCGCCATCAGGCAGGCGATCTGGACAAGGGCGGAGCAGTCCAGCCCGATGCTGGTGCGCCCGCCCCAGAGATAGGGCGCGCCCAGGAACTTCAGCGCCGTCTCCACCGGATCGAGCGGCTCCGCATCCAATGGGGAGACATGGCGGGCATAGAGCCAGCCGCCGCCATCAATCGCGACCCAGCCGTCCTTCTCTCCCACCACGCCGACCAGGGCGCCCATGCTGAGCACGTCCACGGACGGGGTCTTCAGGTCGGGTTCGGCATAGAGGAAGGTGCGCAGCGCCGTGACCTGATGGGTCGGCTCCCCCACCTCGTCGGTCAGGCTTTCCAGCCGTATCCAGCCGACATATCCGTCGGTGTCGTTCTGCCCCCAGACCCAGCCGTCCCTGTCGTCATAGACGGTGAAGACCTCCCCGAACAGGAGCTGGGTGGACTGGCGCGACTCGAAGCTCGGCTTCTCCGCCATGCTGGCGAAGCCGGTGCGCACCTGACATGGTACGCCGTCGACAAAACGCTTGGCCTCCACTTGGCCCCGCAGATAGCTCGCCGCCAGATCCGGCCGGTAGGGGTGGACCCGCGGGTCGGGACGCTTGGATTTGTCGCTCATAGGGGGGCTGCCGCCGGTTCCGCTGGTGATGTGGACACCGTTCCGGCGGAGGCCGAGGCCGTGGCGGCCGGGGGCGGAACCGCTTGCCCGGCATCGATCACCATCTGCCCGAACTCCGTCAGGTACACGGACCCTTTAACCGTCCGCTGCACAAGCACGTTCCGCCGGTCCTCCGCGTCGCGCTTGCGCTTCACATAGCCCAGACGGCCCAGACGGTCCAGCGCACGGGTGATGGCGGGCTTCGATACGTTCAGCGACAGCGCCAGCCCGCGCACCGTATGGGGCGGCGGGGTCAGGTAGACGGTCAGCAGCAGGGCCAGTTGCCGCGCCGACAGGTCGGGGCCGTCATTGCGCACGCTGGCGACCAGAGCACCGCGCCACAGTTGCAGCGCTTCCAGGTTCCGCGACATCCGACACTCCCCGGGTCCAGGATATGGCCCCGGCCGGCCAGCCATGCTGGCAACCAGCCGGGGGTCCTGTCACGAGTGTGCCCAAACCTTAGGGTTGGGGCAAGCGCCAAGGGGTAAGCCGTTCGTTACGGTGCCGTGTCGGTCAGGCCGCTTTTCCGAACCGCTTTTCCAGAAGGGCGAAGATGGCGCGTAGCGTCATGGCCTCGCCCCCTTCGGGCCGGCCGGGGCGGTTGCCCTGGTTCCAGGCATAAAGGTCCAGATGCACCCAAGGGGTTGTCCTGGACACGAACTGCTCCAGGAACAGGGCCGCCGTGATGGCCCCCGCCATGCCGCCGCCCGGCGCATTGTTCAGGTCGGCGATCTTGCTGTCCAGCTGCTGCCGGTAGCCCTGCCACAGCGGCATGCGCCACAGCGGGTCGTCCGTCTCGCGGGAGGCGGCCAGCAGATCCTCCGCGACGGTATCGTCATTGCTGAACATGGCCGGCAGGTCGGCGCCCAGCGCCACGCGGGCCGCGCCGGTCAGGGTGGCGAAGTCGATCATCAGGGCCGGCTGGTCGAAATCCCCCTCCGCCAGCGCATCGCACAGGATCAGGCGGCCCTCGGCGTCGGTATTGCCGATCTCCACCGTCAACCCCTTGCGGGTAGGCAGGATGTCCATAGGGCGGAAGGCATTGCCGGAGATGGAATTCTCCACCGCCGGGATCAGGACCCGCAGCCGCACCGGCAGCTTCGCCATCATCACCATGCGGGCGATGCCCAGCGCGTGGGCCGCCCCGCCCATGTCCTTCTTCATCATCAGCATGCCGGCGGCCGGCTTGATGTCCAGGCCGCCGGTATCGAAGCACACGCCCTTGCCGATGATCACCACCGCCGGGTGGTCGGCATCGCCCCAGGTGATGTCGATGAAGACCGGCGGGCGGGAGCTGGCGCGGCCCACCGCATGCACCATGGGGAAGTTGCGGGCCAGCAGGTCGTCGCCTTCGATCAGGCGCAGGGTGGCGCTGAACTCGGCCGCCAACTGCTCCGCCGCGCGGGCCAGGTCGGACGGTCCCATATGCTCGGCCGGGGTATTGACCAGGTCGCGCACCATGTAGGCGGCGCTGGACACCCGCTCCACCGCCTCGGAATCGGCGGCCTCCGGCATCACCAGGGTCGGCAGTTCCTTGGCGGGCTTCTTGTAGCGGGTGAAGCGGTAGCAGCCCAGCGCCCAGCCGGTGGCGATGGCGGTTGCCTCGCGCTGGTCGGAAACGCCCTCGATGGCATAGCTGCCGAAGGGCAGGGACCCGGGCAGGCCGGCCAGGGACCAGAGGTCGATCCGTTCCCCCACCCCGGCCAGCACGCGGGCGAGCCTGCCATCCTCGCCGGGGATCAGGGCGGTGCTGCCGGGTGCAGCGGTGAAGCCCAGGCTCCTGACCCAGGCGGCCTGCTGCTGCGGCGCCTCCGCCAGCCAACTGTCCAGGGCGTCCTTGCGGATCGGCAGGATGGCGACGGTGTCTTCGGCGGGCGCGGGGCGCAGGCAGGACAGCACGGGTGTTTCCTCGAATTCTGATAGGCCGTCGGTCGGAACCGGCGCGCAGGATGCGCCGGACGGGCGCGCAAGAAAAGCCCCTTTGCCACGGCCGCCGCCCCGTCCTAGGCTGGCGGCCGCCGATACATGCATGTTGCGGGGTTCATCATGGCCGAAACCGTCCTCGTCATCGGGAACAAGGCCTATTCAAGCTGGTCGCTGCGCCCCTGGCTGGCGCTGAAGCTGACCGGGCAGCCGTTCCGGGAGGTGGTGATCCCGATCCGCACGCCGGAGACAAAGGCCCGCATCCTGGAGCACAGCCCCGCCGGCAAGGTGCCGGTCCTGAAGCAGGACGGGCTGACGGTCTGGGACAGCCTGGCCATCTGCGAGTATCTGGCGGAGCGGCATCCCCAGGCCGGGCTCTGGCCGGCGGAGGAGGGGGCCCGCGCCCTGGCCCGCTCGGTGGCGGCGGAGATGCATTCCGGTTTCCAGGACCTCCGCTCCAACCTGTTCATGGATCTGAAGCAGCGGCGCGACCATCCCGACCGGGTGGAAAAGGCCGCCGGCGACATCCGCCGCATCCAGGAACTCTGGGCCGACTGCCGCAGCCGGTACGGAGCCGGCGGGCCGTTCCTGTTCGGAACCTTCGGCATCGCGGACTGCTTCTACGCCCCGGTCTGCACCCGATTCGTCACCTGGGGCGTGGAGCTGAGCGCCGGGGCGCAGGCCTATGTGGACGCGGTGCTGGCCCATCCCTTCATGCGGGAATGGACCGAGTCCGCGCTGGCCGAGGAATGGGTGATCGACTTCGGAATCTAAGGGATCACTGCCCCGGCTTGCGCGCCGGGGCGGGCGCCGGTGATGAACCCGCCGCGGGCGGGGCGGGGCGGTTCAGCTCAACGGCCGGCACCACCTCCGCCGTTTCGGTGATCAGGCCGGCCTCGCGGTAGAAGCGCTCCGCCCCGGGATGCAGCGGCACGGCAAGGCCGGACAGCGCGCTTTCCAGATTGATGGAATCCGCGCGGGGGTGGGAGTTGGACAGGATCTTGGCTGTGGTGGGATTCCACAGGGCCTGGGTGATGCCGTAGACCAGATCGGCATCGATGTCGCCCCTGACGGCCCACTGCGCGCCCACGCCCAGGGTGCGGACGGCCGGCACGCCGCGATAGGCCCCTTCCTCGATCTGCGTCTCGGTGAACAGGGGCAGGCGCTTCTCCAGTTCGGCCGCATGCTCGTCGTCGAAGGGGATCAGGCGGATGGGCAGGCGCTGGGCCAGGTCGGCCACGGCGGGCAGGGGGTATCCGCCGATGATGAAAAAGGCGTCGATCTCCCCGTCCGCGAGCCGGTCGCCGGCGGTGCCGGGGCTGAGATAGACCGGCTTCACCCGCTTTTCCGACAGCTTGTAGGCGTTCAGCAGGGCCCGCGCGCTGACCAGCGTGCCGGACCCCTTCTCCCCCATCGCAACGGCCTTGCCCTTCAGGTCGGCCACGGTCCGGATGCCGCTCTCGGCGCGGACGACGAGGTGGATGGTCTCGGTATAGAGGTTTGCGATGGAGCGCAGCGTGTCGAAGGCCGGCGCATCGCTGAACGGCCCGCGGCCGAGATAGGCGGCATAGGCGATGTCGGCCTGCACCATCCCGGACTCCAGCCGGCGGTCCCGCATCGCCATCACATTCTCAACCGCGCCGGAGGTGGACTGGGCCACCACGATCAGCCCCGGCACGCCGCAGCTTCCGCCCCGGTCGCAGGGGCGCGATCCCGGCGGGTTGGAAATGGCATTGGCCAGCAGCCCGCCGATCAGGAAATAGGTGCCGCCGGTGGTTCCGGTGCCGATCTGGAAAAAGCGTATGTCCTGGGCCAGGGCATCGCCAGACCCGAACGGCCCGGCTCCCGCAAGTGCTGCCAGACCGGCGGCGACGCCTCCGCGCAGCAGGTTGCGGCGGTCGATCCGGGTTGCGCTGGTCCGCAGCTCGGTTCCCGCCCGATCGCTCATGGTCCCTGGCTCCCTCGACGGCGCATACATCCGGATGACAACCCGAATGCGGTTGAAACGGTACCGTGAACAAACTGGAACATCGAACTGTGGCGCAGTTGGACCGGAACTGTGGCTTAATTGCCGCAGCCGGTTGCGGGTGCGTGCTACGGCGGTTCAGATCACATTCAACAGCATCAGGGCGCCCACCAGCGCCAATGCGCCGCCCGTGGCGCGCGCCGCCATGCGCGACCCCAATTCGCGCAGCATGGCGGACAGCCCGACGCCGGCCGCCAGTGCCAGCAATGCGCCCGCCGCCAGACCCAGCCAGAACAGGGCGGAGGCGTTGGTGCCGGTGGCGCCCAGATGGATGCCCTGGGCGGCCCCGACGATCACGGCCACGACGATTCCGATGACCAGCGGCAAGGCCGTGCCCACCAGCACCAACCCGCCCAGCACCAACAGCGATCCTTCCAGCACCAGCATGGTGTAGGGAATGCGGACGCCGACCTGATACAGCAGGGCGAAGATGGCGGCTGCCGCCAGACCCGCGACCGGAATACGTCCGGCTTCCGTCCCGCCCTGCTCCGCCGCCCAGAGCCCCAGCGCCACCAGACCCAGCAGATGCAGCAGCACGAACAGCGGCACGGCGAAACCGCCCCCGAATGCGGTGCCCGAAAAACCGGCAGCCAACGCCGGTTCCGCGGCAAGGCAGGCGGGCAGAGCAAGGATCAGGGATCGGGCGGGCAGCATGGGAAGGCTCGTTCAGGCTGGGTGTATCCATTCGGACAGAACCCTACTCCGACAGGCTTAAGTCCCGGTCAACACGAAATCGACGGCCCGGAGGATGGCTGGCCCGTCGAGTGCAGGCCCGTGCAACATCCTCGGCAATCGACAGGTGCCGCGCGGGCGGCTATCGTCCGGTCGCAGAGAGATCAAGAACGATCCGGGAGGAAGTATCCATGGCCACCGCGCCCGCATCCGGCAATTTGTACCATCTGTTCGAGAGCCGCTTTCCGCAGGATCGGAACGCACGCTTCCTCGCCATCTGCGACGGGCCGCGGGCCGGCGACTCCTTCACCTATGGCGACGTGGATACGGTCTCCGCCCGCTTCGCCCATGCGCTGGTCTCGCTGGGCGTGCAGCCGGGCGACCGGGTCGCGGTGCAGGTGGAGAAAAGCCCCGAGAACCTGATGCTGTATCTGGCGGCGGTGCGCTGCGGGGCCGTGTTCCTGCCGCTGAACACCGCCTATCAGCGGGGCGAGATCAGCTATTTCCTGGAGGATGCGGAGCCGCGGGTCTTCGTCTGCCGGCCGGAGACGGAAGCGGAGATGAAGGGGCTGGCCGATGCGGCCGGCGTGCCGCATGTGCTGACCCTGGGCATCAATGGGGACGGCAGTCTGGCCGACATGGCCCGGGACCTGCCGCAGAGCTTCGACACCGTACCGCGGGATACCGACGATCTGGCCGCCATCCTCTACACCTCCGGCACCACCGGCCGGTCAAAGGGGGCGATGACCAGCCACGGCAATCTCTCCTCCAACGCCAGCACCCTGCACGAATACTGGCGCTTCCAGCCCGGCGACGTGCTGCTGCATGCTTTGCCGATCTTCCATGTGCACGGGCTGTTCGTGGCCACCAACACCACGCTGATGAACGGGACGGAGATGCTGTTCCTGTCCAAGTTCGATGCGGACAGGGTGGTGGAGCTGCTGCCCAAGGCGACGGTGATGATGGGCGTGCCCACCTTCTATACCCGCCTGCTGGCCCATCCGAAGTTCAACCGCGACCTCGTCTCCCACATGCGCCTGTTCGTCAGCGGCTCCGCCCCCTTGCTGGCCGACACGCACCGCGAATTCTCCGAGCGCACCGGCCATGCGATCCTGGAGCGCTACGGCATGACCGAGGCGGGCATGATCACCTCCAACCCCTATGACGGAGACCGCATCCCCGGCACGGTGGGCTTCCCGCTGCCGGATGTGGAACTGCGGGTGACGGATGAGCACGGCAAGGTGCTGGGCACGGACGAGATCGGGGTGATCGAGTTCCGCGGCCCCAACCTGTTCAAGGGCTACTGGAAGAAGCCGGAAAAGACGGCGGAGGAGATGCGGCCCGACGGCTTCTTCATCACCGGCGACGTCGGCAAGGTGGATGGGCGCGGCTATGTCCACATCGTGGGCCGGGCCAAGGACCTGATCATCTCCGGCGGATTCAACGTCTATCCCAAGGAGATCGAAACGGTGATCGACGGGCTGGACGGCGTGGTGGAGAGCGCCGTGATCGGCCTGCCGCACCCGGATTTCGGCGAGGCGGTGGCGGCCGTGGTGCAGAAGCGTCCGGGCCGGGACGATGTCACCGATCAGTCCATCATCGCCGCAGTAAAGGCCGAACTCGCCAACTTCAAGGTGCCGAAGCGCGTCTGGTTCGTGGATGAGCTGCCGCGCAACCAGATGGGCAAGGTCCAGAAGGCCCTGCTGCGGGAGCAGCACAAGGACACCTTCAAGGGCTGACGGGATCGGGGGCACGGGATCAGGGGGCGGGCGGAAACAGCTCCATCCGCATGATGTCCAGCGCCTGCTGGAACATGCGCGGGCGCTGGACCCGCCCCGCTTCCGTCAGCTCGTAGGTCAGCACGGCTGCGAACCGGCAGATTCCGCCCGCCGCATCGATGAAGGGCAGATACAGCCGCCGCGTGGTCATCAGTAGTTGCCCGTCGAGCCCCAGTTCGAAGATTCCCGCCAGCGGGCTGCGCAGCTCCTCCACCCTGTGGAAGATGTCGGCGGCGACGCGGGCAGTCGCGGGCGGATAGAATTCATCCAGGAACCGGCCGGCGGCATCGCCGCCGCCGAACATGCCGGCGACCGTGCCGATGAATTCCGCCCGCAGGCGGCCATCCGGGGTAAAGCCGCTACATACCGCCAGATGGGGCATCACGCTGCCCGGCACATTCGCAAGTTCCAGGCTTTCCGCAAGCGGCAGCGCTCCGGCGGGCGGCCGCAACCCATCCCACCACTGGAAGGCCGCGCTCAGCCGCGCCTCCGCCAGATCCATCAGCGGGCGGGCCGGCCCGATCATCATTTCTCCACACTCCCCAATGCCGCGGCTCCGATTGGAAACCTGCCTACTTGCGGACAGGTCGGCGCCGGCATCCCATAATCAAGGCAACCGAATCGCAGATCGGCCATGTTTGTATAAAATGCCGCCTATTGTCGCGGCACTGTCTCCGGGCTGCGACGACCCGGCCGCGCCGTGAAGTTTCCGCGCCCAACCCGGCAGCCTGCATGTTAGGGTTCCCGCCCGGCATGGCCCGCCATCTGGTCGATCGCGGCGGGAATGACGTGATGAGGACGATGATGAAGCTCTACGGCGCCGCCCTATCCCCCCATGTGGCCCGCGTGCTGCTGGTGATCCGGCACAAGGGGCTGGACGTTCCCCTGGCCGAGCCGGTGGGCGGCAGCCTGAAATCCCCGGAATTCCTGACCATCAACCCCTATGGCAAGATGCCGGTGCTGGAGCATGAGGGCCGCCATGTCATCGAGTCAGAGGTGATCTGCGAATATCTGGAAGAGGTCTTTCCGGAGCCGCGCA
This sequence comes from Indioceanicola profundi, assembly GCF_003568845.1. Lineage (NCBI taxonomy): Bacteria > Pseudomonadati > Pseudomonadota > Alphaproteobacteria > Rhodospirillales > Azospirillaceae > Indioceanicola > Indioceanicola profundi. Next base: position 2,813,446 of record NZ_CP030126.1, on the reverse strand, counting down.
TGCTGCCCCTGGGTGCTTGGGAGCGGGCGCAGGTCCGCATGATCGACCGGGCGGTGGATTTCTACATCATGCCGGTGCTGCTGGGCCTGCTGAACCAGATGAACCCGGCCACCCGCGACCAGGAGTTTGTGGACAAGAACCTCGCCGATCTGAAGCGCGGGCTGGACGGGCTGGACCGGCTGCTGGTGGGGCCCTGGGCGGCGGGGCAGAGCGTGACCCTGGCCGACTGCACTCTGGTGCCGGCCTGTTTCTATCTGGAGCGGTTCCTGCCCGCCTTCGGCCGGATCGACGCCTTCGCGGACCATCCCAAGGTGGCTTCCGTCTGGGCACGGGTGCGGACGGAGCCGCTGGTGGCGAAGCTGCTGGCCGACATGGCCGGCGCGCTGGACGATTTCATGCGCCGCCGCGCCGCCAACGCCTGAGGGCCGCCTCCGGTGCGGAATCTGACGATCGAGCGGCGCTTCCGCGGGCCGCCCGGCTCTGGCAATGGCGGCTATGTCTGCGGCATGCTGGCCGGGCTCCTGGACGGGCAGGGGGCCGAGGTTACCCTGCGCAAGCCGCCGCCGCTGGATACGGCCATGGCGGTGGAGCGGCGGGCGGACGGCAGCATCGCCCTGCTGCATGAGGGCGCGCTGGTCGCAGAGGCGAAGCCGGGCAATCCCGGCATCGAAGCGCCGCCGGCGCCCGACTTTGCCGATGCGGAAGCGGCGTCCCAGCGCTTCATCGGCTGGCAGTTCCATGCCTTTCCGGGCTGCTTCGTCTGTGGGCCTGAGCGGGAGGCTGGCGACGGTCTGCGCATCTTCCCCGGCCCGACCGGCATGCACATGGTGGCGGCCCCCTGGAGTCCAGATGAAGGTCTGGCCGGCCCGGACGGGACCGTACGGCCGGAATTCCTGTGGGCCGCCCTGGACTGCCCCGGCGCCTTCGCCGCCATGGGGGACAGGCCCGGCACCTTCCTTCTGGGCCGGTTCACCGTGGAACTGCGCGGCACAGTGCGGCCGGGGGAGCGCTGTACCCTCGCCGGCTGGCAGATCGCGGCGGACGGGCGCAAGCGCCATGTCGGCACGGCGCTCTACGATGCCGCAGGGGCGGTGGCCGGCATCGGGCGGGCGGTCTGGTTCGATATGGGCAGCGGGGTCTGAGCGGGGCTGCTGGCGAATGCGGGACGGCTCTTCGCCGGTCAGCACCTTGAGCCTGTCGAAAGGGGGGCTTGGAGGGCATCGTGCCCGCGGCTTGCGTTTGGGCGGATGTTGGAGCGAGCGGAAGCGCGTCGGTCACGCGCAGGCGTGGCCGACGCGCTTCCGCACCGGCCTACGCCCCGACCAGCTCCAGCGCCGCCGCATGTACCCGCGCGTCGCCGGCGGCGACCACATTGCCATCCGTGCCCAGCCGCAGAGGCCGGCCCTGCCAGTCGGTGATACAGCCGCCGGCGCCCTCGATCACCGGCACCAGCGCCGCCCAGTCATAGGGCTGCAGCCCGGCCTCCACCATCAGATCCACGAAGCCGGCCGCCAGCATGCCGTACATGAAGGCGTCGCCGCCCCAGACGGCATAACGGGTCCCGCCGGTCAGGCGGGCGATGACCTCCGGCCCCGCAGCCCCCGGCCCGATGGAGGCCGTGGCGGCAAAGGTGGCGGAGGCGAGGTCCGGGCAAGGGCGGGTGCGCACCACCTCGCCATTCAGCAGTGTGCGGCCGCCCCCACCCACCCAGCGGTCGCCCACGACAGGCTGGTCGATCACGCCCAGCACGGGCACGCCCCGGTGCAGCAGCCCGATCAGGGTGGTGAAGAGCGGGCGGCCGGTGATGAAGCTCTTGGTGCCGTCGATGGGGTCGATGACCCAGACATATTCGGCATCCAGCCCCTGGCTGCCATGCTCCTCCCCCAGGATGCCGTCACCCGGCCTTTCGGCGGCCAGCAGGGCGCGGATGGCGCTCTCCACCTCCCGGTCGGCGATGGTGACCGGGCTGGCGTCGGCCTTCACGTCCACCGCCACCGGCGTGCGGTAGTGGCGTCGGGCCACCATGCCGGCGGCATCGGCCAGTTGCCCGGCCAGGGTGACGAACTCGGGCGGAACGATGGTCTGGTCGGTCATGGCATGGGCCGTGCGGCAGGGGGCTGAAACGAAAAGGGGGACGGCCCTGCGACCGTCCCCCTCATCCTAGCGCATGCGCCTGTCCGGCGTCTGCCGCTTACGGCAGCGGCGGTGGGTTGGCGGACATGGTGCGCAGCCAGGCGATCAGGTTCGCACGGTCCTGCACGCTCTTCATGCCGGCATAGTTCATCTTGGTGCCGGGGATGGCCGCCTTCGGGTTGGCCAGGAAGGCGTTCAGCGCCTCGTAGTCCCACGGCTTGTCGTGCAGCGCCGCCATGGCGTCGGAGTAGGCGAAGCCCTCGGCATGGGCGTGCGGGCCGCCGACGACGCCCCACAGGTTCGGGCCGACCTTGTTGGCGCCGCCCTGCTCGAAGGTGTGGCAGGCGGCGCAGGCGCGGCTCAGCTTCTCGCCGGCGGCGGGATCGGCCGCGGCCAGCAGCGGGGCGACCGGCTCGGGCCCGGCGGGCTCCTCCTCAGCGCCGGCGGTGGCCGTGCCTTCCGGAATCTCGACCTGGTAGACGTTCTCCGCCAGCATGTGCGGATGGACGATCTGCCGGGAGATGAAGCCGGCCAGCATGGCGACCAGGATCGCCGCCAGGATAGCCATGAAAACCTTGTTGAACGTGCTGCCTGCCATAAGACTAACCCTTATATGCCGGGACCCCTCGTGCGTCCGGGTCCGCTGCCTGCCTGAAGCGGCGGCACAATAGCGCCATGACGGCGCACAGTCCATGCCATCCGCCAGCGCGAGCGCCGTCGGTTCGGTGGGCGAAGTTAGCGTAAGGTGCCGTCGCGCACATGCGGTTTCGGCCTTGACCCGGCGGACCAAATGTCGCACGGCTCCGCCATCCCGCAACCTGCGCCACCCGGTCCGCCATGTCCGCTCCCGGCAATCCCCTGATCGTCATCCCGGCTCGCCTCGGCTCCACCCGCCTGCCGGACAAGCCGCTGGCCGACATCGACGGCCAGCCCATGATCGTGCATGTCTGGCGGCGCGCCGTGGAGGCCGGGATCGGTCCCGTGGTGGTCGCCGCGGCGGAGCAGGCCATCGCCGATGCCGTGGTCGCGGCCGGTGGGCAGGCGGTGCTGACCGACCCGGACCATCCCTCCGGCTCCGACCGGATATGGGAGGCCGTGCGCCGCATCGATCCCGATGGCCGGCACGATTCGGTGGTGAACGTGCAGGGCGACCTGCCGACGGTGGAGCCGGAAACCATCCGCGCCGTCTTCGCCCCGCTCTCCCGCCCCGGCACCGACATCGCCACCCTGGCGGTGGAGATCGTGCGGGAGGAGGAGAAGGCCAATCCCAACGTGGTGAAGGCGATCCTGGAGCTGGCGCCGGGGGAGCGGGAGGGCCGTGCCCTCTACTTCACCCGGACCACTGCCCCCTGGGGCGACGGCCCGCTCTTCCACCATATCGGCCTCTACGCCTACCGCCGGGCGGCGCTGGAGCGCTTCGTCTCCCTGCCGCCGGCGGCGCTGGAGAAGCGCGAGAAGCTGGAGCAGCTCCGGGCGCTGGCCGACGGCATGACCATCCGCGCCGCGGTGGTGGACGCCGTGCCGCTGGGGGTGGACACGGCGGAGGATCTGGAGCGGGCGCGGGAGATGCTGAAGGGGCGGTGAGGGGGCGCTCAGCTTCCAAGCATCGTATCCCATCCCGTCATCCTGGCGAAAGCCGGGACCCAGGAGTCCCGAGGGCGGTGTGGGTGGCCCTGGACCCCGGCTTGCGCCGGGGTGACGGAAATTGGATCAGGCAGGATCTCGCTCCGCCCTCACCCCATTGCCAGCCAGTCGTCGATCAGCCGGCGGGAGATGCTGAGCGGCGGGGAGAGGCGGAAATCGTCGCTGGGCTTGTGGGCCTTGATCCAGTCCCGGTCGAACCAGCGGGCATCCTCCAGCTCGTCATGGTCGACCTGGATGTCCAGGCTCACCGCACGGGCCGTGAAGCCCAGCATCAGGGAGGAGGGGAAAGGCCAGGGCTGGCTGGAATGGTAGCGGACGTCGGTGACCTCGATCCCGGCCTCCTCCATCACCTCGCGCCGGACGGCATCCTCCAGGCTCTCCCCCGGCTCAACGAAGCCGGCCAGGGTGGAATAGAAGCCCTTGAGGAACTGCGCCTGCCGGCCCAGCAGGCAGCGGTCGCCGCCGTCATGCACCAGCATGATCACGGCCGGATCGCTGCGCGGGAAATGGCTGGTGGCGCAGTCGGGATTGGTGCAGCGGCGCACATGTCCGGCCTGCTCCACCGCCGTCGGGCTGCCGCAGACGCCGCAGAAGCGGTGCTTGGCATGCCAGCCCATCAGCCCGCGGGCATAGGCCAGGATGTGGCCGGCCTCCGCCGGGATGGTCATGGCCAGGGCGCGCAGCTCCACGAATCTGCCCAGGCCGGCGATGATCCGGTGCGCCTCCGGCTCCTCGATCCCGGACAGGTCGATGGCGAACCAGGCCGCCTCCGCCCCATCCGCTTCCCGGCCGAGGCCCAGGAAGACCGGGTCCAGGGTCAGATGCTCCCGCCACCAGCCCTCGCCGGAGTTCAGCCAGACCGGCTGCGGCGCCTCCGCATCGCCGCCGACCAGATAGCGGCCGCGCCAATAGGGGACGATGCGGGTCGCGGGATCGGCCAGCCGCGCCTGCAGCCACTCCGGATCCCGGCGGCGGGTGGCGGCCCTGTCCAGCGCCCCGCCCGCATAGAAATTGACGATGCTCATGGTGGGAAGAGTAGTGGCACGCGGCGTGGGGATTTTCCAGGGGGGCATACGCACGGCATGGCGACCGTGTTAGGATGCCGCCATGGATGGATCGATGCCCAACCGGATGAGCTGTCCCGACGATCCCCGGCTGCCGGGAATCGCCGCCGCTGTGCGCGCCCATTTCGGCGATCGGCTGACCAGACTGGTCCTCTACGGCTCCCGCGCCAGGGGCGACCACCGGCCCGACAGCGATTACGATATGGCGGTATTCCTGAAGGGGCAGGTGGATTGGTCGGCGGAATGGGACCAAGCCGTACCGCTGGTCTGGAAGCTCTACGAGACTTATGGCGTGAATGCCGAGATTCATGCCTTTCCGGAGGCGGAACTGGCGCAGCCGACCCTCTTCATGCGTTCCGTCCGGCAGGACGGGGTGGAGCTGTGACTCCGGAAACCGCAAGGTCTCTGGAACTGGCGCGCCACATCCTGGCGCGGAGTGAGCGGCTTGCGGCGGACGGCTACGCCGAGATCGTCGGGCACGACTGCTACCTGGCGGCTTTCCATGCGGCAAACGCCTATATCGCCGCAACGACAGGAAAAATCCCTGTCACGCATCACGGTACGAACAACCTCTTCCACCAGCTTTGTCGCGAGAAGGGCGAAATCGGCCTGGAGCATGCGGCTTTCCTGTCCCGCAGCTACAAGTACAAGGCCGCCGCCGATTATCTGGGCGAACATTATCCGGCTCCCGGGGAGGTGCCCGGCATCCTAGCCGGGGCGCATGCGTTGCTAGAAGCGGTCCGAACGGCGCTAAGGCCGTAATCGGCCGGGTCCGGAATGGTCCTGAACCCGGCACGGCCGGTGCCAATCCCTTTCCTCTTGCCTTCGCCGCCCCGCTCACCGATATAAGGGGCGGGAGGTTGGCAACGGGCGGGTCCCTCGCCAACCCGGTCAGGTCCGGAAGGAAGCAGCCGTAACGAGTTTCGGCTCGGGTCGTTCGTCCAGCCTCCCACCCTCTCCTTCGAAAATCCGCTCCGGCCCGGTCCGCCCGTCTTTGGTGGCGACAAAGGGTGCGCCCGGCTCTAGACTGCGCCCGCGCGATACCGCCCGGCGGGTTGCCGCCGTTCCGATGTTGCTGAGCATTGAGGTCCCGTGACCGACACCACGCTTGAGCCGGCCGAGCTTGCCCGGACCGAGGCCGCCCCCGCCGGAAAGGGCGGTGCGGCCTATCGGGTGCTGGCCCGCAAGTACCGGCCGCAGAATTTCGACGAGCTGGTGGGCCAGGACGCCCTGGTCCGCACCCTGCGCAACGCCATCCAGTCCGGGCGCATCCATCAGGCCTACATGCTGACGGGCGTGCGCGGCGTCGGCAAGACCACCACCGCCCGCATCATCGCCCGCGCCCTGAACTGCGTCGGGCCGGACGGAAAGGGCGGTCCCACCATCAGCCCCTGCGGTGTCTGTGAGCAGTGCGTGTCCATCGCCGCCGACCGGAATGTCGACGTGCTGGAGATGGACGCCGCCAGCAACACCGGCGTCGACAACATCCGCGAGATCATCGACGGGGTGCGCTACGCACCGGCCGGCGCGCGGTACAAGCTCTACATCATCGACGAGGTCCACATGCTCTCCAAGGGCGCGTTCAACGCGCTCCTGAAGACGCTGGAGGAGCCGCCGCCGCATGTGAAGTTCGTCTTCGCCACCACCGAAATCCGCAAGGTGCCGGTCACGGTGCTGTCGCGCTGCCAGCGCTTCGACCTGCGCCGGGTGGACCATGCCACGCTGGTCGGCCACTTCACCCGCGTGTCGGAGAAGGAAGGGGTCGCGGCGGAGCCGGAGGCCATCGCCCTGATCGCACGGGCCGCCGACGGATCGGTGCGCGACGGGCTGTCGCTGCTGGACCAGGCCATCGCGCTGGGCGGCGGGCAGGTCACGGCGCAGCAGGTGCGCGACATGCTGGGGCTGGCCGACCGATCCCGCGTCATCGACCTGTTCGCGTCCACGCTGACCGGCCGCACGGCGGAGGCGCTGGACATCCTGGACGACATGCACAAGCGGGGCGCCGACCCCATCGTGGTGGTGCAGGACCTGCTGGACTTCACCCATTTCCTGACCCGCGCCCGCGTGGTCCCCGGCACGGCGGACGACCCGTCCGTGCCGGAGGAGGAGCGCACCCGCGGGGTGGAGCTGGCGGGCAAGCTGGGCATGCCGGCTTTGTCGCGGGCCTGGCAGATTCTGCTCAAGGGCCTGAACGAGGTCAGTCAGGCGCCGGTGCCGCAGCAGGCGCTGGAGATGCTGGTCATCCGCCTCGCCTACGCCTCCGACCTGCCCAGCCCCGGCGACCTCATCAAGAAGATCCAGGAGGCCGGCGGGGCCGAGGCGGCGGCGCGCGCCCTGCTGGGGCCGAACGGGCCGGGCGGCGGAAACGGGGCCATGGCGCTGGCCGGTCCGGCCGGCGCACCCCAGGCCATGCATGGCGGCGCGCCCATGGCGCTGGTGTCCGGCGGCCGCGCCCAGGGCCTTGCCCGCCCGCTGGAGCAGCCGGCCGCCACGGTACAGCAACAGCCCGCAGTGGCGGTGGCGGCCGGTCTGGCCGACCCGCAGAGCTTCCCGGAGGTGGTGAAGCTGTTCATGGACCGGCGGGAGGGGGCGCTGGGCGGCATGCTGCACAGCGCCACCCATCTGGTGAGGTTCGAAGCCGGGCTGATCGAACTGCGCCCGGCCTCCTTCGCCCCGGCCAATCTGGCGGGCCGGGTGGGCCAGTGCCTGACCGAATGGACCGGGCGGCGCTGGGTGGTCTCCGTCTCCTCCGCCCCCGGCGCGCCCACCCTGGCGGAGCAGGAGAAGGCCGCCCTCGCCCGCGTCAAGGAGGAGGCGGCGAAACATCCCGTGGTCCAGGCCGTGCTGAGCGCCTTTCCGGGTGCGAAGATCGAGCAGGTCCGCGACCTCGCGGCCGAGCAGGCGGCGGAACAGGCGGCTGCCGCCGCGGCGTCGCTGCCCGATTCCGATGATGACAGCATCCCCGACAATCCCTATTTCGATGCACCACCCGCCGATGACGGCGATTGGGAAGGAGATTTCTGAGCCATGAAAAATCTTGGCAACATGATGAAGCAGGCCCAGCAGATGCAGGCCAAGATGCAGGAGATGCAGTCCAAGCTGGGCGAGGTCGAGATGACCGGCCAGTCCGGCGCCGGCATGGTCAGCGTCACGCTGAACGGCAAGGGCGAGCTGCGGAAGCTGAAGCTGGACAAGTCCGTGGTCGATCCGGAGGACGTGGAGGTCCTGGAGGACCTGATCGTCGCCGCCTTCAACGACGCCAAGCAGAAGGTGGAGAACCACATGGCCGAGGAGACCCAGAAGCTCATGGGCGGCCTGAAGCTTCCGCCGGGCATGAAGTTCCCGTTCTGACCGGGAAAATGGACAGGGAAAAGCGGGCGCTCTTCGCTTCGCCGATGAACAGGCCTGCCCAAATCACCATATGATGCGGGCAAAATGACGAGCGTCCTCTTTTCTTCCAGCTGCCCATGATCGGACCTGAAATCGACCGCCTGATCCAGCTCCTGGCCAAGTTGCCGGGGCTGGGGCCGCGCTCCGCCCGGCGGGCGGCGCTGCACCTTATCAAGAAGCGCGAAGGGTTGATGGACCCGCTGGCCGAAGCGCTGGCGGCGGCCTCGGCCACCATCCGCACCTGCTCGGTCTGCGGGAACCTGGACAGCCACGATCCCTGTCATGTCTGCACGGATGCGTCGCGCGACCGCACCATGCTCTGCGTGGTGGAGGAGGTCGGCGATCTCTGGGCCATGGAGCGGTCGGGTGCCTATCGCGGGCTCTACCATGTGCTGGGCGGCACCCTCTCGGCGTTGGAGGGCATCGGCCCGCAGGACCTCGCCATCCCCGGCCTGATGGAACGGGCGGCCAAGCCGCAGGTGAAGGAGGTCATCCTGGCCCTGAACGCCACGGTGGGCGGACAGACCACGGCCCATTACCTGGCCGACCGCCTCTCCACCTGCGCCGTCGCCATCTCCCGCCTCGCCCATGGCGTTCCGGTGGGCGGCGAGCTGGACTATCTGGACGACGGCACCCTGACCGCGGCCTTCCGGGCGCGGCGCAGCCTCTGACTCAGTCCGGCGACGCCGCAGCCAGCGCGGCGATATCCTCGGGCGTGGCCGCCGTGACGAGGACCTTTCCGCCGGGCGGGGGACAGGGCCTGCCTCCCTGCTCCTCCCCATGGCGGGGAAAGACGATCCCGCCCAGGAGCTGCACATCCCCGTCCTGCGCGCGGACCGGCGTCAGCAAGCGCCGGTAGGGCCGCCATTCCACTCCTTCGGCCACCAGATGCCCCGTCATCAGCAGGGGCAGGCCCCCGTCGACGCACCGGCTGAATATTCTCACCCGGTTTTCCAGCCAGTCCGGCGGGATCAGCTCATCCAGATAGCGGCCGGTGCCCTCCTGCCGGAAGGCGGCGCGCAGATTGCCGCCGGCAACGCGGCAGAAGAACCGGACCCGGCCGTCCGCTTCCCTGCGCCGTTCATAGATGAACATGCAGGGCAGCAGGTACGGTCCCAGGATTTCAGGGGCAAACGCCGATCTTGGCGGGATGCCGCCATGGGCCAGGCTTTCCCGGCACCAGAGATTCAGCAGCCGTTTCAGCGGGCCATTGCCCACTGCATCGGCGATCGAGGAACTCATTTCCATTCACCGCCGCGGGAAGAGAGGGGCAATCTATAAGCTGCATCTGATATTCGCAACTCCATCAATGGATGGGCGCTAAATTGTCCAAAAACTCTTTGGTGCATTTCCGCCAGGAGAAGGTCAGCGCATAGCTGCGGCAGGTCGCCCGGTCGATTTCCAGGCATTTCAGCGCGGCGGCGCGCAGATCCTCGCACAGGACGCCAACCGGATTGTTCCCGATCACGTCCAGCGGCCCCGGCACCGGAAAGGCAGCCACCGGCGTGCCGCAGGCCAGACTCTCCAGGCTGACCAGCCCCAGCGTTTCGAAGCGGGAGGGGAAGACGAACACGTCCGCGGCCTCGAAGTACCGGGCAAGGTCCGGGCCGGTGCGGTAGCCCAGGAAATGCACGTCCGGATATCTGGCGCGGTAGGTGGAAAGCTGCGGCCCGTCGCCCACCACGACCTTGCTGCCGGGCAGGTCCAGTTTCAGGAAGGCTTCCAGGTTCTTCTCCGCCGAGACGCGGCCCACATTGATGAAGATGGGGCGCGGCAGGTTCAGGAAGTCGCGGTCGCCCAGGGGCTGGAACAGTTCCGTATCCACCGCCCGGTTCCAGCGCTTGATATTGCGGAAGCCGCGGGCCGCCAACTCCCGCGCCAGCGTGTCGGTCTGGACCATGAAGCCGCTGCCGGCATTGTGGAACCAGCGCTGGAAGGCATAGGGCACGGCGGCGCTGATATGCAGGTTCTGGGCGAAATAGTCGCCGAACCGCGTGTGGAAGCTGGTGGTGAAGGGCCAGCCGCGCTTCAGGCATTGCCGGCGCGCGGCCAGTCCGATGGGGCCTTCGACGGGGATATGGACGGCATGGGGACGGAACCCGTCCATGATCCGGCCGATCTCCCGCCCGGGAAACAGGGCCAGCCGCACCTCCGGATAGCTGGGGGCGGGAACGGTGCGGAATCGGTCGGGACCGATGGGCAGGACCTCGTGCCCCATGTCCCGCAGATGGGCAATGGTCGTGGACAGGGCGCGCACCACCCCGTTGATCTGGGGCGTCCACGCATCGGTCGGGATCAGAATTCGCATGAGGTGGGCTACTTACTGGCTAGACCAAAAGTCGTTTTCTTTTTTGTGACAGGCAGTTGGTTATATTGCAGCCCATCCCCGGTTCCTATTCATTGCCGATATCGTTGCAAGGGTATGTCCGGCTTTCAACACGGGGAGTGCTCATGAGGGTCCTGGTTCTAGGCGGCGATGGTTTCTGCGGCTGGCCGACGGCGCTTCATTTTTCCGCCCGTGGGCACGAGGTGGTGATCGTCGACAATCTGGTCCGCCGCGCGACCGATGGCGAGCTTGGCGTTCAGAGCCTCACCCCCATCCGGTCCCTGGACGAACGGCTGGACGCCTGGCGGGAGCTGACCGGGCGGGAGATCGAGTTCAGGAACCTCAATGTCGCCCGCGACTATGAAGCGCTGGAAGAGCTGCTGCGGACGGAGCGGCCGGACGCCGTCGTGCATTTCGCCGAGCAGCGCGCCGCACCCTATTCGATGAAGAGCCGGCACCACAAGCGCTACACCGTCGACAACAATGTCAACGCCACCAACAACCTGCTCTGCGCCATGGTGGAGGCCGCCCCCGACGCCCATCTGCTGCATCTTGGCACCATGGGCGTCTATGGCTACGGCAAGGCCCGCGGCCTGCGCGTGCCGGAGGGCTATGTGGAGGCCACGCTGCGCTCCGGCGGGGCGGAGGCGGATATCGAGATGCTGTACCCGCCCGATCCGGGCAGCATCTATCATATGACCAAGTGCCTGGATCAGCAGCTCTTCCAGTTCTACGCCAAGAATGACGGGCTGAAGATCACCGATTTGCACCAGGGCATCGTCTGGGGCACCAGCACCCCCGAAACCGACATGGATGAGCGGCTGATCAACCGCTTCGACTATGACGGCGATTACGGCACGGTGCTGAACCGCTTCCTGATGCAGGCGGCCATCGGCCATCCGCTGACCGTTCACGGCACCGGCGGCCAGACCCGGGCCTTCATCCATATCCGCGACACGGTGCGCTGCATCGAGTTGGCAGCCCTGTCCCCGCCGAAGCGCGGCGACCGGGTGCGGATCATGAACCAGATGACCGAATGTCACCGGGTGCGTGACCTTGCCGCCCTGGTCTCCACCCGCACCGGCGTGCCGGTGGAGCATCTGGACAACCCGCGCAAGGAAGCGCCGGAGAACGACCTGGATGTGGAGAATGCCGGGCTGATCGGCCTCGGCCTCAATCCCACCTTCCTGTCGGAGGGGCTGATGCACGAGGTGATCGCGGTAGCCCAGCGATACGCCGACCGTTGCGACCGGAACCGGATCGTCTGCACCAGCCGCTGGGTGCAGGACGTCGCCGGCGCTGCCGCCCAGCAGGCGGCGGAGTAGGCGCACCTAACGTCCGGACGGCGCGAACAGCACCAGCAGTTCGATGGTGCGGAGCTGCGGCGTGTCACCATCCTCTCCCGCCAACGCCTCGGCGGAGAGCGGGTAGAAGGTGATCGTCCCGGCCGGGCCGGAGCGGGTGATGGGATGGCTGGACGCCGCTTCCCCTCGTTCATCCGGCACCGTTGGCCGGCCCGTCAGCTCGCCGACACCGATGCGCTCCGCCTCCGCCCCGCCGAGATCGACGAGCAGACTGTTCCCATCCGCGGCGAGACGGATATCCACCGGATACGCGGCGGAGAGGATGGCGGCGTTTCCAGCCTGCGTGTCCAGCCATATGGTACGGGCAAACCGTGTCCCTTCGGGAACTTCCAGACCCGGCTGGAACGGCGGGATATAGCCGTACTGGACCAGGTCCCGCCCCATCGGAGCGGGCTGCAGGTCCGCCCCGGTCGCCTGGGCAAGGTCGGCCACCGTGCCGGCCCCCGGCCAGGGCAGCTCATACTCCCCGCCGGCTGCCTGCCGGATCGCCTCCAGGGGGGAGGCCACCTTCCCGATATCGGCAAGACCGGAACCCTGCGCGGGAATGGTCAGCACCCCGTCCCGCAGCAGTCCCGCATCGGCCAGCGCCGTTTCCAGCCGGCCCAACTGGCTGCGCACGGTGACGGCGCTCAGCGACAACGGCCCGATGGACGTGATGGCGCTGCCCGCGGCCAGGATGACGACCAGCGCCCGCATGCCCAGCCCGGTCCAGCGCCGCGTCGCCCACCACAGGATGGACAGGGCGAACCAGACCACCACCAGCCCCAGCACCGTCCGCTCCGGCGTCCAGCCATAGGCCGCCACCCGCAGATACAGCGCATAGGCCAGCACGCCGGCGGGCACCGCCAGCGTCGGGAAGAACAGGCGGCGGTAAAGCGCCACATGCGGCCAGCGCCCGGTCTCGCCATTGCCGGTCGCCATCATCCAGGTCACGATGCCGGCCGTGCCGAACAGGCTGACCAGCCAGCCGGTCTCATTGGCGGGCACCGAGCCTGCCAGCAGGAAACGCCCGAACTGGGCATAGACCAGCAGCAGATAGGCGGTGCAGAGCGGCACGGCGATGCCGGCGCTGAGGAAGGTCAGCACCCGCAGCTCGGTGGCGCCCAGCGGGGCGGGATCGTCGGCCTGCGGCAAGGCCGCCAGGGCCAGGGCCGGCCCGAAGCCGAGCACGCAGAGGATGGCCGTGTTCTCGAAGGCCCATTCGTCGATGTCCAGCCCCAGGAGCTGCTTCACCCCGACCAGCAGCAGCATCGTTCCGCCCAGCAGCAGCAATGCCGCGGCCATGGCGATCCCGGCATGCACCACGATGGCCGCGTTGGCGGTCCAGAAGCGGCCGTCGAACCCGGCCCGACCCGGCCCCGCCGCGGTAACGATCAGCAGGGCAAGGGCGGCCGCCAGCAGCAGCATCTCGTGCCCTTCCGTCCCGCCGACGATGGCGGCGGCATAGGTCCCCACTGCCCCGCCCAGCATCACCGCCCAGGTTCGGACGGAGGACCAGCCCCCACGCTCCGCCATCAACCGCCCGGCCGTGCCCCAGGCGAACAGGGCGAAGGCGGCGATCAGGATGTGGCGTTCGGCGGCCCGGATCGCCTCACTGTAGATTTCCCCCAGATGCGCATCCGCCAGTGCGAAGCCGGTCCAGAGCAGCACGCCAACCAGGGCCACCGGGAACCTCCGCACCAGATCGGCTGCGGCCTGCAGAAATCGGTCGGTCCTGTACGGCTCCCCGGCCGGCGCGATGACGGACATCGTCCCCTCCCATGATCGGATCGGACGATCTTCAGCGCGTGTTTTGCGCGCAGCAAGGACAAGGAATGGCAATTCCATGGTGCGCATGGACCAATTCCGCCTTGGATTGCGCGCGTTCTCCCGGCGTTCACAATCCGTCCACTTTCCGTTAGCATGGGGACCTCGCGATTCGGGGTGCCCCTTTCATGATGCCTTTTGCGGTCGAGCCGCAGTCCCTGGCCCTCGGCGCCGGCATTGCGGCGGTGCTGGTCTTCATCCTGGTCCGGCTCTGGGCTGGCAGCCGGATTGCCGAGCAGGATGCCGCCCGCGCCGCGGCGGAGGCGGAGGCCGACTTCGCCCTCCGCCAGATCGAGGAGCTGAAGGCGGAGGCGGTGGAGCGCGACCGGCTGCTGGCCGATATGCAGGAGGCCCATGCCGATGACCGCGCCGCCCGCGCGGCGGCCGAGACCACGGCCGTGCGGGTGCCCGGGCTGGAGGCGGAGAACCGGGAGCTGCGCGCCGAACTCACCAGCGCCCGCCAGTCCCTGGCCCAGGCGCATGAGCAGTTGCGGCAGGAGCGGGCGGCGGCAGCGGAGAAGATCGCTCTGATCGACCAGGCCCAGACCCGCCTTGGCGACGCCTTCAAGGCGCTGTCGGCGGATGCGCTCGCCAGCAACAACCAGAACTTCCTGGCGCTGGCCCAGGCGCAGTTGGAAAAGGTCAACGAGACCGCCAAGGGCGAGCTGGAGAAGCGCCATCAGGCCATCGGCGAGCTGGTCGCCCCGGTGAAGGAGCGGCTGGAGAAGTTCGACGGCGCCATCCAGGCGCTGGAGCAGGCGCGCATCGGCGCCTATACCGAGCTGAAGACGCAGGTGGCCAGCCTGATGGACAGCCAGGGCCAGTTGCGGGCGGAAACGACCAATCTGGTCCGGGCACTTCGCAGCCCCAACACGCGCGGTCGCTGGGGCGAGATCCAGCTCCGCCGGGTGGTGGAGATGGCGGGCATGCTGGAACATTGCGACTTCGCCCAGCAGGTCAGCGTGGACGCCGGGGAGCAGGGCCGGCTGCGCCCCGACCTGCTGGTGAACCTGCCCGGCGGCAAGAGCATCGTGGTGGATGCCAAGGCCCCGCTGGAGGCGTTCCTGGACGCCGCCAACGCCACGGAGGACGGCGCCCGCACTGCCCACATGGCCCGCCACGCCCGCCACATCCGCGACCATATGAAGGGGCTGGGGGAGAAGCGCTACTGGGCGCAGTTCGAACCGGCGCCGGAATTCGTGGTCATGTTCCTGCCGGGGGAGAACTTCTTCTCCGCGGCCCTGGAGCAGGACCCGGCCCTGATCGAGGCCGGCATCGACCAGTCGGTGATCCCCGCCACCCCCACCACCCTGATCGCCCTGCTGCGCGCCGTCTCCTACGGCTGGCGGCAGGAGCAGTTGGCCCGAAACGCCCGCGAAATCTCCGAGCTCGGCCGCGACCTCTATGAGCGGCTGGGCGTGCTGGCCGGGCACATGAACCGGATGGGCAAGGGGCTGGGGCAGGCTGTGGATTGCTACAACAAGGCGGTGGGAACGCTGGAAACCCGCGTGCTGGTCACCGCCCGCAAGTTCAAGGAGCTGAAGGCCGCTCCGGAGACCGCCGAG
This sequence comes from Indioceanicola profundi, assembly GCF_003568845.1. Lineage (NCBI taxonomy): Bacteria > Pseudomonadati > Pseudomonadota > Alphaproteobacteria > Rhodospirillales > Azospirillaceae > Indioceanicola > Indioceanicola profundi. Next base: position 2,798,154 of record NZ_CP030126.1, on the reverse strand, counting down.
CTGCCCGAACTGGACCAGCTCGACCACGCCCCGCGCGAACCGCAGGCGGCGGAGCTGCGCATGATCGGCACGCGGGCGGGGGAGTAGGCCGGGGCACAGGGAAATCGCATTCCAGCCTCACCGCTCCATTGCTTGACGGCGTAGCCCGTTGGTCCTATCTGCCCTGTCGAAATCCGCACCTAGCTGGAATCCCGCGTCCATGGCCCTGCTCGACATCCTCATCGTTCCCGATACGCGCCTGAAGAAGGTCTGCGCGCCCATCGCCAATGTCGACGGACGGGTGGCGAAGCTCGCGGATGACATGCTGGAGACCATGTACAAGGCGCCCGGCATCGGCTTGGCCGCCCCGCAGGTCGGGCTGCTGGAGCGGCTGATCGTCATCGACGTGGCCGACCACAAGACCGAGAAGCCGAACCCCGTCGCCATGATCAACCCGGAGGTGGTGTGGAGGTCGGAGGAGCAGTCCACCTACAATGAGGGCTGCCTTTCCATCCCCGAGGTGTATGCCGACGTGACCCGCCCCGCCCAGGTCAAGGTCCGCTATGTGGACCGCGGCGGCGAGGTGCGGGAGATGGAGGCCGACGGGCTGCTGGCGACCTGCGTGCAGCACGAGATCGACCACCTCAACGGCATCCTCTTCATCGACCACCTGTCCCAGCTCAAGCGCAGCATGATCATGCGCAAGATGACCAAGCTGAAGCGGCAGGCGTAAGCCGCCCATCCCATACCCGCCACCCGGAGCCGACCGCTATCCACCCGTCACCCCGGCGAAAGCCGGGGCCCAGAGCCCAAAGGGCGGTACATGCGGCCCCTGGGTCCCGGCTTTCGCCGGGATGACGGGCGGAGAGGGCAGGCAACCGTTCCAGAAGACCGGAGCCCCCTCCATGCCCCTTCGCCTCGCCTTCATGGGCACGCCGGATTTCTCCGTGTCCATCCTGAACGCCCTGGTGGATGCGGGGCATCGGGTTGTGTGCGTCTACAGCCAGCCGCCCCGGCCCGCCGGCCGCGGGCACAAGCTGCAGCCAAGCCCCGTCCACCGCAGGGCGGAGGAGCTGGGCATCGAGGTGCGCACCCCGAAATCGTTGCGGAAGGCGGAGGAGCAGGCGGCTTTCGCGGCGCTGGGGCTGGATGCCGCGGTGGTGGCGGCCTATGGGCTGATCCTGCCGCAGCCGGTGCTGGATGCGCCCCGGCTGGGCTGCATCAATGTGCATGCCTCCCTGCTGCCGCGCTGGCGCGGTGCCGCCCCGATCCAGCGCGCCATCCTGGCCGGCGATGCCGAGACCGGCACCACCATCATGCAGATGGATGCCGGGCTGGACACCGGCGACATGCTGCTGAAGGGCGCCGTCCCCATCGGCCCCCGCATGACGGCCCGCGAGCTGCACGACGCCCTGGCGGCGCAGGGGGCGGAGCTGATCGTGCCGGCGCTGGACGGGCTGGCTGCGGGCACGCTGAAGGGTGCCAGCCAGCCGGAGGAGGGCGTCACCTATGCCGCCAAGCTGGCGAAGGAGGAGGGCCGGCTGGATTTCAGCCGCACGGCCGCGGAACTGGACCGGCAGGTGCGCGGCCTCACCCCCTGGCCCGGCTGCTGGTTCGACGCCGCGAACGGGGAGAAGATCAAGGTGCTGGCGGCGGAGCCGGCGGCGGGAAGGGGGGAGCCCGGCGCGCTGCTGGCCGGTGACCTGACGGTGGCCTGCGCCGAGGGTGCGGTGCGGCTGCTGACCGTGCAGCGGCCGGGCAAGGGGCCGGTGGCAGGGGCGGACTTCCTCCGCGGCTTCCCCCATGCGGTGGGGGAGCGGATCGCGGTGTGAAGCACTATGACCCAGCGCTGGAAACTCACCCTGGAATATGACGGCCGGCCTTTCGTGGGCTGGCAGCGGCAGGAGAACGGGCCGTCGGTGCAGGCGGCGCTGGAGCGCGCCCTGGCCGCCTTCGGTCGGGAAACGCCGACGGTGCACGCGGCCGGGCGCACCGATTCCGGCGTCCACGCGCTGGGCATGGTGGCCAGCTTCGACCTGGACCGGCCGATCACCGGGCCGAAGCTGCGGGAGGCGCTGAACTTCCATCTCCGCCCCGATCCCGTCGCCGTGCTGCTGGCGGAACCGGTGGAGCCGGAATTCCATGCCCGCTTCTCCTGCCTGGGCCGGGCCTATCTCTACCGCATCCTGAACCGCCGCGCCCCGCCGGCGCTGGATGCCGGCCGGGTCTGGCATGTGATGCCGCCGCTGGACGCCGAGGCCATGCATGCGGCGGCCCAGAGGCTGGTGGGGCGGCACGATTTCACCAGCTTCCGCGCCAGCCAGTGCCAGGCCAGGTCGGCGGACAAGTCGCTGGACGTGCTCGCCGTCGCGCGGGTGGGGGAGGAGGTGCATGTCACCGCCCGCGCCCGCTCCTTCCTGCACCATCAGGTGCGGAACATGGTGGGCACGCTGAAGCTGGTGGGGGAAGGGCGCTGGACGGCGGACGACGTCACCCGCGCGCTGGAGGCCCGCGACCGCTCCGCCTCCGGCCCCACGGCCCCGCCGGACGGGCTCTATTTCACCGAAGCCTGGTACTGACGCTCAGCACAGCGGCTCGACCAGGTCGGCCAGCCGGTCCTTTTCCCGCGCCTCGTGCCAGATGTCGGCCAGCCGCTGGGTCTCCGCCACGGCCCGCTTCCAGGCGAGCAGGCGCTGGGCGGTGGGCATCCGCTTGAAGTCGGCGCGGTCGGGGATCTTGCCGCCGGGCAGGCCGGCGATGAACTCGGCGCTCGGGCAGACCAGCACGGTACGGGACAGGTTGCGCGGATCGGCCTTGCGCCACTTCAGGAACTTGTCGAACCAGCCGGGAATGACCCGGTCCGAGAAGTGCGGGTACAGCACCAGCCCGTCCCCCTGGAACGGGATGTCCAGGTGGTAGTCCATGATGCCGCCATCCAGATACAGGCCGGGACGGGCGCCGTGCAGCTCCAGCACCGGTTCGAACACGAAGGGCACCGCGGCGGTGGCGAGTAGTGCCGCCTCCATGTTCTGCGCCGTCAGCTTCACCGATATGGTGCGGAAGCCCTTCGCCAGATCGAAGGGCGGCGGGCTGCGGTCGTCATAGACCAGGGTGCGCTCGAAGAAGAGCGGCAGGCTGCGCCGGCTGGCGGCGTTGGCGATGGCGGCCGCGGCAAGGCCGGTGCCCATGGCCAGCGGATGCGCGCGGCCCGCCGGCCCCCGGCCCCGCACTGCCAGGATGGCTTGGCGCATGGACGGGTGGGTCAGGATCTGCTCCCGCGCATCGCCCTCCAGGATCACCTCCAGGAACTCCCGGCAATGCCGGGTCAGGATCGCGGGCGTGACCGGGGCCTCCACCGTATAGGCCAGATAATTCTCCTCGAAGCGCTGGCAGGCCGCCGCCGGGTCCCGCTGCGCCACGCAGGCGAAGCGCCAGCAGCCGATGGAGCTGCCCACCATCGACAGCGGTCGGGTGCGGGTGCGGAACCAATGGCCGAAGACGGCCCGGTCCAGCCGCGTCAGCGCCAGCCATTTCGGCCCGCCGCTGGCCCCCGCCACCACGTCGAACAGATCCTCATGCAGCCCGTCCTTCGCGATCCGGGCCCTGGCTTCGGGGCCGGCGAGAATACGAAGCGGGCTTGGCATGGGCGGGTCCGGGGATGTGTGCGCTGCAGCGGGCCGCGAGAGTAGCCCAGCCGGCCGCCGGGGCCAATCCCGACAGGAGCAGCCTGTGCCCTTGCCGCTCCTCCGAACCGTGTCTGCACTTGAGAGCATATGCCTTATACACGTAATAGAATTTTAACCCAGCACGACAAAAATCAAAGCTAGCATCTAAGGCAATTTTGACATAAGTTCAGCGCGTCCAGGCGATTTGCAGTTGCAACCGTACTGGTCAGAGAATTCAGGGTGCGTCACTCTGAATAAGAGAAAGCGTGCCCTGTATACATCAGGCAAAATGCTGATAATGTGATCATAAACAGGGGATCAATCATGTCCGACTCTTACAACAACAGCGCCAACATCTACGTGATCAACAACACCGGCGGAAATGCGATCATCTCTTTCTCGCATGAGTACAGCGATGACGGCGTGCAGGTTTGGCCGGCCGGCGGCCCCGTGATCACGGCTCCCGGCGCGTCCGCCGGTCCGCTGGTCGCCGGCCACAACACCGGCGTGTTCCGCAGCGGCAACGACTACTGGTACTGCCGCGTCCAGGTTCTGGACGGCCCGAATGCCGGCACCTATCAGACCGAAGGCACGCTGCAGCAGCCGTCCAAGCAGTGCACCATGGACTCCGACGACAGCGGCGCGTCACTGTACTTCACGGTCTCGACCTCCAGCTTCTACATGTTCGAGCAGTCCGGCGCCTGCTCGACCGGCATGTCTACCGTGAACTCCTGAACGGTGCATGATGCCGTGTCCGCATGAAGCGGCCGGCGTCCTGTGCGCCTGGATCGAGGATCATCTCGACCGGTTCCGGCCAGCGCCACGGGATGCAGCCGCCAGACTCCGCGATGTGAAGCCATTGGCGGAGCTGGCGATCATCCTGGCGGCGCTGACCGGACCCCGGCAAAGGCCGGCGGGCGGGGCGCTGGTTCCCTGGGCGGAGCGGCTTGCCGACCGCCTCTGGCCGGAAGTGCAGGCGCTTGCGGCAGCATGGGACTGGGGCCGGATCGCGGCCATGCCGTCGGCCGCCGATCTGGTCTGCGTCTTTCCGATGATGGAGCGGGCAGCCGGAAGGCGCTTCGCCTTCCGGAACAGTGTCGAGGCCGCACTGCACGCCATGCCGCCGTCCCTGCCGCGGAGCTTCGTCCTGGACATCTCCGGGATCGGGGACTGCCGGGCCGAGGCGTTGACGGCCCTGGACAAGGCGGCTGCCCGGTGCCGGGTGCGGCCGAGCCTGTCGCCACTCTACGATCTGACCCATGCGGTCTTCTTCGCAACCGGCTTCGGCTGGCGCGCGGCGGCATGGACGCCGGAGCAGCGGGACCTTCTGCATGGCTGGGCGGGCGACTGCGCCCTGGCCCGCCTCGGCGCCGGCTATTTCGATATCGCCGCCGAGCTTCTGGCCGGCATGGCCTGGGCGGGTGCGGGGGGCCCCCCCGACTACCGGACCGGCATCGGGCATCTGGCTCGTGTGGCGGCGGAGCAGGGCAGCATTCCAATCGACCCGCGCAGCACCGATCCCGGCTTCGACAGCCGATACCACCCGACCCTCATCTCCTTGGCGGCGCTTGCCGATGCGGCGCTTCCAGCAGCCTGGAATCAGCCATGACCCCGAACATCACCAATGTTTTCGTCCTCATGCTGGAGAACCGGTCCTTCGACCATATGCTGGGCCATTCCGGTCTGACCGGAACCGACGCCGTGACCGGCCAGCCCGCCAGCGTGAACGGGCCGGCCGCGACCGCGTCCAACAGCTACCAGGGCATCAGCTACGCGGTGGGCACGAACCCACCCGTCGCCATGCCGGTCGATCCCGGCCATGAATTTCTGAATGTGGTGGAGGAGCTGTGCGGGCACGGCGCGGCCTATCCGGCCGGCGGACCCTATCCGCCCATCGACAACAGCGGCTTCGTCAGCGACTACGCCGTTGCCCAGCCCGAGGATGAGGGCGGCGCTCCCGCCGGCGACTACGGCCAGATCATGCAGGGCTTCACGCCCGACGCGCTGCCGGTCCTGAACGCGCTCGCCAAGGAGTTCGCCGTCTGCGATAGCTGGTTCTCCTCCATCCCCGGCCCGACCTGGCCGAATCGGTTCTTCGTCTATGCCGCCTCCTCCGGCGGGCTGGACCACAGCCCGTCCACGTCGGAGATCCTGGAATGGGAAGGCTTCGACGGCTTCTCCTTCCCGAACGGCACGATCTTCGACGCGCTGGGCAAGGCGAAGGGCGGCTTCGGCTGGCGGATCTATGCAGGCGACCATTTCCCGGTCTCCGGCGCGCTGGCCGGCATCCATCATACGGATATCCAGAGCTATTCCCGGTTCGCGACCGATATCGCCGGGGCCAGCTATCCCTGGGCCTACACCTTCATCGAGCCGAACTATGGCGACGTGATCAAGGGCACCTACGAGTACGGCAATTCCCAGCATCCGCTGGACGGCGTCGCCAATGGAGAGGCGCTGATCAAGGCGACCTACGAGGCGATCCGCAACTCCCCCCATTGGGAGACCAGCCTGCTGATCGTCACCTATGACGAGCATGGCGGTTTCTACGACCATGTGGCGCCGCCGCCCGCCGTGGCGCCCGACGACGGTGCGTCCCGCGATTACAACCAGTATGGATTCGACTTCAAGCAGTACGGTATCCGCGTTCCGGCGGTGGTCATCTCCCCCCTGATCCCGGCGAACACCATCGACAGCCGCGTCTATGACCACACCTCCATCCTTGCCACGGTGGAGAAACTGTTCGGGATGGCGCCGCTGACGGCGCGGGATGCGGCGGCCAACACGGTGCTGCCGCTGCTCTCCCTCTCCACGCCACGCACCGACGCGCCGACCACGCTGCCTGAACCGGCCGTGCCGGGCGCGGTGCCGCCGCGGCCTGCCGCCGATCCCGACTCCACCGCCAATGCCGGGAACATTCCGGGCTTCCTGCATGTGGCGATGGTGCAGGATCTGCAGATGTCCCCACCCGCGCAGCATCCGGCGATCAAGGCCGAGGTGGCGGCGATCCAGACCCGCGGGCAGGCGGGGCAGTACCTTCAGAAGGTCAGCGGCAAGCTTCAGGCGTCACGGGCCGCGGGGGTGTCGTGAGCGGGGAGGCGCTGGACAAGGCACGGGCCGAGCTGCGGCGGCTGGCCGGACTGCCGGACGAGGTGGCGCCGGAGGTGATGGCCGGCATCTTCGCCGATCCGGACCATATCGGCGAGCTATATGCCAAGCCCCGGTCCCTGGAGGAGCTGCGGACCTGCATCGACGCCCAGGCCCGGGCCGTGCAGGCCCGGAATGCCGCAGCCGGCCCTCCGCCGGCGGAGCTTGCCGCGACTGCGGCCGCGGCCTTCTGGCGGTGGGCGCGCGCCGGGTTCGGGGTGGTGGATGCCGATACCTATGAGCGCAGGCTCCAGGCCTGCGGCGGGTGTGTGCACTTCCAGGACGCCCCGTCCGGCCTGATGCAAGCGGCAGGGCGGGCGGCTTTCCGGGAACGGAAGGTCTGCGGGCTCTGCGGCTGCTTCATGGGCAAGAAGGCCCGTCTTGCCACGGAAGGCTGCCCGGCGCCGCACCCGACGGCTCATGGCTTGACCCGCTGGGGAGAGCCGGTGGAACCGGAGCGGCGGTCCCGCGGTCGCAGATAAACTGATCGGGCCAGGGCTATTCGGCCTTGCGCCCGGTCTCCTTGTGGCAGAGCGGAGGAACATGGCCATGCCGGCATCCTCAGATCCTCTCCGCCGATGACGGTACACGCCAGCCGGGATCGTGGATTCCGTGCTGCTCCACTGGTCCGCCGGCCAGCATTCGAGCACATTGCCGCAAATGTCTGCTGCCGGAATATGAGTGCTTTAGAAACTCAGCGTTTTCTCGGGTTGGTCTTTTGCGGGCGGGTTGGCCCGCCCGCTTCATGCGACCCGCGGCATCGATCAGAACAGCCCGTTCAGGGTCACGACCATGACGATGGCGGCGGAGAGGACCGGCACGGTCTCCAGCAGGTCGGACGCGGCCGGCAGGCGGGAGATCAGGCTGGACAGCATGGAGGGGCGGGGGTTCGTGGCGATCATGGTCATCGGAAACTCCATCGGTTGCTGGTTGCGGGCTGGACCGTCTGGTCCGTCGCCCTGGGATATCCCCTTATCAGCAACCGCCGTGCCAACTTCCCGAAGTCCGGTATTTTCCAGGGTTTTCAGACGCGCGGAGCGAATGCCGGATAATCGGCCGCGACAATTTCGCTGATTTGCCCACGCTCTTGTACGATCCCGCCACTTGCATCCCAACGCACTGTTCATTTTCGGACAGCGGACACTGTCCGGAATCGGGCAGCCGTCCGGAATTGGGCGAAGACATGTTTCAGATGCGGGAGGTCAGCCGGACTTCCGGCTCGGGCGCTTCTTGCCCTTGGCGCGGGGCTTGGCTCCGGCCTTTCCGCTCATGGCGCTGATCATGGCGGTCTGCTGGCGCTTCATTTCGCCGGCCCAGAAGCCGCGCACCACGCCGGCACAGGCATTGGCCTGACTGAGCCACAGGCTGAGAAAAGGGTTCTTCATGTTTGGCAACCCTGTAGCGTGAGATGCAGGTCAACAGATGCGGCCTCCAACCGCTCCCACCGGATAGACCGGCGGCGGCGCACGGCTGAAATGCTGCGCTCTTTCGGATGGGCCGGAATCGGCCGGGCTATCCCCGCTATCCGGGTCGGCATCTGAATACGCTTTTGTGGGGCCGGTTGGCGAAAGAGACGCATCATCCGGAGGGAGCTTCCATCCGGCAAATACTTGAGATAAATCTGGGCCATCAAAGCTGCGCCAAGAGCCGAGGAGGGTTCTTATGGTAGCGAAAAACCTGAACAGACTGATTGTGGTCACGATGCTCTTGATCGTGGGCTACATGCTTTTTGCCGGCAACGCCGGTCAGAGTGTTTTCTCTGGCGGAGTTCTTGAGCTTCCGCCCCCGCCGGTCGGCTGAGAGCTCCGGTTCCTCCCCATTTTCACGGGGCCGCACCGGAAGCCATGACGGTCATGCAGTCTGAAGGGGATGGTGCCCGCTGCCGGACTCGAACCGGCACGTCCTTGCGGACAAGGGATTTTAAGTCCCTGGCGTCTACCGATTCCGCCAAGCGGGCCCCTGCGGCGGACCCTAGCGGAGCGCGAGGGCTGCGGCAAGCGCGCGGGATTGATCCCGGCCCCTTCCGGGGCCACCTCCGCCGGAGAGGCGAAGGAAAAAGGGAACGGCATGACCGAAGGACAATGGATGAGTCTGGTCGCCAGCCTGATGCTGCTGGCGTTCTTCTATCCGGCAATGCGCCGTCTGCCGCGGCAGGGACTGCTGCGCAACGTCGCCATATGGCTGGGAATTTTCGTGGTGCTGGGCCTGCTCTACAACGCGTTCGGGCCATTTTAGAGCCTATTCCAGTAGGGAGCTTGCCGTATCTGGGCTGTTGGACTTTTGCTCTTCAACGGGTGGAGGTCACGATGGGGAGATTGGTCCAGGACGATGGCTGGCGGTTGCCGGATGAGCTCTGGTGGCGCATGGAGCCGCTGCTGCCGGAGCGTCCAGCGCATCCGCTGGGCTGCCATAATCCGCGGGTTCCAGATCGCGCCGCGATGGACGCGATCTTCTTTGTCCTGCGCACGGGTAGTCAGTGGCAGGCGCTCAAAGCCACCGGCATCTGTTCGCCATCTTCCGCCTACCGCCGTTTTCGCGAATGGACCGAGGCCGGTGTGTTCGAGGCCTTCTGGCGTGAGGGGCTGCTGGCCTATGACGGCCTGGTCGGGATTGATTGGAGTTGGATGTCGGCAGACGGAGCAATGACCAAGGCACCGTTGGGCGGGGAAAAAAGTCGGCCCCAACCCGACCGACCGCTCCAAGCTGGGCACCAAGCGGTCCCTGCTGACCGATGGACGCGGCCTCCCCCTCGGCCTCGCGGTCGCTGGCGCCAACGTGATCGACTTCAAGCTGCTGGAGCAGACGCTTGAGGCTGTTGTCGTGCCGCGGCCTGAGCCCACCCCAGCGCATCCTCAGCATCTCTGCCTCGATAAGGGCTACGACTATGACGGGCCGCGGCAGCTTGGGTATGATTACAGGCTCACGACCCACATCCGCCGCAGGGGTGAGGATCGCACGGCAACGCCCGCCCACCCGCACCAACCCCGCCGCTGGATGATCGAGCGGGCACATTCCTGGCTGAACCGATACCGCCGCATCCTCGTCCGATGGGAAAAGCGCGCCGACACCTATGAAGCCATGCTCCACTTCGTCTGCGCCATCACCGTCTGGGAGTTCGTCTGCCTACTGAAATAGGTTCTTAGCCTGCCCGTGACGGTCGTCAGCTTTCCGCTGCAAATTTGCTGAGAAGTCGATATTAATGTATTAGCATATGTCCGCCCTGCCCAGCGGGGCGGATCCGGCCCGGTACATTATAGGTCCGCTGATGACTGGTGAGGTCGCCGCGCCCGACGATGAGGACTTCCTGATCGACGACGACGTGGTTGAGGTCGATGACCTGGACCCGGCGGTGGCTCTGCCGCCCTGGTGCCTGCTGGTGGTGGATGACGAGCCGGGGGTGCACGCCATCACCCAGCTCGCCCTGCGGAATCTGGAGTTCAAGGGACGGCGGCTGGAAATCCTGAACGCCTATTCCGGGGCGGAGGCGCTGGCGATCCTGCGGCAGCGGCGGGATATCGCCGTGATCCTTCTGGATGTGGTGATGGAGACGGACGACGCCGGGCTGCGCTGCGTCCGCACCATCCGGGAGGAGCTGGGCAACCGGGAAGTCCGGATCATCCTGCGCACCGGACAGCCGGGTCAGGCGCCGGAGCAGCGCGTCGTGCTGGACTACGACATCAACGATTACAAGGCGAAGACGGAGCTGACGTCGCAGCGGCTCTTCACCGCCATGATCGCGGCCCTGCGCACCTACGACCACATCATGACGATCGAGGCCAGCCGGCGCGGGCTGAGCATGGTCATCGACGCCTCATCCAGCCTGTTCATGGTGCGCTCGCTGGAGCAGTTGCATTCCGGCGTGCTGATCCAGCTCCAGGCCATGATCGGGGTTGGGGAGGATGGCATCCTCTGCGTCCAGCGCGGCGCGCCGCAGGCGGATGGCAGGCGCGACCCGGACCGGATCGTGGTGCTGGCAGCCTCCGGCCGATTCCGCGACGTTGTGAACCAGCCCCTGGATGCACGCATCCCGCAGGAAACGGCGGCGCAGATCCAGCAGACCTTCCGGACCCGCCAGCCCATCTTCGGCGAGCGGCTGACGACCCTTTACATCTCCACCCCCGGCGGGCGGGAGGTGGTCGCCAGCTTCGACAGCCAGCGTCCGATCTGCCCCCACGACCGGCAGATGATCGAGCTGTTCGCCGCCAAGGTTTCGTTGGGATTCGAGAATCTTTGCCGGTTCAACCAGCTCCGCGCCGCCAACGGGGCCGCCACGGCGCTGATCGCACAAATGACGGAATGCCGGACGCGGGATGCCGGCCGCCGCGCCCTGCATGTGGCCCGTCTGGCCGATGCCATCGCCCGGAAGCTGGCCGGCTCCGGCGTCCAGGCCGAGGCGCTGGACGGGGTGCTGCTGGACCTGTTGTCCATGGCCTGCGTGGTGGATGCCGGGCGCGAGGTGGCGGGCGAATGCCTGATCTCCGCCCCCCTGCCGGAGGAAACCCTGTACCCGGCCGGAGATGCCGGCTGGTTCGATCTGGGCGCGCAGATCGCTGATTACCGCGGCGAACGTTGGGACGGCAACGGCGGACGTAAAGGCCTGTCGGGGGAGGATATTCCCCTGGCCGCCCGGATCGTGGCAGTGGCGGAGAGGTTCGACCTCCTGTCGCAGGCGGAGTCCCCCGCCAGTGCCATCGCCCGTATCCGGGAGGAGGCCGGGACCGTTTTCGATCCGGCGGTGGTGGATGCCTTCCTGTCCGTCGTGGACGGGCACATGGCTTGGCGGGCATCGGTGGGCGGATAATCAAGCCCCCGCCCCGGTAAGGCGAGGGCTCGGGGGCGGCGCTTCACCCGAAGACGCGGGTGAAGATCGTGTCCACATGCTTGGTGTGGTAGTCCAGGTTGAAGGCGCGGTCGATCTGCTCCGCGGAGAGGTGCTGCATCACCTGCTCGTCCGCCTTCAGCAGGCTGCGGAAATCCTTGCCCTCCAGCCAGACCGGCATGGCGTTGCGCTGGACGGCGCGGTAGGCGTCCTCCCGGCTCATCCCGGCCTGGGTCAGGGCCAGCAGCACCCGCTGGGAATTGTGCAGGCCACCCAGCATGTCCAGGTTCTTCTGCATGTTCTCCGGATAGACCACCAGCTTCTCGACCACGCCGGTCAGGCGGGCGAGCGCGAAATCCAGGGTCACGGTGGCGTCGGGGCCGATCATCCGCTCCACGCTGGAATGGCTGATGTCCCGCTCATGCCAGAGGGTGACGTTCTCCAGCGCCGGGGTGACGTAGCCGCGCACCATGCGGGACAGGCCGGTCAGGTTCTCCGTCAGCACCGGGTTGCGCTTGTGCGGCATGGCGCTGCTGCCCTTCTGGCCGGGGGAGAAATACTCCTCCGCCTCGCGGACCTCCGAACGCTGCAGATGCCGGATCTCGGTGGCCAGGTTCTCGACCGAGGCGGCGATGACGCCCAGCGTGGCGAAGAACATGGCGTGGCGGTCGCGGGGGATCACCTGGGTGCTGACCGGCTCCACCGACAGGCCCAGCTTCTCCGCCACATGGATTTCCACCCTGGGGTCGATGTTGGCGAAGGTGCCGACGGCCCCGCTGATGGCGCAGGTGGCGATCTCGTCCCGCGCCGCCAGCAGCCGCGCCCGGTTGCGGGCGAAGGCGGCGTAATGGCCGGCCAGCTTGACGCCGAAGGTGGTCGGCTCGGCATGGATGCCGTGGCTGCGGCCGATGGTGGGGGTGTATTTGTGCTCGACGGCGCGGGTCTTCAGCGCGGCCAGCAGCTTGTCCAGATCGGCCAGCAGCAGATCCGCGGCCTGCTTCAACTGCACCGCCAGGCAGGTGTCCAGCACGTCGGAGCTGGTCATGCCCTGGTGCACGAACCGCGCCTCCGGCCCCACATGCTCCGCCAGATTGGTCAGGAAGGCGATGACGTCGTGCTTGGTCTCCCGCTCGATCTCGTCGATGCGGTCGATCTCCCACTTGCCGCGCTTCCAGACCGCGGCCGCGGCCTCCTTCGGCACCACGCCCAGCTCCGCCATGGCGTCCATGGCATGCGCCTCGATCTCGAACCAGATGCGGAAGCGGTTCTCCGGCTCCCAGATGCGGGTCATCTCCTGGCGGGAATAGCGGGGGATCATGGGCTGGCCTCTAGGAATGTCGGGCTTTGGCGGAAACCGGCCGGACCATAGGGGCATCACGCGGATTTGAAAAGTGCGCGGGGCGCAGGGCGGGGCTCACCCGCCCCAGGGCACGACGGGGCCGTCGGGCAGCAGCCGGCGCGGCATGTCGGCCTGGTCGTAGAGGATTTGCATCAGCACATGGCCGCCATGGTCGGCGCTCCGCCGGCAGCCGAACCAGTATCTGTGCACCTTGAACCATAGGAATCCGAGACCGGACAGATCCGGATAGCCGCCGGGATAGGTCCGCCCGCCGACCAGATCGTGGTCCAGGACCCGAAGCGCCTCATTCACGGAATCGATCAGGCGAGCAGCGGCTTCGGGACGCTGTTTCGAGACATAATGATCGAACAGCTCAAGGATGCGGTCCCGCGCAGGTTGGGTCAGGAAGGCCATCGGAGCGGCCTTCCTGTCGCGTGATCAGCGCCCGAACGCCTCGCGGAGCTTGGCCCGCATCTCTTCGACGACGGATCGGCCATCGACGACGCGCCCCTCCTCCAGGGCGCGGATGCTCTCCTCCGCTTCGCGGCGAATGGCCTCGATCTCCTCCTCCTGCCGCTTGCTGGCGGCACGCACTGCCCGGGGTCTGCCTGCCATTCCGGCCTCCTTGCTCCCGCTACCGTAACACAGCTCAGTGCTCGCACGCTCCCGATCCCAGGCGGCATCACATCAGCCCCGCCCCCTTGAAGCTGACATGCTTGCCGCCCTTTCCGATGATCAGATGGTCGTGGATCACGACGCCCAGCGCGCCGGCGGCTTGGACAATCTGCTTGGTCATCTCGATATCGGCGCGGGACGGGGTGGGGTCGCCGCTGGGGTGGTTGTGCACCAGGATGATGGCGGTGGCGCCCAGCTCCAGGGCGCGCTTCACTACCTCGCGCGGATAGACCGGCGTATGGTCCACGGTGCCGCGCTGCTGCACCTCGTCGGCGATCAGCGTGTTCTTCTTGTCCAGGAACAGCAGCCGGAACTGCTCCAGCGGCTCATGCCCCATGGCCCCCTCGCAGTAATCCAGCAGCTTCTGCCAGGAGGACAGGACCGGCTTCCTCAGGATTTCCTGGCGCGCCATGCGTAGGCCGATGGCCCCGACGATGCGGATCTTGGCGATGGCGGCGTCGCTGCCGAAATCCTCCCGCAGCTTCGGGACCGGCGCGTTCACCACCGCCCAGAGGGAGCCGTATTTCTGGATCAGCCGCTTCGCCAGCGGCTTCACATCGTTCCGCGCATCGACGGAGAAGAGCAGCATCTCCAGCAGCTCGTAATCCTGCAGCGCCTCCGGCCCCTGCTCCAGGAACCGGCTGCGCAGCCGCTCGCGGTGGCCGTGATAGTGCTGCTTCTCCTTCGCCGCCCTGGCAGGCTTCTTCGGCTCGGAGGCCGTAGGGGGCAGGGCAGGGGGATGGGGGTCGGGAAACAGGCTCTCGGGCGCCGCCGCCTGTTCGGGGGCGGGCGCGTCCAGCTTCAGTTCCCGAGGTTTCCGCGCCTGGGCTTGCCGGCCTCCGCGGCGTCCGGCAATGCGGAGGGCAAGGTCGTCCATATCCTCGCCATCGGCCACACCGCCACCGTGTCTCGAACTGTCCGTTCCTGCCGCCATGGCTGCATCACCCCTGCTGCACACTCTTGCAGGAAGTGTAGCAGGGGTGATGCAGGTCCGCAAAGTTGCGCTCGGACCAGACGGGAACCACGGAAGCGGGCTGGTCTCAGACGTAGGGCGGCTTGGTGTAGCCGGCGGGGGAAAGGGTGAAGATCTCCACCCCGTCCTTGGTGACGCCCACCGAATGCTCGAACTGGGCGGACAGGGACTTGTCGCGGGTCACGGCGGTCCAGCCGTCGGACAGAACCTTCACGTCGAACCGGCCGGCATTGATCATCGGCTCAATGGTGAAGATCATGCCTTCCTTCAGCACCGCACCCTGGCCGGGCTGGCCGTAATGCAGCACGCTGGGGGCGTCGTGGAACACACGGCCGACGCCATGGCCGCAGAAATCGCGCACCACGGAGAAGCGGTGACTCTCCGCATAGCTCTGGATCGCATGGCCGATGTCGCCCAGCGTGGCGCCGGGCTTCACCACCTCGATGCCGCGCATCATGGCCTCGTAGGTGACATCCACCAGCTTGCGCGCCTTCACCCCGGCATTGCCGGCGATGTACATGCGGCTGGTATCGCCGTACCAGCCATCGACGATCACGGTGATGTCGATGTTCAGGATGTCCCCGTCCTGAAGCCGCTTCGGCCCCGGAATGCCGTGGCACACCGCATGGTTGATGGAGATGCAGGAGGCCTTGGTGTAGCCCTTGTAGCCCACCGTCGCCGATATGCCGCCATTCGCCTCGATGAATTCGTGGCAGAGCCGGTCCAGCTCCTCCGTCGCGACGCCGGGGCGCACATGCTCCGTGATCATGTCCAGCGTGGCCGCGGCCAGGCGGCCGGCGCGGCGCATGCCCTCGAATTCCTCAAGGCTGTACAGGGTGATGGAGCGCTCGTCCTCCTGCGTCTCCATGCGGGCGGCATCGGTCATCTTACGTCCAATCTCTTTCCACAATCGGGCCGGCCAGTGCCCGCACCCGTGCAAAATCCTAAACATCCAGAACCAACGGCAGGCGTCTGTCCACCGTGATGCCGTCGGGCGTGACCTTACACGCATGGCACAGGGCTTCAACCCCGCTGGACAGCGCCTGGGCCAATCCCCGCGCATAGGTGGGATCGATGTCCCCGGCCAACCGGAACTGGTCACAATCGGCGCGCTGGACAAGATACAGCATGACCGCCCTGTGCCCCTCGCGCACCATCGCCGCCAGCTCCAGCAGATGCTTGGCCCCTCGGCTGGTGATGCAGTCCGGGAACTCGGCGATTCCAGGGCTGCGCATGAGGTGCACGTTCTTTACCTCCACATAGGCCCGCCCGCGCTCCGCATCCTCCAACAGGATGTCGATGCGAGAGTTGACTCCGTATTTCACTTCGCGCCGCAGGGTCGCGTATCCGGAAAGCTGCGGGATCGTGCCGGCCCGGATCGCCTCCTCCGCCAGCCGGTTCGGATGGCCGGTGTTGCAGCCCACCAGCGTGCCGTCCGCCTCCACCATCTCCAACGTGCAGGCCAGCTTTCGGGCCGGGTTCGGGCTTCTGGACAGCCAGACCCGGCTGCCCGGCGCATCGATGCCCAGCATGGCGCCTGAATTCGGCACATGCACGGTGACCTCCGCCCCGTCGTGCAGGACGACATCGGCCAGGAAGCGCTTGTATCGGCGGACCAAAGTGGCGGGGATCAAGGGGGTGGGAAAGTGCATGGCCGAACCTAGCCCGCCGTTCGTCCCGGCGGCAATCGCTCGCTCCCCATGGGCGCGCTTGCAATTCTACGTCGATGCGGGTGATATACCTCATACGGATTATATACTTTTGGAGAAGGTTTTGGCTGTGGGAACGATGCGGCTGGTCGCGGCCGGGCTGACATGCATGGCGCTGGTCGCCTGCGGCACGCCGCCGGAAGTGAAGACCCTGTCGTCGACGCAGGTCGCGAACTTCAAGACGCTGGCACAGGTGCAGTCGGCCCAGGCCAGCGCCATCATGACGCTGGCTGGAAAGGTTCAGGCCCAGGCGATCCAGGATCTCAGCCAGCTCCAGTCCCAGGCGGAAGCACTGGTCAAGCAGCAACTGACCGGGGCCACCGCGCCGGCTCCTGCGACCGTGGACAGCGCCATGGCGGCGATTTCCACCCAGGCGCAGGTCACCGCCCAGGCCAAAGCCAAGCTGACCGCCGACATGGCGGTGATCCAGGCCAAGCTGAACGAGATTTCCGCCTATGTGGCGGAGATGGCGCAGGCGCAGCAGGTACTGGACACCTACCTGCATCAGGAGCGGATCGGCCAGCCGCTGGTCCAGGCCATCACTGATGCCCCCTTCGTCCAGGCGGCCGTGGCCCGCGTCACCGATCTGGCCCCGAAGGTGGCGCAGTCGGCCAGCGACCTGGAGCGGCTGATGCAGGAATTCGGCGGCGCCGCACCCGCCGCGTGAAGATAAAGGAAGCAACGACATGACCGTGACCCTGACCGACCTTCAGGCCCAACTCGCCGCCCTGCAGCAGCAGATCCCCAACATGGCTCCTGCGGACCAGCCGGCGGCCAAGCTCCAGGTGCTTGAGATCGAGGCCCAGATGCAGGGGTTGGCGCTTGACGATGTCGCCACGGCGCTGGCGGGCGTCCAACTCGCCGACCTCGACTCGCTGAAGCAGCAGGTGGCTGCGGCCCAGCAGGCATCCGTCGATCAGGCGAAGCTGACCGGCTTCGTCAATGGCGGCCTGTCCAAGCTGGCCGGCATCCTCGGCGCGGTACTTGCCACCGCCTGATCCGGAAGGCTGATGGGCAGACGGTCGTCGGGGCGTTATATCCAGCAGAACGCCCCGCCGCCGTGAGACCGCCCCATGAGCACCGAATCTTCCGCCCAGGCTCCCACTGCCGCCCTGCTGATCATCGGCAACGAGATACTGTCGGGCCGGACACAGGACGCCAACCTGATCTTCATCGCCAAGTATCTGGGCGGAATCGGCGTCCGCCTGCGCGAAGTCCGTGTCGTGCCGGACGATGAGGCGGAGATCGTGGCGGCCGTGAATGCGCTCCGCGCCCGATACACCTACCTCTTCACCACGGGCGGCATCGGCCCAACCCATGACGACATCACTTCCGAATGCATCGCCAAGGCCTTCGGCGTGCCGCTGATCCAGCATCCGGAGGCGCGCCGAAGGCTGGAGGCGCACTATGCCGACAGCGGCCTGCTGAACGAGGCGCGGCTGCGCATGGCCAACACGCCGAAGGGGGCGGTGCTGATCGACAATCCGGTCAGCACCGCGCCCGGCTTCCAGATCGGCAATGTGTTCGTAATGGCGGGCGTGCCGTCGATCATGCAGGCCATGCTGACCGGCCTGGGCGACCGGCTGGCAGGCGGGCCGCCGGTGCTGTCCCGCACCGTGGTCTGCGCCGTGCCGGAGGGCACGCTGGCTGCGGGGCTGGGAGCGGTCCAGGCGGAATTCCCGGACGTGGACATCGGCAGCTATCCCGCCTTCCGTCTGGGCCAGATCAGCACCAGCCTCGTGCTGCGCGGCACCGATCCTGTCCGGCTGGACGCGGCGGCGGAGCGGGTGGCCGCCCTGGTAACGGACCTGGGCGGCACGCCGGAGATCGCCGCCGGCTGAGCGGCCGGCTCAGGCCTGGACCCGCCGGCGCAGATGCTCCAGCAGTGTTTGGGTGGCGCGTCCGTCCACCGACAGCTTCTGCGCCTTCTGATAGGCGCGGATGGCGGCAGTGGTGCGCTTGCCCAGATGGCCGTCGGCCTTGCCGGGCTTGTATCCCAATCGGGCCAGAAGCTGCTGGATTTCCTTCACGCCGGCCTGGGTGACGGGCACCGGCTTGGCGGCCTGCTTCTGCTTCTCGGCGGCGGGCGGGGCCTGCCGGGCGGCAGCGGTGGCCGTCTTGGCCATGGCGCGTTCCAGCGGCAGGTCCGCGATCCGCACATTGCCCTGTCCCTCGGCCAGTCGCTTCAGCGCCACCTCGGCCGTGGCGTCGCCGGTGGCTGCCGCTTGGCTGTACCAGCCGGCGGCGGTTTCCAGGTCCGGCGCGCCGTCCACCCCCTGTTCATAGAGGATGCCCAGCATGAACAGGGCCCGGGCGATGCCCGCATCCGCGGCGCGCTCGAACCAATGGGCCGCCTGGACCGTGTCGCGGGGAACGCCGCTGCCTTCGGTATACATCAGGCCCAGATCGTACATCGCCTCGGCATGGCCCTGGTCGGCGGCATGGCGGTACCATCTGACCGCTTCCTCCATGTCCGCCCGGCTCTTCTCCAGCAGCTCGTGCCGGTAGCGGTTCAGGGAAGCCAGCGCCCAGGCGGCATCGGCATCGCCGCGGCCGGCCGCCTGCTCGTACCAGAACAGCGCCCGTTTCACGTCCCGCGGGTCGGGTTTCGTTCCGGATACGAAATATTCGGCGAGACCGATCTGCGCATCCAGCTCCCCGGCACGGGCACGGGCATCCAGCGCGCGCAACGCGTCGTCCGCGTTCCGGGGCAGGGCGGGGGCATTGGTCACCGCGGCGGCGGCAGGCAAGGCGGCGTCCTGGCCGCCAGCCGGTTCAGGCTTGCGCGGCGGCGCCTCCGCCATTGCGGGCGTTGGGATGAGGGCGAGGAGGGGCGGGGCGGCCAGCAGGGCGCTGGCAAGCAGGGAAATGCGGGCAATCCGGCGCATGGCCGGAACCTCCAACGTCATCAATGGGGCGGCACGATTCCAATTTACCACGGAAGGGGTTAACGGGGAGTGGCCGGGACAGCGCCGCTCATGCGAATTTTCCCCGTTCCGGAATGTTGCGCCGCCCGTCGATTACGACTAATGTCCCGCGCCTACGGTGGCCGTTGGGGCGTCGCCAAGCGGTAAGGCAGCGGTTTTTGGTACCGCCATTCCCAGGTTCGAATCCTGGCGCCCCAGCCACCGGAACTTCCTAGACACGTCCCGGACACCGCGCCGACCGCCGCAGGAACAGCGGGCCCAGCGCCACGACCGCGCCGAAGCTCAGGAAGGCGAGGCCCCAGGCGGTGCGGCTGTCGGGGCCGCCGGCCATGTCCAGGATCAGGCCGAAGACCACCGGGCCGACGAAGGCGCCGGTGAAGCCCAGAAAGCTGTGCACCGCCATGGTGGCGCCGCGCCGGCCCTCCACCGCTTCGGTCACCGCGCCCACCGTCAGGCTGGCGCTGTCCCAGTTCACGGTGACGGCATAGGCTGAGCAGACCGCCACCACCAGCCAGAGCGGCAGGCCGGCGGTGAAGCCCACCACGCAGGCCAGTGCTGCCGAAATCCACATGGCGAAGGTCAGGAACCGGGTGCGGCCCCAGCGCTCCGCCGCCTCGTTGCCCAGGATGCTGGCCGGCAGGCTCAGCAGCAGCACGAAGGCGGCGATGCTGGCCAGGGTGCCGGGCTCGATTGCCGTGCCGGCGCTGAGCGCGGCGAAGCCGAGGAAGGCAACCAGCCAGCCGCGCAGCCCGAACAGCTCCCAGCAATGGACGGTATAGGCCAGGATGTAGCCCATGGCCGGCCGGTGGCGCAGCACCGGGCGCACATCCAGGATATTGCCCTCCGGCGCTGGCCGGTCGGGATCGGCGGCGGGGATGCGGAAGGCGAGCAGGACCGCGAGCAGCGTCGCCAGCGCCGAAGCCCAGAAGGCCATGCGCCAGCCGCCGGCCTCCGCCACCCATCCGCCCAGCAGCACCGATACGCTGCTGCCCAGCGCGAAACTGGCGGTATAGAAGGACATGTAGCGCCGCGCCCGCGGCCCCGTCGCATGGTCCGACAGGATGCGCAGCCCCGGCATGTAGGTGCCGGCCAGGGCGACGCCGCCCAGGGCGCGGAACAGCATCGCCGACCAGAAGCCGTCCGCCAGCCACGCGAATCCAGCGACCGACAGGGCGGCCAGCACCGTGCAGGCGATATAGATGCGGCGGGGATCGATCCGGTCCGTCCAGGTGACCAGCAGCGGCACCGCCGCCACATAGCCGGCCTGGGCGATCCCGACCAGCCATCCGCCCTCCGCCGCGCCCAGCCCCCATTCGGCCAGCAGGGCCGGCAGCAGGGCCGGCAGGGTCATGGTGCCCGCCATGCCCAGCACCTCACAGGCGCAGAGGATCAGCGCCAGGCGGCGGTCAGGGTCGGGAACGGGGGACGGGGCGGGAACGGAGGTCATGCGGCGCCGAGCCTAATGCAGGCCGGGCGGGATTGCACCGGCCTTCCCGTCAGAGCGCCCCCGCGGCAAAGGTATCGCAGGAGTCGATCCGGCCGCTCTCGAAGCCCCGGCGGAACCAGGTCGCCCGCTGCTCCGACGTGCCGTGGGTGAAGCTGTCGGGAACGACCTGGCCCTGGGACTGGCGCTGGAGCCGGTCATCGCCGATAGCGGCGGCAGCATTCAAGGCCTCCTGCAGGTCGCCCTGCTCGAGCAGTTGCCGCTGCTGGGCATAATGGCCCCACAGACCGGCGAAGCAGTCGGCCTGAAGCTCCATGCGCACAGACATGGCGTTCGATTCCGCCTGGCCCATGGCGGCCTGCGCCTCGCGCACCTGCTCGGAAATGCCCAGCACGGTCTGGACGTGGTGGCCCACCTCATGGGCGATCACATAGGCCTGGGCGAAATCGCCCGGCGCGCCCAACTGCTCGCGAAGCTGCCGGTAGAAGCTGAGATCGATGTAGAGCTGCTGATCGCCGGGACAGTAGAAGGGGCCGACGGAGGCTCCGGCGCGGCCGCAGGCCGACTGCACCGCCTGGGTGAACAGCACCAGCGTAGGCTCCGGATAGTCGGCGTTCAGGTCCCTCTGGAACACGGTGTTCCAGGTATCCTCCGTATCCGCCAGCACGACGGAGACGAATTCGGCCAGCTCCTGGTCCGCCTGCGAAAGCTGCTGCTCCTGCTGGGCGGGGGCATAGGAACGGTCGTCCACCATGCCGCCGCCGCCCAGCAGCATCATCGGATCGATGCCGAACACCAGCGCCAGCAGGATCACCGCCACCGTACCGCCCAGGCCCAGCCGCCCGATGGGCAACCCGCCCCCTATTCCGCCCCGGCGGAAACCTCCGCCGAATCCGCCGGCCGACTGGCCGCGCCGATCCTCGACATTCGTGCTCCGCCGTCCTTCCCGCCACCGCATCGGTCCGCTCCGTTTGCCTGTACCGGAGGGGAGAACAGCCGGACGGGAATACCGGCACGATCCGCCCGCGGTTCAGCTCCGGCGCGCGCGCGGATGCGCCTGGTCGTAGACGGCCAGCATGCGTTCCGTATCCACGTCGGTGTAGCGTTGGGTGGTGCTGAGGCTGGCATGGCCGAGCAGGTCCTGGATGGCGCGCAGATCGGCTCCGCCGGACAGGAGGTGCGTGGCGAAGCTGTGGCGCAGGGCATGCGGCGTCGCGCTGTCCGGCAGGCGGAGATGGCGGCGCATCTCCTCCATCCGCTTGCGGGCGACCCGGTCGTTCAGCCGCTCCCCCCGCACGCCCAGGAACAGCGGGTCGGCCCTGCCGCCGCCATGCGGGCAGGATGACAGGTAGGCGGCCACGGCCTCGTGCACCACCGGCAATACCGGAACCTGCCGCTGCTTCGATCCCTTGCCCAGCACCCGGACGGATGCCGCACCCGGCGGAAGATCGCCGCGATTCAGCCCCAGCGCCTCCGAGATGCGCAGCCCGCAGCCATAAAGCAGGGTCAACAGCGCTTTGTCGCGCAAGCCCACCCAGGGCTCATCAGCCATCTCCGCCGCGGTCTCCAGCACAAGCCCGGCATCCGCCGCGGTCAGCGGCCGGGGGGCGGGGCGGGGAGCCTTCGGCGCGGTCAGCACGCTCACGGCGGCGCAATGGACGATGCCCGCCCGGTCCAGCCAACGGAACAGGTTCCGCACGCCGGCGACGCTGCGCGCCCGCGTGGCCGCGCCCGCCCCGTCCGCGGCGCGGGCTGCCAGCCAGGATCGGAAATCGGTGATGCGCAGATCGCCCAACTCCCGCAGGCCGGGCGCGCGGCCGAGATGGCCGGCCAGGAATGCCAGGAAGCCGGTCACATCGTTGCGATAGCTGCGCAGCGTATGGGCGGAGGCGCCCCGTTCCGTCTCAAGGAACCGGAACCAGCGCCCCAGCGCCGCATCCAGATCCGGCTGGCAGGCGAAGCCCAGGCTGGCCATGTACTTCGTTCCCCGGCCCGCCTATGCCCGCGGGATGTCCAGCCACATGCGGATCGCGCGCTCCACCACGCGGGCCAGGAAGGTCAGCAGCTCGGTGCCCTGGCCCTGGTGGAACATGTCCGGCTCGCGCGAGCCGAGCGCCAGGATGCCCTGCGGCGCGTCGGCGCCGATGCGCAGCCGCACCAGCGCTTCCGAACGCACCATGCCGGCCCCCTGCGCGCCGTAGATTTCCGGCAGGCCGGGGCTGTTCTCCCGCAGCACCAGATCGCGCTTGGTGCCCAGCCACTTATCCACCGTGCCCGGCTCCAGCACGCGCACGCCGCTGCGGTGGATATGGGGCATGTCGGACGACACGCCCTCCACCGCCAAGGCGGCGACATCCAGGTCCAGCAGCACGGCCAGATCGGTGGCAATGGTCTGGACCAGCTGCTCGAAACTGGCGGCGTCCAGCAGAAACAGGACCGCGGCATGGACGCGGTTCTGGTTGTTCAGATTGGCCCGCGTGGTGGCGATCAGCTCCCGCTGCTGCTCCTGCAGGCCCTCCAACTGCGCCCGCAGCTTCTGGAGCAGGAAATACTGCATGTCCAGCACGCCGTCCCCGCGGTCGGCGGCCGGGGGAACCAGATGCGGGATCAGGTCGGGCCGGTTGGCCAGGAAATCCGGATGGTCGCGCAGATATGCCGCGACATCCTCGGCGGTCAGGTCTTCGCCCAGCGGGCTGGTGATCGGTCCGGGGTCGCGGCCCATGTCGTGCCTTGTCGTCATCCGGGAAACCTGCGTTGGTCCGCCCGATACAGCAGAACGGCGCATTCCGCCCCACCGTCCGGGTGGCGCAACTCTGGACAATGCGACCTGCGCGCGTCCAGCCCCGCATAAGGTCCGGTGTTTCATTTCAGTGCCAGCGCGGCATGTCTGCCGCACCTCGTCCGGTCGGGCAGAGGTCGCCGCCCCGGCCTTTCCCCAGGAAAACCGCCATTCCGCCCCGATCCGCTGGGACAAGTTTGGGCATAAGAGGTAACTCAGGTGTTTTCACAACATGGCTAAAGGAGTCGTCGGTACGCTTTTCCGGAATGCAGGGCGATTCGGGGAGTGCGCTGTGGCTGGGGAACGCTGCGCGGCATCCGCAACCGGGGGAAACCCCACGATTCGACAGGCCGGACATGCCGCGGCAACCGTGTTGGCGCTGCTGGCCGGCAGTCTGACCGTACCTGCCGTCGCCGAAACGCTGGCGAGCCATGATACGCGGCATCGCCTGATGCCGGATTACGATCCCCTGGGAACGGATGCCGGCACCACGCTGGACCAGGGGCGCGGGGCGCTCTTCGCCACCTTGGCGAATCTGGTGGGGCGGCTCTATGACGGGGCGAAGGCCAAGCTGGGTCTGGACGCGCCGGTCCCCCTGCCAGAGGCGGCGCAGCCTGCGGCCCGCTCCCTCCAGACCTTGACGCTGGGCACGCTGGAGCTGGAGCGCCTGACGTTCCGGGCCGATCCGCGGGGCTATCTGTCCCAGGGCATCGCGGCCGACAGCACGCTTTCCATTCTCGGGCTGGACAGCCTGGTCGGGGTGCGGGTCGGGACGGAGTCGCTGAACCAGTCCTTCTCCCTCAAGGGCGACTGTTCATCCCTCTGGATGCCCAACGATGTCAGCAGCAGCTTCAGCGCCGGGCGGGACGATCATGGGATCGGCGCTTGGTCGGGATATCTGCGGACAAGCTGGGGCACCGCCTGCACGCAGGGGCAGGCGGGCTGGCGGATCACCGCCGGGATGGAGGATTTCGGGACGGAGACGGTGAACAGCCTGGGGCTGGAATACCGGCCGGCACGCTTCACCTTCCTGGCCAAATCCGGGCTGAGCAGCCTGCGCGCCAACATGGTGGGCGAAGCGGGGCAGGTCGGCGCCGAGCTGACCATGTGGGAGATGCATGGCCAGCCGGTCCGGCTGAATGCCGGTTTCGACTGGCAGGAGAGCGGGGACCATGCCCTGCGTCTGGGAACCAGCATGCGCTTCTGACGGGGACGGGAGCGGGGAGGCCAGCCGGCGGTTGACGTCGCACCACCGCGATGGAGCGCCGCCGTGACCATCCCGTCCCTTCTGCCGGTCATTTCCCTGCTGCTGCTGCTCGCCGCCCAGTCCGCTCCGGCCGGGGCGGCGACCGAGGACACGGTCCAGACCGTGCCCGCCGAAGGCCGTCGCTTCGAGCAGGCGGTCACGGCCGCCCTGATGACCTTCGTGCAGCAGAATGCCGACCGGCCGGCATTGGACCGCGGAGCCTGCGTCGGCTATGTCAGCCCGGCCGCCGGCCCGCCGGAGGTGGCGGCCGATGCCCGCCACCTGTTCAGCCTGCCGGGACCTTTGCTCGACATCCTTGCCGCCGGACGGAAGGACTGGTCGCCGCTGGCGATCTGCCAGACCGAACCCGGTATCACCGTGGATACCCGCGTGGCCCAGGGCCCGACCGCGACCCTGCTCTATTGCGAGGGAATCACCGAGGTGGCGGAGGGGTGGAGCATGTATTGCGGAACCAAGGGGCCGGGACCGTCCGGACGTCGGCTCCAGTATCAGGTGAGCCCGGTGGAGGAGCAGCCGGGCACATGGCGGGTGTCGCGGCCCTGCGAAGCCTGCGTCCGCTACTGACCGCCGCTCCAGCCTATGATCCGGCCTGACCGCGGAAGAGGCCCAGCAGGCGCTTGGCGGCGAGGCCGGGCGTGGTGGCGCCCTCCGCCACCTCCCGCTCGAGCAGCTTCAGCTCCGCCCGCACGGCAGGGTCGGCGGAGAAGGCGGCGATCAGGTTTTCCTTGATCTCGTTCCACATCCAGGCGCGCGCCTGCTCCGCCCGCCGACGCTCGATACCGCCCTCGCCGGCCAGCGTGTCCCGGTATCGGCCGATGCTGTCCCAGACCTTGTCGATGCCGGCCCCGGTCAGGGCGGAGCAGGACAGCACCGGCACACGCCATGCGCTCTGCGGCGGACGAAGCATGGCCAGCGCATGGCGGTACTCCGCAACGGCATGGCGGGCGGCGGCGGCCAGATCGCCGTCGGCCTTGTTGACGACAATCAGGTCGGCCAGTTCCACGATGCCCTTCTTGATGCCCTGTAACTCATCCCCGCCGGCCGGGGGCAGCAGCAGCAGGAACAGATCCACCATGTCGGCCACCGCGGTCTCCGACTGGCCCACCCCCACCGTCTCCACGATCACCACGTCGAATCCCGCCGCCTCCACCAGCAGCATGGCCTCGCGCGTGCGGCGGGCGACGCCGCCCAGCGTGCTGCCGGCGGGGGAGGGACGGATGAAGGCGGACGGGTGCCGCGACAGCTCCTCCATCCGGGTCTTGTCGCCCAGGATGGAGCCGCCCGTGCGCTGGCTGGTCGGGTCGATGGCCAGCACCGCTACCCTGTGGCCCTGGCCGATGGTGTGCAGCCCGAATGCCTCGATGAAGGTGGACTTGCCCACGCCGGGCACGCCGGAGATGCCGATGCGCACGGACCGACCTGTCTGGGGCAGCACCTCCGCCAGCAGCGCGTCCGCCTGGTCCCGGTGATCCGCGCGGGTCGATTCGGTCAGCGTGATGGCCCTGGCCAGCGCCCGCCGGTCCCCCTGCAACAGGCGGGCGGCAAGCTCTTGCGGGGCGGTCTGGTCCGGCATGGCAGGCTGCGTCGGTGATTGCGGGAACAGCAGGGAGTGTGCTCCGCAGGCGGCGCCCGCGTCAAACCCGCCCGTCGCCCGGTCTAGTCCGCCATAGGCCGGCAGGGCTATATTCCCCTGAAGATAGACGACGAATGGACAGCTTCACCGTCCGCGGTTGTCGTGACAAAAAGGAGGCTCCCCAAGGGAGGCATCCGAAATGGCCAGCCCCGAAATCCTGATCCCGTCGCCGGAGTTGGCGAGCCGCCGCCCGGCCTCGCCCTGGAAGGCGTCATTCTGGCTGGAACGGATCTGGTGGCCGAACCGTCGGAGCGCGCCGCGCCTGACCGACCTGAGGGGCTTCGCCCGCGTGGACGGCATCATGGTCGGCCTCGGCGACGTGTCGCGGGGCGGCATGAAGCTGATCGGCTATCGCGGCGTGCTGGACCGGCAGGACCGGTTCGCCTTCAGCCTGTCGGTGACCTGCGACGGGAACGGTGCCGACCGTACCGACGTGACGCTGGATCTGGCGGGGGAGGCGATCGTGGCCTGGCGCCGGGGCGACCGGATGGGGGCCGCCTTCTATCAATTGGAGCCGGAGCATCGGGCCGGGCTGGACCGGCTGCTGGCCGCCATGGCCGACCGGCTGGAAGCCTGACGGCCTCAGCCCGGTCAGCCGTGAACGGCGGAAACCCGTGATCAGTGCTTCGTGACGATATCGCCGGACCCGGCGCGGTGGATGCGCGGCGTGCCCTCGATGTTCGGGACCAGGATGGTTCCGGACCCGCCCATGAACAGCTCGGGGTCCACGGCGGTGCCGGTGAAGGTGAAGTCGCCATTGCCCAGCATGGCCACGTTCAGGCTTTCCGCCCGCCCGCGTTCCACCGTGATCTCGCCGGAGCCCATGAAGGCGGCCTTCACCGGGCCCGACACCTCGCCGATATGCACTTCCGCCCGGCCTGGAATGGACATGAACGCGCCGTCGGCGACGCGCTCGATGGAGATGCTGGACCGGCCCGGCAGTTCCAGGGCGAGCGACCCGACCTGATTGGCGGAGAAGTCGCCGCTGCCATAAACGGACAGGCCGAGCTTGCCGTCCACCCGATCCACCGATACGTCGCCGCGGTTATGGATCTGGATGGTGGCGCTGGCGAGTTGCTCCGCCGCGATGTCGCCGGACATGATGTCGGCGGTCAGGTCCCCATGGAAGCTGCCGTCCAGGGATAGGTCCCCGCTGAACGCCGCCAGGAACAGGTGGCTGTCCGCCGGGATCTCCAGTATCGCGGTCACCGGGCTCTGGTCTCCCATCCCGGTGACGGTGAGCTGCCCGTCCGCCACGACCGTGTTCAGCTTCCTGCCGCCTTCCTCCACCATCAGCCGCACCTGGCCGGGCGCTCCGGCGCTTATCACCAGATCGCCGCGCAGATTGACCAGCTTCACGCCGCCGGTCACCTCATAGACGGCATCGATGGCGTCGGTCCCATGGAACTGGCCGGCGGCGGTGGCGCGCTGGCCGGTCGAGCGCTGCATCTCGGTCTGCATCGCCTCCATCTCCCGCCGGGCATCCTCCACCGCGGCCATGGCATCGCGGCGGATCGCCTCGACATCCACGTTGCGCATGGCTTCGGCGACGACGCCCTGGATATCCTCATGTCCGACCGAAATATGGGGCAGCGGCGGAATGGGCGCGAGCGGTGCCAGAGGGGCGTGGGGCGCTTGAGGCGCACGAGGTGCTGCGAAGTCCCGCTGCTCCTCATTTCCACCGGCCACCAGACCCCAGACCAGCATCACGCCCGCGACTGCGAGCGCGGCGATGCCGCCGGCGGGGACACCGGGTTGAAGCCGAGGGCGGTCGGGGAGGGCGGGGGCGTTCATGGTTCGCATCCTGCGCTGGGTCACGGGAACTTCCCCTATAATTGCGCGTCCCGGCCGGCTGTCGCGGGCAGTGACACTGCCGTTACAAAATTCACCGGCCCGTTACGTGCCGCTCATGGCTGGGTCAGACGCCAGCCACACCTTCCCAGGGCATGATGCTACGGACCGGCGCCGCTGTGAAGGCGGTGCCGGTCCTCTCCTCCTTATGCGGCCTTGGCGCGGCGACTGCGGATGATCTGCAGGATTTCGGCGGCGGCCTGGGGGATGTGCGTGCCGGGGCCGTAGATGGCGGCGGCCCCGGCCTTCAGCAGGAAATCATAGTCCTGGGGCGGGATGACGCCGCCGCACACCACGATGACGTCGCCGGCCCCCTCGTTCCGCAATGCCTCGATCAGCCCCGGAACCAGGGTCTTGTGACCGGCGGCCTGGGAGCTGACGCCCACCACATGGACGTCGTTCTCCACCGCCTGCCGTGCGGCCTCCTCCGGCGTCTGGAACAGCGGCCCCACATCCACGTCGAATCCGATGTCGGCGAAGGCGGTGGCGATCACCTTGGCTCCCCGGTCATGCCCGTCCTGGCCCATCTTCACCACCAGCATGCGGGGCCGGCGGCCCTCCTCCTCGGCGAAGGCCTCGATCTCCTTCTGGATCATCCGGAACCCCTCATCCCCCTCATAGGCCGCGCCATAGACGCCGGAGACGCTGCGGATCACGGCGCGGTGGCGGGTGAAGACCTGCTCCAAGGCATCGGAAATCTCGCCCACCGTGGCGCGGGCGCGGGCGGCCTGGACGGCAAGGTCCAGCAGGTTGCCCGACCTGGTCTGCGCCGCACGGGTCAGCGCCGCCAGCGTCTCCCGCACCTTCGCCTCGTCCCGGGTCTCGCGGATGCGCTTCAGGCGGGCGATCTGGCTCTCGCGGACGGCGGTGTTGTCGATGTCCAGCACGTCCACCTTCTCCGGATTGGCGGGACGGTACTTGTTGACGCCGACGATGGTTTCCTCGCCCCGGTCGATGCGGGCTTGGCGGCGGGCGGCGGCCTCCTCGATCAGCAGCTTGGGCATGCCGCTGTCGACCGCCTTGGTCATGCCGCCCATGCCCTCCACCTGCTCGATCAGCTCACGGGCCGCCTGGGCCAGGCTGTGGGTCAGGTGCTCAACATAATAGCTGCCGCCCAGCGGATCGACGACATGGGGGATGCCTGTCTCCTCCGCGATGATCAGCTGGGTGTTGCGGGCGATGCGGGCGCTGAAGGGCGTGGGCAGGCCCAGCGCCTCGTCGAAGCTGTTGGTGTGCAGGCTCTGCGTGCCGCCCAGAATGGCGGCCATCGCCTCGATCGTGGTGCGGACGATGTTGTTGTAGGGGTCCTGCTCGGTCAGGCTGACGCCGGAGGTCTGGCAGTGGGTGCGCAGCGCCAGCGAGCGGGCATCCTTGGGCTGGAAGTTCTTCTGCATCAGCTCCGCCCACAGCAGGCGGGCGGCGCGCAGCTTCGCCACCTCCATGAAGAAGTTCATGCCGATGGCGAAGAAGAAGGACAGGCGCGGCGCGAACTGGTCGACCTTCAGCCCCTTGCTCAGCGCTGCGCGCACATATTCCAGCCCGTCGGCCAGGGTGAAGGCCAGCTCCTGCACCGCCGTCGCCCCGGCCTCCTGCATGTGGTAGCCGGAGATGGAGATCGAGTTGTACTTCGGCATGTTCAGCGCCGTGTACTCGATGATGTCCGCAACGATCCGCATGGAGGGCTCCGGCGGATAGATATAGGTGTTGCGGACCATGAACTCCTTGAGGATGTCGTTCTGGATGGTGCCGGACAGCTTGTCGGCGCTCACCCCCTGCTCTTCGGCGGCGACGATGTACATGGCCAGCACCGGAAGCACGGCGCCGTTCATGGTCATGCTGACCGACATCTGATCCAACGGAATGCCGTCGAACAGGATCTTCATATCCTCGACGCTGTCGATGGCGACCCCGGCCTTGCCGACATCGCCCACAACCCTTGGATGATCGCTGTCATAGCCACGATGCGTGGCGAGATCAAAGGCGACCGACAGGCCCATCTGGCCGGCCTTGAGGTTCGCCTTGTAAAAGGCGTTTGACTCTTCGGCCGTGCTGAAGCCAGCATACTGTCGTATGGTCCAGGGCTTGGCCGCATACATCGTGGCGCGCGGGCCGCGGGTGAATGGGGCGAAGCCGGGCAGGGTGTCCGTTTCCAGGCCTTCCAGGTCGGCCGCGGTATAGAGCGGCTTGACCGAAAGTCCCTCTGGAGTCGCCCAGACCAACCTCTCCGGCGAGTCGCCGCGCAGGTCCTTGGCGGCCAACGCCTCCCAGTCCGCGCGGTTCTTCTTCGGGAACTCGGTCATATGCCCTCCCACTGGCAAGTCATTGGTTGGGCGGGCAATTTCCCGCCGGTCATACAGTGGCCGCTACTATAGACCCATGCCGCAGCGCTGTCATCTTACGCAGAGGTTAACGAAGAAACGTTGTGTCATACTAGTGAAGGTCATATCTTCACGACCAACGTTTTGGATGTGGTTGGTTGGAAGGTTCAGATGGCCGCAAGACGGCGTCCGGCGGTAGAGCCGAATGCGACAGCACCGGAAGTGATGCAATCCGTCTGCAAGAACATCACGGTGTCCGGCCGGCGGACCAGCGTGCGGATGGAGCCGTTGCAGTGGGACAGTCTTGCCGATATCTGCAAGCGGGAGATGAAATCAGTCCATGACATCGCCACCCTGGTGGACCACCGCCGTGGCGACAGCTCACTGACGGCGGCCCTTCGGGTCTTCATTCTCAGCTACTTCCGGGAGGCCACCGTCCGCCTCACCGGGCTGGAGGAAAGCCAGGCCCGATTCGACGGACCCGGCGCGTCCAGCGGCGTGTTCGAGCGCGCCATGGACGTGTTCTCGACCGAAACGCCCGAGAAGGCCGAGGACTGATCCCGGGTTTTGCCGCCTACCATGCCAGCCGGGGCATCGCCGCCGTCGGACGGTGGCCGCTGGCGGCGGCGAGAGCGCCCAGCCGCTCCGGGTCCGGGTGGGCTCCCCATTCGGTGCCCAGCTCCTCCCGGTGGATGCCGCCGGTGATCAGGATGCCGTCGATCCCAGCCGCGTTGGCGCCCGCGATATCGGTGCGCAGGCTGTCGCCCACCATGCAGATCCGGTCCGGCGCGACCCCGCCCAGCAGCTCCAGGCAACGGCGGTAGACCGGCGCATGCGGCTTGCCGTGATAGGCCACGCTGCCGCCCAGCTCCTCATAGCGCCGCGCCAACTCGCCGGCGCAGATCACCATGCGGCCCTGCACCACCACGACCAGGTCCGGATTGGCGCACAGCATGGGCAGGCGCCGCGCCGCGCAGGCCTGCAGCACCCCTTCGTAATCGGCCAGGGTCTCGTCGAAATCGTCGATGCCGGTGTTGACGACGAAGTCCGCTTCGGCCGGGTCGGTCACGCGGACGCGGCCCGGCAGCCCGGCATAGACGTCGTTGTCGCGCGGCGGGCCGATATGCAGCAGGCGGGAGCCCAGGGCGATATGCCAAGCGTCCGGCGGGTCGCGCAACGCCTCCCAGCTCGCCTCGCCAGAGGTGTAGAGGGCGTCATAGTGATCGGCGGTGATTCCCATCCCGTCCAGCTTGGCCCGGCTGGAGGCAATCCGGCGCGGCGCATTGGACAGCAGGCAGACCCGCTTGCCCCGGCGCTTCAGCTTGGCCAGGCACTCCGGCACGCCGGGATAGGGCTCCGCCCCGTCATGCACCACCCCCCAGAGGTCCAGGATGAAGCCGTCATAACGGTCGGCCACGCGGGACAGGCCGTCGATCAAGGGGATTGCGGAGGTCATGGTCACCATGGACGGAGAGATGGATGCGTTCCGGACGGTCGGAAGTTAGGGCCTGGGCTGACGGATGGCGAGGGGTAGATTCGCCGCCATGACCGAGGACGAATTCATCGCCGCCATCCTGCGCAACCCGCTGAATGGCGAGATCCTGCGCCGGCTGCCCGCCCTCGGCCTGCCGGACTGCTGGCTGGTGGCCGGCTGCCTGTATCAGGCGGTCTGGAACCTGAAGTCGGGAAGGCCGCCGGACGCCGACGTGAAGGATTACGATGTCTTCTACTTCGATTCGGCCGACCTGTCCTATGAGGCGGAGGACCGGGCCATCCGCGCGGCGGAGCGGCTTTTCGCCGATCTGGCGGCCCAGGGCGCTGTAGTGGAAGTGCGCAACCAGGCGCGGGTCCATCTCTGGTACGAGCGGAAATTCGGCGTGCCCTATGCGCCGCTGTCCTCCGCAACGGATGGCATCAGCCGCTTCCTGGTGGCCGGCACCTGCGTCGGCGTGCAGCCGGATGCCGATGGCGGGATTGCCCGGCTCTTCGCCCCCTACGGGCTGGAGGAGATGGAGCAGGGGCTGCTCCGTCCCTGCCCGCTGCTGCGCAATCCGGCCCGTTATGCCGAGAAGGTGGCCAGCTACAAGGCGCGCTGGCCATGGCTACGCGAGGCGGCTGCATGTACACGTCCAGAATGACTTAACATCTTTGCAACAAAAGTGGAGGTGGTGGGCCTTTGGGGCGGTGATTGTGTGTCGAACCGGCAACATGCGCGTGCTTTCCCGCGGCTCCAATCCCCGCGGAGCTTGAGTCCCAGAGGAAAATCATCATTCTGGCGGGGCACTGCAAATAGGGGTGAGATCCCCAGCGGGAGGAGTTGCACATGTTTACTCGTAGCGCCCGGACCGCCCTGATGACGGGTGGCGCTGTAATTGGTTTGATGCTGGCGTCGGCGGCCCCCGCGGCAGCCCAGAACTCCGAAGTCGAGATGCTTCGCGGCCAGGTTCAGGAACTGCTGAACCGCATCGAGCGGCTGGAGAAGTCCCCGGCGGCGGCCCCGG
The DNA here is from genome assembly GCF_003568845.1 of Indioceanicola profundi. Lineage (NCBI taxonomy): Bacteria > Pseudomonadati > Pseudomonadota > Alphaproteobacteria > Rhodospirillales > Azospirillaceae > Indioceanicola > Indioceanicola profundi. The sequence continues at coordinate 2,765,128 of NZ_CP030126.1, read as the reverse complement.
CCCCGACCGTCACCGCGGCCCCGACGATTGCCCAGGGCAATCCGAAGGTGAAGGTCACCTTCGGCGGCTGGATCAACCGCGCTGTCACCTACGCCGACAACGGCGCTGACGACGACTTCCTGTTCGTCGACAACAACGGCGCGTCCTCGCGCTTCAACATCAGCGCGTCGGGCAAGGTGAATGACAGCCTGTCGCTCGGCTCCGTGCTGGAGTTGGAGGCGATCTCCAACAATGCACGCAGCACCGGCCTTGAAAGCCAGTCCACGGCGCTGAGCTTCAACGAGCGCAAGATGGAAGTCTGGGCGCAGGTTGAGAATGTCGGCCGCATCTGGCTCGGCCAGGGCGACATGGCCTCCAACGTCGTCTCCGAAGTCGACCTGTCCGGCACGGCGAACCTCGGCATCTATTCCGACATCGGCGCCACCTTCGGCGGTCTGAACTTTGCGACCGGCGGGGCCTCGACGACTGTGAACGTCCAGTCCGCGTTCCAGAACTTCGACGGTCTGAACCGTGACGACCGTGTCCGGTTCGACACCACCTCCATCGCCGGCTTCACCGCCTCGGCGAGCGCCAGCCACGGCGGGAACTACGACGCCGCGCTGCGCTATGCCGGCAAGTTCGGGGACACTTCCGTGTCTGCCGCCGTCGGCTACTGGGACTTCGCCGACGACTTCGGCTCTCCGTTCGAGGACGGCTACGCCGGCTCCATCTCCGTCAAGCTGGCATCGGGCATCAACGCCACCGTCGCAGCCGGCGAGCAGAACTACAACACCGGCACGATCGACTCGGCCACCTACTGGTACGGCAAGCTCGGCTACGCCGCCAAGTTCTCGCCGATCGGCCAGACGGCCTTCGCGATCGATTACTACGAAGGTAGCGACATCCGCACTGCCACGACCGCCGGCGTCACGGTCGGGGTTGCAAGCGATGCAACTGCCTATGGCGTCACCATGGTGCAGCAGCTCGATGCGATCTCCTCCGAAGTCTATGTCTCGGTCCGGAATCACGAGCTGGATGCCGGCGGCGTGAACTACCGCGACGTTCTCGGCGTCATGACCGGCGCCCGCGTCCGGTTCTGATCCGGAAGCGTTCCCTTCGGGAGCTTCATAAGAAGGCCGGCCGGTTTTCCGGCACGGCACAAAGGCAAACCCCGCCCTTACCGGCGGGGTTTGTCCGTTATGGGCCATGCTGGAACCTGCCCGCTGGCCCCTTGACCTGTGCGGCATGTCCCGGCTTCATGCCCCCGATCCCTGGTGCGGCCGCCGCACCATCCCGCCCCCGACCGACAGGACGCCCCATGGCCTCCAAAATCTCCCCGCTCGCCCCGGCCGCCTTCCCGCAACTGCCCCCCGTGGCCGGCGTCCGCCTTGCCGCGCACCGCAGCGGAATCCGCTACAAGACGGAACGGGATGAGACCATGCTGGCGGTGCTGGAGCCGGGGACGACCGTGGCCGGCGTGCTGACCACGTCGAAGACAGCCAGCGCACCGGTGCATTGGTGCCGTCACGCGCTGAAGACCGGTTCCGCTCGGGCGCTGGTGGTGAATGCCGGAAATTCCAACGCCTTCACCGGTGCCGCCGGGGAGGCGTTCGTGCAGTCAACGCTGGACGCCACGGTCCAGGCCATCGGCTGCGCGCCGGAGGAGGTCTATCTCGCCTCCACCGGCGTGATCGGTCAGCCCATGGCGCAGGACCTGATCGCCAGGCATGTGCCAGCGATGGTCGACAAGCTGGTCCCGGCGGAAGGGGCGGCGTGGGAGAAGGCGGCCCGCGCCATCATGACCACCGACACCTTCCCCAAGGGGGCCGCGGCCTTTGCGGAAATCGACGGCGTCACCGTCACCGTGGCGGGCTTCGCCAAAGGCAGCGGCATGATCGCCCCCGACATGGCCACCATGCTGGGCTTCGTCTTCACCGACGCCGCCATCTCCTCCCCTGTGCTCCAGCAACTCCTGTCCGGCATCACGGTGCGCACCTTCAACTCCATCACCGTGGATGGCGACACCTCCACCAGCGACACGGTGATCGCCTGCGCCACCGGCAAGGCCGCGCACAGTGCCATCACCAGCATCGACGACCCCCGCGTCGCTGCCTTCGCCGCGGCGCTGGAGGAGGTCTGCCTGGATCTGGCGCAGCAGATCATCCGGGACGGGGAGGGGGCGACCAAGTTCGTCACCATCCGCGTTGCGGGCGCCGAGGATGACGCCGCCGCCAAGAGGATCGGCATGACCGTGGCCAACTCCCCCCTGGTGAAGACCGCCATTGCGGGCGAGGACGCGAACTGGGGCCGTATCGTCGCCGCCGTGGGGCGGTCGGGCGAGGCGGCAGACCGGGACAAGCTGGTCATCTCCGTCGGCGGGGTGCAGATCTGCGCAAACGGGATGGAGGTGCCGGGCTATGACGAGACGCCGGTGGCCGCCCACATGAAGGGGCTGGAGATCGATATCGACATCGACCTCAACATCGGCCCCGGCCGCGCCACGGTCTGGACCTGCGACCTGACCCACGGCTACATCGACATCAATGGCAGCTACCGGAGCTGACCGGTGCAGCTGCCCATGTCCCTGCGCACCGGCCGGCTCACGCTCCGCCAGCTGACAGCGGCCGACCTGCCCGTGCTGGTGCGGGAGATCGGGCGGTGGGAAGTGGCGCAGTGGCTGATCCATGTGCCGCATCCCTATTCCATGGCGGATGCGGAAGGCTGGCTGGCGATCACCTGCGCCCGGCGTGGGACCGGCACGCTGCTCCATCTCGTGGCCGTGCCGGATGGCGGGGCGGAGATGATCGGCGCCATCGGGCTGGACATGGCCGCTGGCGGGGAGGGGGAGGCGGAGCTTGGCTATTGGCTCTCCCCCGCCTCTTGGGGGCAGGGGCTGGGGACGGAGATGGCACAGGCCATGGTGGCCTGCGGCTTCCGCGATGTGGGGCTGTCCGCGATCGAGGCCGCCGTCGATCCCATGAACCATGCCAGCAACAACGTGCTGAAGAAGGCCGGCTTCCGGATTGTCCGGGTCGATCCGCTGCACCCCCGCGGGCTGCGCGGCGGCCCCGCCCCCGCCAACATCCACCGAATCACCCGCACCGCGTTCGAGGCCAACCATGACCATGCCTGAAGAGTCCGGCGATACTCCCTGCTGGCAGGAGGCCGACCGGGCCCTGCCGCCAGTGCGGACGGTGCTGGTGGCCGCCGTGGCGCTGGTGGATGCCGATGGCCGAATATTGCTGGCCCAGCGCCCGCCCGGCAAACAGCTCGCCGGCCTCTGGGAATTTCCCGGCGGCAAGGTGAATGAGGGGGAGACGCCCGAACAGGCGCTGATCCGCGAGCTGAAGGAGGAGCTGGGGATCGACACGGCCGAGAGCTGCCTCGCTCCGCTGACCTTCGCCAGTCATCGCTATGAGAGTTTCCACCTGCTGATGCCGCTTTATGCCTGCCGGGTGTGGAAGGGCACGCCGCAGGGGCTGGAGGGGCAGCAACTCGCCTGGGTGAAGCCGGTGCGGATGAAGGACTATCCCATGCCCCCGGCGGACATCCCGCTGGTCGCCATGCTGCGGGACCTGCTGTAGGCCCGATGCCCGAATGCGGCGGAACCTACTTCGTCCGCCAGGTGCGGACCGGGCCGGTGTCGATATGGGTGTGGCCAGTGGAGGGGTAGTAGGCGGCACCGCCGCGCTGCATGGTCTTGGCGATCTCAGCCAAGGCAGCGCCGGGAAGCAGCGGCACCCGAAAATCCATGGCCTTGCCCGACATGTGGAAGCTCTCGCGCGCCGCGTTCCTGTTCTGCGACACCAGCCGGGCATTGGTCTGGGGACTGCGGTAGCCGGAGGTGATCTGCACCTCCGTGCCTTCGGCGATGCCGGTGCGGAACAGCAGATCCCAGAGGAAATCCAGCAATAGCGGGTCGATGGGCGCCAGATCCCCCGTATTGCGGTCGCGCATCAGATTATTGATCTGCGCCAGGGCCGTGGCGTCGTAGCGCCCCTCACGGGCATAGACCACGTCCACGCGCTCCCGGCTGGGGGAGTGGACCAGCACGATGCGCCGCGTACCGGGCAGGGGCGGCAGGACCGGTTCGGCCAGTTCGGGCGTCCGTGGCCCGCCGCAGGCGCCCAGGACCATCAGGGCGGCGGCTGCGCCGCAGGCGAAAAGATGGCGGCGGGGCAGGGTCAAGGCGGGCAACTCCGGGCGGGGCAGTTCCGGCAGAGTCTACCACGAAGGCATTAAGGGTCCATTCGCGGAGACCGGTCGCCTTAGAACCGCGGGTCCCGCGACAGGCCCTTTTTCTCCAGCGCGTCCAGATAGGCAGCCCATTTCTCCGCCTGCTTTGCGCCCAGCTCATAGAGATAGGACCAGGAGAAGATGCCGGTATCGTGCCCATCGTCGAAGACGATCCGGACGGCGTAATTGCCAACCGGCTCCACCGCGCGGATGCCGACCTGGCGCTTGCCCGGCACGGTCTGCTTCTGGCCGGGGCCGTGGCCCTGCACCTCCGCACTGGGGCTTTCCACCCGCAGATACTCCGCCGGAAGGGCGAACTCAGCCCCATCCTCGAATCGGATATGCAGCAGCCGCTCCGCCTTCTTCAGGCGGATTTCCTCCGGCCAGGCCCTGGTCCCGAAGGGGTCGGTGGCGAAGCGTTCCTCAGTGGCCATGATGCTCCTCAGGCGCCGGCTCTGGCGCTGTCCAGCGGCCGGGCCTCGTCCACCAGCATTATGGGGATGCCGTCGCGGATGGGATAGGCCAGGCCGGCTTGGTCGCTGATCAACTCCTGCGCCTCGGCGTCGTAGCGCAACGGCGACTTGGTCAGCGGGCAGACCAGGATTTCCAGCAGCTTGGGATCGACCTTGGCGGCAGCCATGGCAGGGTTCCTCCGTCTCTTGTCTCCGGCCTTGGCGGCCGGCGCGTCAATGTCTGGCGGACTCGCCGCCCGGTTTGTCGTGCACCGCCATTTCCAGCAGCGCAAGCAGCAAATCGGCACGGGTCGGCAGGTCCGCCGCTTCCAACAGGGCCTGCTTCTCGAACGGATCGAACGGGCAGATCATTCCCAGCGTGGCCACCAGCCGCTCATCCGCCGTGCCGGCGATGGCGTCCCAGTTGGCCGTGATGCCCTGCTTCTGGAAATAGGCCCGCAGCGCCGAACCCAGCCGGTCGCGGTCCAGCACCTCCGCCTCGTCCTCCGTCAGGTCCAGCTCGAAGGCGGACCAGTCGGGGATGACGCGGCGATAGCCGCGGAACAGCGGCAGCTCCTGCTTCGGGGTGAAGCGGCAGAGGCCGGTCAGCGTGATCAGGATGCGGCCGTCCTCCGTCTCCGCGAAGGAGGTGATGCGGCCGGCACAGCCCATGGGCAGCAGCGGCGGCGGCTCTCCGGGAAGGCCGCCTTCCGCCGGCTGGATCATGCCGATGATCCGGTCGCCCGCCAGCGCGTCCTGGACCATGTTCAGGTAGCGCGGCTCAAAGATGTTCAGCGGGAGCTTTCCCCGCGGCAACAGCAGCGCCCCCGTCAGGGGAAAGACGGGGATGCTGGCGGGGAGCTCGTCGAAGCTCGGATCGAATGGATTGCGGCTCATGAAAATAAGATAGAGGACAATTTCCGCCGGGCCATGACCGTCAGCTTGTCCGTAGGCCCGAAAGCCTCAAAAAATTTGAGAAGCTGCTTGCGGGCCTGCTGCTCGTTCCATTCGCGGTCGCGCTTCACGATTTCCAGCAGCTCCTCCACCGCCTCTTCGCGCTTGCCGGCGGCATAGAGCGCCAGGGCGAGATCGTAGCGGGTCTGGAGGTCGTTGGGGTCCTGGGCGACGCGGTTCATCAGCTCCGGGATCGGGCCGGCCTGCTTGGCCTGCTCCGCCAGATCGAGCTGGGTGCGGATGGCCGTCAGCTCCGGCGACTTGGCGATGCCGTCCGGCGCCTGGTCCAGCATGACCTTGGCCTCTTCCGTCTGGCCCGCAGCGATCAGGCAGCGGATCAGCCCGGCGAAGGCGGCGGCATTCTCCGGATCGGCTTGGAGCACGTCATTATAGATGGCGGCGGCCGTCTGGATGTCGCCGGTCTCCAGAACCTGCTTCGCTTCTTCCAGGATGGCGGCCAGATCCTCGCCGGGGGCCACGCCGCCGGCCATCTTGATCAGCCGCTCGACGAACTGCTTCAGCTGGGATTCCGGCAGGGCGCCGACAAAACCGTCCACCGGGCGGCCCTGGAAGAAGGCATAGACGGCGGGGATCGACTGGATGCGGAGCTGGCCGGCAACGGCCGGGTTCTCGTCCGTATTGATCTTGACCATGCGGACCGCGCCCTTGGCGGCCTGCACCACCTTTTCCAGCGCCGGGCCGAGCTGCTTGCAAGGACCGCACCAGGGGGCCCAGAAATCGACCAGGACGGGTACGGTGCGCGACGTCTCGATCACGTCGGCCATGAAGCTGGCGTCGGTCGCGTCCTTGACCACGTCCGCGGCCCCGCCGCGCGGCGCGCCCGCACCTGCGCCGAAGGCTCCGCCATTGGGGGGGAAGCTGCTCTGCATTCGTCTTATCCCTTGGCTTCTCTAAGGACGTCCGCGCATCGGCCCGGCGGCTTGGCAGAGGCGCCCTTTCACTCCGCCGTTATATAGACCGCGCCACGCCTACCCGCAAAGGTCGGCTGACCGGCTGGTAACGCATGGCCCGCCCGGACCGCTCCGTCTCCTTCCGCGGCAGTCCGGGCGGGCGGGCCGAGCGGGCCTCGAAGATTTTTGCGGAGCAGCGAAAAAAGCGCTTGCAGCTCGGCGCGGCATGTATATATTCCGCGCTCACCGCCGGGGCGCACTCCTCCGGGACGCGAACGAAGCGGCGGTAACGATCTGGCGATGCGGGCGTAGCTCAGGGGTAGAGCACAACCTTGCCAAGGTTGGGGTCGAGGGTTCGAATCCCTTCGCCCGCTCCAGATTGAACAGCAAAAAGGGCCGGGAAACTTCCCGGCCCTTTTGCTTTGTCCGGCATCAGGCCAGCTGAACGCCGTGGAACTTGCCGGCCTCATAGTCGCGGATGGCGGCGATGATCTCCTCGCGGCTGTTCATCACGAAGGGGCCGTGGGCGACGACGGGCTCGTTGATCGGTTGGCCGTGGCCGAACAGGAGCACGGCGCCGGAGGCGGACTCGATCCGTATCTCATCGCCGTCGCGGCTCATCTCCACCAGATTGAACTGCGGCACCTTCCGTCCCGCCAGCGCGACCTCCCCCCGGACCACATAGAAGAAGACGTTGCGGTCCTGCGGCGCCGCCAGCGCCGCCTCCGCTCCTGGCTCGAGCGTGACGGTGGACATCATGATGCCGGTCAGGGACTGGATCGGGCCGGCCGTGCTGTCGAAGCTGCCGGCGATCAGGTTCATCCGTGCCTGGCCCCCGGCCAGGGAGAGAACGGGGATATCCGGCTGCTGAACGCCGGTATAGGCCGGCTGCACCATCTTCAGCCGGCCGGGCAGGTTGATCCAGAGCTGCAGGATCTCCAGCGGGCCGCCGCTGCGCTTGAAGCGGTCGGGCGACAGTTCGGAATGGATCAGGCCGGAACCGGCCGTCATCCATTGGATGCCGCCAGGACCGATGATGCTCTCATGACCGGCGCTGTCCCGGTGCGCCAGCTCCCCCTCCAGGATGAAGGTCAGCGTCTCGAACCCGCGGTGCGGGTGGGGGCCGAAGGGAAGGCCCTGGTTGCCGGGAGGGTAGGTCTGGGGGCCGTGATGGTTCAGGAACAGGAACGGATCGATCTGCGGCACGGCCGGACCGGGCAGCGGACGGCGCGTCTGCAGGTCGCGGATATCGTCCCGGTGGGCCGGGTGGACGGCCTTGAGGCTGCGTGCGGTCATGGGGAACCTCCTGGTCGGGAAAGCGCGACGCCTCGGCGCCATCGGATCGTCGTCATGTGCGCCGGGCAGTGGCGGGAACAATAGTCCGATCCTGGACGGAGTGTCGCCGCTGTCGCACAAATCGCGCTGAAGTCCGGTACGCCAAGCGCATCCGCCCACCCGCCGTCTGTAATGAGCGTCACCGACAGGGCGCGCGGAATCGGGCATACTGGGAATGGGATTGGGAGAGGCGGCACCATGCTTGACGGCGATATCGAGCGGATTTCCGCCTGGCTGGTCCAGAGCGGACTGTCCGGGGCGTCGGAGACCGAGCTGCTGACCGGACTGGCGGCACGGTGCTGCGAGGCCGGACTGCCGCTGGCCCGCGCCTTGGTGATGATCGACACGCTGCACCCCGTTCATGAGGGCCGGAGTTTCATCTGGCACGATGATGGCGGGGAGGACGGAACGGTCTTCGCCTATGGCCGCAGCCAGGAAGGCAAGGGGGCGGAGGCGTGGCGGCAGAGTCCTTTCTTCCACATGCTGGCCGATGGGTTGGACGAGCTGCGCTTTTCCCTGCGCGGGAACGAGCCGTTGGGGTTCCCGGTGCTGGAGCAGATGCGGGCCGACGGGCATACCGACTACGCGGCCATGATCCACCGGCTGACCGGCGGGCGCATCATCGGGGAGATGGATTGCGTCTATTCCTCATGGTCCACGCGCAGCCCCGAAGGCTTCACCGAGGCGGGCATGGCCGCCCTGCGGCGGTTGGCGCCGTTGCTGGCGCTCGGGGTGAAGAGCGCCTCGCTGGCGCGGGTGGCGGAGACGCTGGTGGAGGTCTATCTGGGCCGCGACCCCGGCCGCATGGTGCTGGGCGGCCGCATCTCCCGCGGGGAGACGGAGAAGATCGGGGCGGTGATCTGGTATTCCGACCTGCGCGGCTTCACCACCATCGCCGACGCAGCCCCGCCGGACGAGTTGATCCCGCTGCTGAACGACTATGCGGATGCCGTGATCTCCGCCGTGCACGATGCCGGGGGCGACGTGCTGAAGCTGATGGGCGACGGTGTGCTGGCGATCTTCAAGGCGGCGGACCCGGCCACCGCCTGCCGCTGCGCGCTGACCGCCGAAGGGGCGTTGCGCGAGCGGCTGCGGGCGCTGAATGCGCGGCGCGCGGCCGAGGGGCGCCCGGTCACCACGGTCTATCTGGGTCTGCATATCGGGGACGTGTTCTACGGCAATATCGGCAGCGAGGAGCGGCTGGACTTCACCGTGGTCGGCCCCTGCGTCAACGAGGCCAGCCGCATTGCCTCCATGTGCCGGTCGGCGGACCGGGAGGTGCTGGTTTCCTCGGAGTTCGCCGCGGCGACGCCGGAGCCGGAACGGCGTCACTTGGTCTCGGTCGGGCGCTACGCCCTGCGCGGCGTGGCCCGTGCGCAGGAGCTGTTCACGCTGGACCGGGCATAGGCCGGATCGCGGCTTCGATCCGGCCCGCGGGTGTCCGCCGGTTACTGCCCGGTGTCCTTGCCCACCGTCATGGTGGTGCCGGGGCCGCGATTCTGGGCGCTGCCGTCGGGATTGCGGGTGTCCTCGCTGCCCGCGGTGCCCATGCCGGTCCCGGATTTGGCGCCGGAAACCCCGCCGGCGCCGGCGCCGGCCGGCGGCATATGGGACGAACCGCCGGAGCCGGCGGCCTTGTCCCGGCCATTCTGGTCCTGTTCCTGGCCTTCCATGCCCTTGGGGGCTTGGCCGCCATTGGCATTGTCGGTGATGTCCACACCGCCGCCGCTACGGGTCGCGTGCTTCTCCGCCATGCTGTCCTCCTGACACTGATCGGACCCGCGCCAACAGGGATGGCGGATGCTGGTTCCGTGGGGATGGGGAGGGCAGTAGCGGCGATCAGCCGCCGGCGCTGTTCACGGTATCGAATACTTCGAACCCGCCGGTCCAGATCATGTTGACGGCCACCCAGCCGATCACGGCCAGGCCGATATAGGCGATCCAGTGGTGCCGCTCCAGCACGCGGGCGATCACGGTAGCCGCCACGCCCATCAGCACCACCGACATGGCCAGCCCCACCACCAGCACCCATTCATGGTCCTGGGATGCGCCGGCCACGGCCAGCACATTGTCCAGCGACATGGAGACGTCGGCCAGGATGATCTGGCGGATGGCGACTCCCACCGGCTTGGTGCCCTCATCGGGCAGCGCGTCGGCCCTCGGATGCGGGGCATGTTCGCCCGCGGCTTCCGCCACCAGCTCGGCTCCGGTGTCCTCCTCCGCCTGCTGGCGCAGTCCGCGCCAAAGTTTCCAGCAGACCCAGAGCAGCAGGACGCCGACCGCCAGCGTGATGCCGATGATGGCCAGCAGCTGGGTGGTCAGCAGGGCGAAGACGATGCGCAGCACGGCCGCCGCCGCGATGCCCCAGAAAATGACGGTGCGGCGCTGGCTGCGCGCCACGCCCGCGGCGGCCATTCCGACCACGATGGCATTGTCGCTAGCACAAGGTCGATGAACAGCACCTGTGCCAGGGCGTACAGCTCTTCCCAGATCATTTGCGCGGATAACTTCGACGGACGGCCCGGCGGACCCTGCCGGACCGGCGGGCGTGTATCCAAAAGGCCGCCAGAAGGCAATCCAGCTCACGCGCGCCGCAGCCCCGCCTGCAAAGGGCGGCGGCGGGACCGGCCGCACGCGATCGACGGCGCGCATCCGCTCCCCCCGGAAGCTGGGATGAACAGAAGCGGGAAGGGGATCAGCCGGCGCGGGCGCGGCGCAGGGGCGCTTCGTCGGCATCACCGCCGCGGCCGCCGCCCTGGCTGCCGTCACCGCCGATAAGCTCGGCCAGATGACGTGCCAGGGTGCGGCCCTTCGGGGTCAGGGTCACGATCTTGCGCCGGCGCTCGCGAGGGTCCTCCTCCGCCTGCACCAGATCGTGGCCCTCCTTGCCGAAGCTGTGCCATTTGGACAGCGCCGCCACATTGCGGCTGGCGCTGCTCTGCGCGATGCCCAGCCGCTCCGACAGGTCGCGGATGGACATGCCTTCATTCTGGGCGATGGTCAGAAAGCTCAGCGCGTACTGGATGGGCAGGTCCGGGTCCAGAAGGCGGAACGCCTCCAGCACCCGGACCAGCGGATCGAGCTGTTCAGGCCGCAAGCTTGCGGCTGCTCGGGTCTTGTCCATCGAACGTGGGTCCAATCGTGGGGCCTCCAATCGTCGGACCGCGGGTTTCCGGCCGCCAACGGGCCGGCGTGTAGATAACGTGCAGCCTGCCGAGCCAGATCAGGACTTCCCCATTCTCACGGCGGATGTCCAGGCCCCGAGGGGCGTCGGCCCAGCGGGCCAGCTCAATGAAGAATTTGGGCCCGGCGCCCAGCGATACGAAGATGCTCATGTCTTCCCTCTTTCAAACGATATTTGACGAGACGTCGCGCCTTGGGCGCGCCTTCCACGACGCCCGCGGCAAAGGGAGAGTTGGCGCACAGCAGGACGCCGGTCCCGTAGCTCATCAGGGTCATGGTCATGTCTCGATCTCCTTCTCGTTCAGAGGGGATTTCTCTTCTGACACCGCCGGAACCGGATCGTTCCGCCAGCTTCGTACACCGCTCTCACCGCCGGGCACGTCGAACCCGGCATCCACCGGCGGCAGTCAGGCCGCCAGCGAACCGGCAATGTTGTGCCGGAAATCCGAAACGGATGCAACAGCCGATCTGTCCCTCAACTCAACCAGTTCCGATGCCGGATGGGTCCGGAACGAAAAAGGACGCTTGGACGGGGCGGTATCCTGCTCCCGCGGAGAGACAGCGATCATCCGGATATGCGACCCGTCCAGCCCCACATCACGGAGCAGGTTTGGCGGAATTCCGCTGAAATCGGCCCGCGGCGGGCCGGAAACGAGGGCGCCGAGGCGCCTGAGAACATGCGCGATCATGGGAAATCTCCCGATACGGCCTGGTATTGGCGGGCCCACAGCAGATATGTGCGGGAAAGCAATACATCCTGTATCGGATGAGATTGGTCAAGCTGAGACGGCCGCATGGCGCCCATGCCCTACAAGGCGGGAACCAACCTGCGACCGTCGGTCGGTGCGGTTTCGGGAGTGCCGGACGGCGTCAGCCGGCTCCGCGGTAGCTGCGGCTGTCGGTGGCGCCGTGCTTCTCGGCCGGAATTTCGATCCAGGGCAGCGGCGGCGCCTTGGCGCCGTTGTTCAGGCGCTCGCAGACTTTTATGGCCGCATCCTCGCCGGCGGGAACAGGGCACCAGAGATTGGTCTGGCGGTCATGGATGCCCCAGTGCTTGGAAATTCGGGGCACACGGGTGACGACATAGGCCATGACAGACCCTCCCTGGATTGCGGCGCTTCCGGCTGATTGCACGGGGAACGCAGCCGGAGCCGCTTTGTTCCGTCCGGGGAGGGGAGCGGCACGTTCGGAGGAGGTGGCGCGCCGAACGGGCGTCAGCCGTGGCGGGAGATGCTGTCGGCCGGATCGGTGGGCTTCTGCCAGGGCCAGCGCCCCTCGATCTCCACTTCCAGGGAGAAGCTGAGGAAGGTGCGGATGATGACGATCAGGCCCAGCGCATAGAGATTGTCCAGGGTGGGTTCCACTGCCACTGTGCCGATGATGTCGGCGGCCACCAGGAATTCCAGCCCGAGCAGGATGCCGCGCGCCAAGCTGGTGCGCAGCCGGTGGTACGCCTTGGCCCAGCCGACCCCTCTCGACAGCGCCATGGCGAAGATCGCCACCGCCGCCAGGATGCCGAACGCGATCACAGCCACCCCGGCCAGTTCGATCAGCATGGCGGCGTAGTGGAGCGTCGCGTCGAACCAGGCCGGTTCCGCCACATCCATGCCCTGCGCGCCCGCACCATTCTCATTCATTCCGCCGGGTCCTTTCCGCACCTTCGTTCGGGGATGCAGGCAGAACAGCACCATACGCGGCAGCGTTGCGTGCCGGATGAACAGCGGGACCGAGGATGAGGTTGGGGTGGTGCGCCCGGCAGGACTCGAACCTGCTGCCTCAAGTTTAGGAAACTCGCGCTCTATCCTGATGAGCTACGGGCGCGCCGCGGCCAATTTAGACGGGGGCGCGCCGCTTTCCAACCCGAATCTGGGCAAGGCGGGGGTTCTATTCCAACGCGCGGGACCATCACCTCCCGGCGAGGTCCAGCAGCTTCATCGCGGTGGCGAGATTGCGCGTGGTACCGGCGTCCCCCAGCGCCTTGAAGGCCACCTCCGCCAGCCTGCCCGCCGATATGCCGTCCGGGCAGAGCAGATAGGCGGCCTGTCCGGTCACCGCGATCCGCTCCGGCGTCCAGTCGGTCGCTTCGAGCACGCGCAGCCGCTCCAGCCCGCCGGCATCCCCGACGAAAGCGATCAGCAGGCGGGCGGGGTCGACGTCGATATCGGCAAAGGGGTTCTGCGCGATGGCGGCCGCAAGCTCATCCGCGGGAAACACGAAGACTCGCGCCTTAATGCCGGCCGCGGCGGCAAGCGCGGCCTCGATCCGGGCCGCGATCCGCGCCGGCTCCTCCCCATCGGCGTCGAGCACCACATTGCCGCTGTTCAGAAGGGTGCGGACGCGGCCGTAACCCAGCTCCTCCACCAGCCTGCGCAGATCGGCCATGGCGATGCGCTTCGCCTTGCCGACATTCACCCCGCGCAGCAGCGCCGCATAGCTCGGCATGTTCCGCCTGTTCCGAGAGGATTCCAGCCCCCACTGTGATGGAGGCCGGGGCGGAAGTCACCTACACCAGCTCCGCCAGCACGCCGTTCAGGCGGGTCCGTCCCTCATGGCTGGCGCGCAGGCGCTCGGGCGACAGCTCCAGCAGGCCATGGCGGGACAGGCGGTCGATGCGGTCCAGCTTCAGCACCTCGCGCCAGTGCCGGCCCGCCTCCTCCTCCACCCGCGCCAGCGGCACGCCCTCGGCTAGACGAAGCCCCATCATCAGCAGCTCGGTCAGCCGGTCCTCATGGGCGATGGGCTCGAAGGGCTTGGCGCCGGTGCCGCCGGCTTCCACCCGTTCCAGCCAGATCTCGGGGGCGCGGTGGGTGTTGGTGCCGACCTTGCCGGCGTCCGGCAGCGTCAGGCGGCCATGCGCGCCCGGCCCGATGCCGACATAGTCGCCATAGCGCCAGTAGGTGAGGTTGTGCCGGCTCTCCTCGCCCGGACGGGCGTGGTTGGAGATTTCATAGGCCGGCAGGCCGGCGGCGGTGAGAAGCTCCTGCGTGGCATCGTACAGCTCGCCCTGCAGCTCCTCCTCCGGCATCACCAGCTCGCCCCGGCTGTAGAGGGTGTGGAACTTCGTCCCCTCCTCGATGGTGAGCTGGTAGAGGGAGAGGTGGCCCACCGCCTCTTCCAGCGCGCGCGTCAGCTCCGCCTGCCAGCCGGAAACGGTCTGGCCAGGGCGGGCATAAATCAGGTCGAAGCTGAAGCGGGGGAACAGCTCCCGCGCCAGACGGATGGCCCCCAGCGCCTCCTCCGCCGAATGCTCCCGGCCGAGGAACTTCAGGTCGGCGGCGTTCAGCGCCTGGATGCCAAGACTGACGCGATTGACGCCGGCGGCGCGGAAGGCGCGGAATTTGCCGGCTTCCACACTGGTGGGGTTGGCCTCCAGCGTCACCTCCGTTCCGGCGGGCAGGCCCCAGCGCTCATCGGCGCGCTTCAGCACGGCCTCCACCGTCTCCGCCTCCATCAAAGAGGGCGTGCCGCCGCCGAAGAAGACGGAGGTCAGGGTGCGGCCGGGGGTCAAATCGGCGAAATGGTCCAGCTCCCGCAGCAAAGCGGCGCGCCAGCGGGCGTGTTCCACCCGCGCGCGGACATGGGAGTTGAAGTCGCAATACGGGCACTTGGCCTTGCAGAAGGGCCAGTGGACATAGAGCGCGAAACCGGGGGCGGTGGGGGCGGGGCTGGTCATGCGGCCCCATATGGCGCGAAACGCGGCTGGACGGAAGAGGCCGGCGATGCCCGCTGCAGGGCGGGCCATGCCGGCGTTACTCGGCGCGGTCGGCGACCTGCACGTCGGACATGTCGAGAATGGTGTCGGCTCCCAGCGGAACGGCTGCCAGCCGGCCGTCCGGGATGCTGGCGGATGCGAGCCCGGCGGCTTGCTCCGCGAAGGCGCGGCTGACGCCGTCGCCGAGGTCGATCATGCGCAGGCGGCAGCTTTCCGGCAGGACCGCCAGCCGGATATCGTCCGGGCCGGACATGGTGGCCAGGGCGGGAATGTCGTCGGCGCAGACGGCCTGCACCGCCTCCTCCAGGGAAAGCCTCTGCCAGTGGGCGCGGTCGGCATCGCTCCAGCCATGGGCGTCGGTGAGCCGGGTCAGCAGCCGCCCGGTTCCGGGAGCCGCCGGGTCGATGGCGAGGCTGCGCCCGGCCAGCGACCAGAGTTGCCCGGCGAAAGCGCCGTCCCTGGCCAGGATCATCAGATACTGCCCGCCGGGCGGACCTGCCTCGACCGGGGCTGCGGCGGCGGGCGTCTGCAGCAGGGCGGCGAGAAGCAGGGCGGTAAATCCGATCCGGGTGCGCATGGCGGGCCTCCAAGAAAGTCCGCCCCTCCGGCGGGCAGGCCGGAGGGGCGGTAGATCGGTCACGACCCCAGGGGAGGGGCAGGCGCAGGGCCGCGGCCGGAACGGTCAGAACCGATAGGCGAGACCGACATTGACGGTGTGGGCGTTGGGCTCCAGCCCGCCGACGGAGGTGCCGACGGTCACGTCGTACTCGTCATAGTCGGTGTAGGTGTACTCGACGCGGCTCAGCAGATTGTCGGTGATCGCCACCTCGACGCCGCCGCCGAAGCGCCAGCCGTCAAAGGTGCGGTCGAAGCTGACCGCGGTGGTTCCGGCCGCAGCCGTGCCCTCGAACTCGGTCCACTGGTAGCCGACGCGGCCATAGGCCAGGACGGTCGGGGTCACCAGATAACCGGCGCGGGCGGACAGCCCGTAGGTCCAGTCGGTCTCGAAGCTGGTGGCCAGCCCGCCGACAGTACGGTCACCATCCAGGTCGGAGTAGGCGACCTCGCCCTCGCCGCCGACATAGAAGCGGTCGAAGGTCTTGCCGTAACCGGCATAGCCGCCGAAGGTGAAGCCATCGACACCGACATCGTCGGCGATGGCGCCAACCGTGGTCTCAACGTCGCCATCGCTGTAACCGGCGAAGGCGCCGACATACGGGCCGTCGAACGGGCTGCGGGCCATGGCCGGCGCGGTGGCAACCACCGTCAGCGCAGCACCAGCAAGCAGAGCGAAAGCAAAACGACGCATGATGCATCTCCTGATAAGGTTCCCAGCGGAGGGTCGGCGCTGATCCATAGTCCGGCCTGCTCCGTGGACTGGTATTCATGCCAGTCCATATTCCACTGGATCGGGGAGGTGACTTGCTGTCAGGCCCCGCCGTCCGTGATGGGATTTGTATAGGCCCGCATCTCGGGCCGAACTGTGCGGCCGGTCACAGGAGCAATGCAGCGAGCGGGGGAGGCGTCATGATGCAAGCGCATGCGGTGTGACGGCGCTCACGCCGCCATCCGACAGGCGCACGGACATGAAAAAGGCCGCTGGGTTCATCCAGCGGCCTTTTCCTCACGGGGAGTGGTGCGCCCCGGCGCTCACTCTTCAGACCAGACCGGCCTTCAGACCAGATCGGCCTGTACGCCCGACTGCGGCAGCTCCTTGCCGAAGCAGCGCTGATAATATTCGGCCACGGTGGGCCGCTCCATCTCGTCGCACTTGTTCAGGAAGGTCAGGCGGAAGGCGAAGCCGATGTCTCCGCCGAACATCTCCGTGTTCTGTGCCCAGGTGATGACCGTGCGCGGGCTCATGACGGTGGAGATGTCGCCGGCCATGAAGCCGGCCCGGGTCAGGTCGGCCAGCCGCACCATGGCGCTGATCTTCTTCCGCCCCTCGTCGCTGTCATAGCCCGGCACCTTGGCCAGGACGATCTCCGTCTCCTGGTCGTGCGGCAGGTAGTTCAGCGTGGTGACGATGGACCAGCGGTCCATCTGGCCCTGGTTGATCTGCTGGGTGCCGTGATACAGGCCCGTCGTGTCGCCCAGCCCCACCGTGTTGGCCGTGGCGAACAGGCGGAAGGCGGGGTGGGGGCGGATCACCTTGTTCTGGTCCAGCAGGGTCAGCTTGCCTTCCACCTCCAGCACGCGCTGGATCACGAACATCACGTCCGGGCGGCCGGCATCATACTCGTCGAAGACGATGGCGCAGGGGTTCTGCAGCGCCCAGGGAAGGATGCCCTCCCGGTACTCCGTCACCTGCTTGCCCTCGCGCAGCACGATGGCGTCCTTGCCGATCAGGTCGATGCGGCTGATGTGGCTGTCCAGGTTGACGCGGATGCAGGGCCAGTTCAGGCGGGCCGCCACCTGCTCGATATGGGTGGATTTGCCGGTGCCGTGATAGCCCTGGACCATGACGCGGCGGTTGTAGGCGAAGCCCGCCAGGATGGCCAGGGTGGTTTCCCGGTCGAAGCGGTAGGCCGGGTCGATTTCCGGCACATGCTCGGTCGGCTGGGAGAAAGCGGGCACCATCATGTCGCTGTCGATGCCGAACAGCTCGCGCACGGAAACCCGGATGTCCGGCAGGTTCGTGTGCGCCAGCGTCTGGGCGTGTGCGGTCGCGGCTTGGGTAGGTGCCATTTGGGATGCCATCTTCTCGTTCTGTGGATTGGTGCGGGCGTCGATCATTGGTCCTGCCGGGCGCCGGCGGCGAAGCTGGCCTTCAGAGTGTTATAGGCCTGGTTGATCCGCTTCAACTTTTCCTCGGCCGCCTTGTCCCCGCCATTGGCGTCCGGATGGTGCAGCTTGGCAAGCTCGCGGTAGCGGGCCTTCACCTTGGCCATGTCGGCCGGCGGTTCCAGGTCCAGCTCGGCCAGCGCCTCCTCCTCCGGGGTGCGGGCGCGCCGGCGGCGCTGCTCCCGCTTGGCCTCGCTGGAATCCGCGCCGGTCCAGCCGGCTCCGAAGGCGAAATCCTCAGCGAACACGCCCTCGCGCATGGCTTCCTCGCGGGCTTTCCAACTGCCCATCGGCCAGGTCGGACGCTGCCATGTGGTGTCCCGGCGGACATGCGCCTCGATCTCCTGCTCCGACATTCCGGCGTAGAAGTCCCAGGCCTTGTTGTAGGCCCGGACATGGTCCAGGCAGAACCAGAAATAGTCGTTCAGCCGGTCGCGGCCCTTCGGCGCCCGGTGTTCCCCAAGCTCCACGCAGCCGGGATGGTCGCAGGACCGCACATTGGCGCGGCCCGCTTCCCGGAAATCGAAGGACAGGTTCGGACGGTTCTTCTGCATGGGCGAAGTATGGGTGCGGCGCGCAGTGCTGGCAAGGCACCCGGGCGGGGTGCATGAGCGGGGCGCGCCGGGCGCGGGTTCAACGGCCCCAAGTCCCCGTGCGGTCAGCCTTTCCGCCGCTCCGCCAGCAGCACCATGACCAGCCCCGCGGCGATCAGCCCCAGCCCGCCCAGGTTGGTCGCGGTCACCCTCTCCCCCAGCAGCCAGGCGGAGGCCAGAAGCCCCACCACGGGCGTGCCCAGCGTGCCCAGCGAGGTGGTGATGGCCGGCAGCGCACGGTTCACCGAAACCAGGGCCCAGAAGCAGAAGGCGGTGGCGATAGGGCCGTTATAGGCCACCACCAGCGCCAGGTCCGTGCCCCAGACGATGGGCTTCCCCCAATCCGCCCAGACCGCCGCCGGCAGCAGGGCGGTCGCCCCCACCAGCATCTGCCACGGCCCCAGCGACAGCGGCGTGCCCTCCCATCGGTGGCCGCGGACCTGCACGATGTTGACGGCCCACAGCAGCGCCCCCAGCATCAGCAGCCCGTTGCCCAGCAGCACCGCATCGTCGGTCCAGTCGAAGGCGGCCGGGTTGAACAGCACGGCGACCCCGCCCAGCCCCAGCGCCAGGCCCAGGACCTTCAGCCTGTTCAGCCGCTCCCCCAGGAAGACCAGCGCCAGCGGCACCACCCAGAGCGGGGTGGTGTAGGCCAGGATGGCGGAGCGTCCGGCCGGCACGTACTGCAGGGCAATGCCGATGCAGAGCAGGAACCCCGCCATCTGCAGCAGCCCCACCGAGATGACGATGGGCAGGTCGTGGCGCGAGGGCAGGCGCAACTGACCCGCCATCGCCGCCACCCCGAACAGGGTGATGGCCCCCAGGAACAGCCGCAGGCAGGAGAAGGTGAGGGGCGGGATCAACTGCACGCCCACCTTCATCACCGGCCAGTTCACGCCCCAGAGCAGGATCACCAGCGCCAGCAGCACCGCCGCGGTTACCGGCCGGACGGGCCTGCTGGACCGGGGCGGCGGGGCGGTGGGTGCTGCCTGCGCGGCGGGGGCCGGGCTGGAATGGGTGTCTGGCATGATTGTTACTGGTCCGTGCGACGGGAATGGCGGGCATGAGCCGGTTGAATGGCGCCCGGCGGCGGGCCAAGCTGTCGGCCCTTCCGACCCAGACTGGAACAGGCGCGATGGATTACCGGACCCGCATGGAAACCAAACTCGTCCAGGCTCTAGCGCCGCAGGCGCTGACCATCAAGGATGTCTCGCACCTGCATGCCGGCCATGCAGGGGCCGATCCGGCGGGGGAGACCCATTTCAACGTCACCGTCGTCTCCGACCGGTTCGACGGGATGACGCGGGTGGCGCGCCAGCGGCTGGTCTACGACCTGTTGGCCGATGAGCTTCGGGAGCGGGTCCACGCCCTCCAGCTCCGCACCCTGACTCCCGCCGAACAGTCGGCCCGGACCGCACAGGAATAGGGTTTTCGGGCGAACCCGGTTGTGACCGGAGGATTCTTGACAACGCCAGCGATAAGGGGGTTGAAGCGGTCATATGTCTTAGCATTAATAATTATGCAGAGACCAGTTCGCGACCGTCCCTGTCATCGCAATGGCGGCCGCGCTTGACCGAGGGAGGCCATGTTGCCGCCGCGATCCAAACGCCTGTCCGCAAATGCCGCCCCCGGGGAATCCAACCTGGTGATCCGGAACGTCACCGTGCTGGGCAAGCGCACCAGCCTGCGGATGGAACCGCAGATGTGGGACGCGCTCATCGATGTGTGCGAGCGGGAACGGCTGACCGCCCACGACGTGTGCAGCAGGATCGCGGACCGCAAGGAACCGGAGGCGTCGCTGACCGGCGCCATCCGTGTGTTCCTGCTTTCCTACTTCCGGCATGCGGCGACGGAGGAGGGGCATCTGAGGGCCGGCCATGGCAACGGGCGGCTGCTGAACCTGGATGAGGTTTTCGCCGACACGCAGAAGCAGATGCAGCCGCGGCGTGGCCGCGCCAAGGCCCCGGCCGCCGGCAACTCGTCGGCGACGCCGGCCTGATGGGTCCATGACCGGCGGGCGTCAGTCCCGCCGGGACTCTGTTCCCGCCGCTTCCTTGTCGGGGCCGGTATAGAAGTCCGGCCAGGCCGCCTTGACGACGGGGCCGTCGCTACGGAAGGCGTGGCAGGTGTTCAGCAGGGGCGGTCGCTTCGGCGCCTGTTTCGGCGCACCGGCTGCTTCCGCGGCCTTCCGCCGTTCCTCCTGCTCCTTGTTCAGAAGCGGCATGATGGTCTGGAAGGCGGTGGTGGCTACCGGGCCCAGCAATTCCACCAGATGGGTGCAGCCCTGGATGCCGCTCAGCCGCTCCTTCACCGCCGCGGTCCAGCCGGCGGCGATGCGCAGCCCGATCAGGCGCTGGAAGTTTGGCGTGATGGCCGGGCAGACGGGGAAGGGCGAGTGGTCCGTCACCGCCTCCACCGCCTGGACGGTCAGCGTGTCGTCCACCGTCAACCGCACCCACATCTGGTGGATGAAGTCCCCCGGCTCCAGCCGGCCGCGGTAGGGATTCTCGAACGGATAGGTCTTCTCGTCGGTGATGTGTCCCTCGATATCCCAAAGCCCGTCCGCCCGGCGGTAGCCGGTGCAGGTGACCTTGCGGGTATGGATGTGCTGGCGCTCCACAGGCGGCGACAGTGGCATGACCGAACTCCGGATCTCCGTTGCGGTGCAGTATCCGGGTGGCGGGAAAGCAAGGTCAAGCCAATACGAACGTTCGCGCTTTTCCGGGCCTCGCCCTTGAGGGCTGCCGGCGACGCCCTCCGTCCCGCGCGATGCGAATACGCCGATATGCGAGTTGTTGGAAGCGCCGCGGAAATCATTATAGATAGATATATCAGGAACAGACTTACCCCGAACGAAGAGGCTCGATGGTCCGGTTGTCTCCCTGCCGCGCGGCCATCCTGCTGATGACGGTGTTCGCACTGGCGGGACCTTCAGCGTTTGCGGAAGAGGTGTCCTCTATCCGTCTGGTGAGCGGTCCCAGCTACGCGCCTCTTGTCGGTTCTGGTCTACCGGACGGCGGCATGCTGTCCAGGATCGTGCGGGCCAGCTTTGCCGCGGCCGGGCTGAACACCCGACCGGTCGTGTTCGAGCCGTGGCTGCGGGGCCTGGAAGGCACCGCAGCCGGGCGGTATGACGCGACGTTTCCGTATCAGGTCACGGACGCCCGGCTGAAGCGTTTCATCTTCTCCGATCCTCTGATCGAGGTGAAGACAGTGGCCGTCTTCACCGTGCAGTCCGGCCGTGAATACAAAAGCCCGGAGAGCGTCCGCGGCCTGCGGCTCTGCAATCCGCTGGGCTTCGCCCTGAACCGGGCGGTGTCGGCGCTGGTCCAAAGCGGGGATGTGGAGGAAATCCTGTCTCCGGATGTGGAGAGCTGCCTGCGCATGATGCTGCACGGCCGCCTTGATGTCTTCATCGGGAACGAGTTCCTTGTCCGCCATGCGTTGGCCTGTACGCCGGGCGGAAGGGAAGGGCTGAGCTACGCCGGCCAGCCGGTGGGCCATACGCCCCTGCACCTGGCCGTTCCCATGGACAGGCCGAATGCGAAGGCACTGGTGGACGCCTTCAATAAAGGGCTGGCGCAACTCCGGGCGACCGGGGAGTGGCAGCGCATCATCGACGCTTATCCAATGGGCACGGAAGACTGCTTGGAGGAGGAACCGGCGGACCCGCTTCGCGCTCCGCCGCCTGCCTGAAGCTTTTCGCCTGCCCGGAGCCGCTTTGGATCAGGTCACGCCGCCGGCTTTGGACCCTCGGCCCGTTCGCCCGCGGGGAGCTGGACGGCAGCGCCGGTCATGGCCGCGGCGCGGGTTCCGGGAGCCGCGACGCTGGGCAGGCTGATGCGCAGATGCTCCGGCGGGGTGACGCGCAGGGCCGTGATCTGGTTGCGCTGGCGGCGCAGGATCTCGAAACGGAAGCCGTAGAAGCTGAAACTCTGCCCCACCTCCGGAATCCGCCGCGCCTCGTACAGCACCAGCCCGGCGATGGTGCTGGCCTGCTCGTCCGGCAGGTTCCATTCATACTCGCGGTTCAGGTCGCGCAGCGTGACCCAGCCGTCGATGATGTAGGTGCCGTTCGGCTGCGGGCGGACACCGGCGACGTGGACGTCCAGCTCGTCGCTGATTTCGCCCACGATCTCC
Organism: Indioceanicola profundi; assembly: GCF_003568845.1. Lineage (NCBI taxonomy): Bacteria > Pseudomonadati > Pseudomonadota > Alphaproteobacteria > Rhodospirillales > Azospirillaceae > Indioceanicola > Indioceanicola profundi. The sequence continues at coordinate 2,742,849 of NZ_CP030126.1, read as the reverse complement.
TCCAGGATATCCTCCAGCGTGACGATGCCCATGATGGTGCCGTACTCGTCCACCACCAGGGCGAAATGCTCCCGCCGCTTGCGGAACTGCTGAAGCTGGTCGAACAGGGTGGTGGTGTCGGGGATGAACCAGGGCTTGGCCGCCAGCGCCTTGACGTCGATGCCCGACGGGTCGCCCCCGCGCGCGCGCACCTCCCGCAGCAGCGCCTTCACATGCAGCAGCCCGACGATGTTGTCGGGATTGTCCTCGTACAGCGGCACGCGGGTGAAGGGGCAGGCTAGCACCTCGTCCACGATCTGCTCCGCCGGCTGGTTCACGTTGATGGCGATCACGTTGCGGCGGTGGGTCATGATCTCCAGCACCTCCACGTCGGCGAGGTCGAGGATGGAGCGCAGCATGGCCCGCTCGTGCCGCACCTCCTCCTCCGGACCCTGGTGCAGCTCGATGACGCCGCGCAGCTCATCGGCATGGTCGCCCACGGTGACATTGCGGACATCCGCCCCGATCAGCCGCAGAACGCCGCGGACGATGGCGGTAATGGCCATGGTGATGGGCGACAGCACGATCACCACCATCCGCACCACCGGCGCCACCGCCAGCGCGGCCCGGTCGGCATAGTGCAGCGCATAGGTCTTGGGCAGCACCTCGCTGAAGATCAGGATCAGCAGGGTCATGGCCAGCGTCGCCACCGCGACCCCCGCTTCCCCCACCAGGGTGATCAGCAGGGAGGTGGCAAGGGCGGAGGACAGGATGTTGACCAGGTTGTTGCCCAGCAGGATGGCGCCGATCAGCCGGTCCTTCTGCTCCCGCAGCTCATTGACCATGGCCGCACGCTTGTCGCCTTCCTTGGCCATGGAATGCAGCCGCGCCTTGCTGGCCGCCGTCAACGCCGTTTCCGAACCGGAGAAGAAGGCGGACAGGATCAGCAGCACCAGGATGGCGCCGACCATCATCCACATCGTCAGGTCCATGATCGTACTCCAGGCAAAGGCGGGGCCGCGCGCCCGATCCGCGGCGCCCTGCGGTGTGGCGGTACGGGACGGGAACGGCCCGATGCTGTCAAGCATCAGTGGAACAGGCAAAGGGCCCGCATGTCGGCCCCTCCGGCCTGCGCATGGCAGGCAGGGGCAACAGCGGGCTTCGCCTCGGGCGTGATTGACGCTACATGGTTGTCCGGCCCCGCCGCCGTCAAGGGCGCGCGGCGCTGGGCCGCGGCAATCGAGACAGAGCTGAGGCAGCGCCATGACCATCCCGCCCCGACCCACCGACCGCATCTTCGTGGCGCTGGACATGGCGGATGTGGCCGGCGCCCGCGCCATGGCGGCGCAGGTCGCAGGGCTCGCGGGCGGGGTGAAGCTGGGGCTGGAGTTCTTCATGGCCCAGGGACCGGCCGGCATCCGAGCCGCCATGGACGGGCTGGAGCTGCCGCTGTTCCTGGATGTGAAGCTGCATGACATCCCGAACACGGTGGCGGGGGCCGTGCGCTCCGTGGCCCCGCTGGCCCCGAAATTCCTGACCGTGCATGCCGGCGGCGGCCCCGCCATGCTGCGCGCCGCCGCCGACGCGGCGGGGGAGGCGGCGGACCGGCTGGGCGTGCCGCGCATGAAAATCCTGGCCGTCACCGTGCTGACCAGCCTGAACGAACAGGACCTGGAGGCGGTGGGCCAGCGCGGCCCGGTGGCCGACCAGGTGCTGCGGCTGGCGGAAACGGCGCGGGCGGCCGGCGCGGACGGCATCGTCTGCTCCCCCGCGGAGATCGCGCCGGTGCGGGCGCGGCTGGGCCGGGAGCTGGTCCTGATGGTTCCCGGCATCCGCCCGGCCTGGGCCGCCGCCAATGACCAGAAGCGCATCATGACCCCGCGCGAGGCGGTGGAGGCCGGCGCCGACCATCTGGTCATCGGCCGCCCCATCACCGCCGCCCCCGACCCCGCCGAAGCCGCCCGCCGGATCGCGGCGGAGCTGGGGTGAGACGAGGCGACCCGCATGTCCTCGCCCTAGCCGCCTTCGGCGTCTGCCTTCGGCAACGACAGGCTCAGGGTGAGGAATTGCTGATCAGCCGGCCTACCCGGCCCATTAAGAATACAGAACTCAGGGGGCACCCTCACCCTGAGCTTGTCGAAGGGCGAGGGGGCGAGTCTGAGTACCCTGAGCCTGTCGTTGCCGAAGGCGGCCAGGGCGAGGGTGCGGGTCTCGCTGTCACAGCAAACGCCGGATTTGAGAGGACATCATGGCCACCCAGGTCAAAATCTGCGGCATCAACCATCCCGACGCCATGCAGGCGGCGGTGGAGGGCGGGGCGCGCTATGTGGGGCTGGTGTTCTATGAGCGCTCGCCGCGCCATGTGCCGGGCCCGCTGGCGGCCCAGCTTGCCCGTCTGGCGCCGACCGGCGTGCGGGTGGTGGGGCTGTTCGTGGACCCCGACGACCGGTATCTGGACCAGATCGTCACCACCGTGCCGCTGGACATGATCCAGCTCCACGGGGAGGAGACGCCGGCCCGCGTGGCGGAAATCCGCAAGCGCTACAATATCGAGGTGATGAAGGCGGTGAAGGTGGGCGAGGCGGCCGACCTGGACCGGGCCGCCGCCTATCTGGACAGCGCCGACCGGCTGCTGTTCGACGCCAAGCCGCCGAAGAACGTGGCGGCCCTGCCCGGCGGCAACGGCCTGTCCTTCGACTGGACCCTGCTGGCCGGGCGGAGCTGGGCCAAGCCCTGGATGCTGTCCGGCGGCCTGAACCCGGACAATGTGGCCGAGGGCGTGCGCCTGACCGGGGCCGCCTCCGTCGACGTCTCCTCCGGCGTGGAGAGCCGCCCCGGCAGCAAGAGCCCGGAGAAGATCCGGGATTTCCTGAAGGCGGCCATGAACGGCTAGCCCGGCCCGAAGCCCGTCGGGGAAGCGGGCGGCCGGCCCGCTACCCGTTTCCGCCCAGGCCCCGCCGCGCGACGATCATGGCGCCCACGATGCAGGCGCCGAACAGCACGCCTTCCAAGGCGCCCGTCGCGACCTGGCTGATCGGCCCGAAACCGCTCTCGCCGAACAGGCCGCCGATGTGGTCCAGCCGCAGGCGGGATTCCGGGAAGCTGCGGGCCAGCAGGTCGAGGCTGCCGCCCATCAGCCGCCCTCCCAGCAGTGTTATGAGGATGCCGGCGGCAGCGCCCGACAGGGCCGCCATGGCGATGCCGCTGCGGAGCGAGAGGGTGCCCGCCCCGCGGTTCGCCAGCCAGAACCCCAACCCGACCGCACCGCCCAGGACCAGCCCCTCGGCCGCCCCGGTGATGTTGCCCGGCGACCGGCCGAACAGCAGGTTGAAGGCGTCCAGCCCCAGCAGTTTCACGACGGCCCCCACGACCAGCCCCCGGCCGCACCGCCGGCGACGCTCCACTGCCATAGGCGGCTGGAGGCGAAGCCCGCCGCCGCGATCCCGAAACTGACCCCCGCGCCCCCGACCAGCGCCATCAGGATGGTGAGGCAGGTCAGGACCAGCAGCACCGAGACGGCCCCCATGCCGGGCTGCAGCGGGTGCGAGGCCCCCACGAAGCCGTAGAACAGGCCGCCGATGATGCCGGACACCCCGGCGCCGGTCATTCCGGCCCCGCCGAGCAGGAGGAACTGCTGCCAGGAATAGGGCCGCGGGGCTATTGCCGTAGAAGATGCGGGGACCGCGGCTTGCGCGGGCGGCGCGGCTTCATGACCGACCCATTCGACGGGCGCTATGAAGCGGTAGCCATGCTTCGGGACCGTCTCGATGAAGCAGGGGCTGGCGGCGCTGTCGCCGAGCTGCCTGCGGAGCGTCTTGATGCATTGGGTCAGGGCCTCGTCGGTGACGGGCACGCCCCGCCAGACCTCTTCGAAGAAGCGGTCCTTGGAGACGAGCTTGCCCTGCTCGCGCACCAGCAGGACCAGGGCGTCGAAATACCGGCTGTTCATCTCCACCGGCACGTCGTCCAGCAGGAGCTGGCGCTCGCGGGTGTCGAGGAAGAAACGCTGGAAGCGGAAGCCGCCGGAATCCATTGCTCAGCAAAACCTCAGAAGTTTCTCATGCCGCTCACCAGCCCCGCGGGCAAGGGTGGAAGCCTCACCCAAGCATGGAGGCAAGGCAATGACGGAAAATGAGGGGAATGGTGGCGTGCGGCGCGGGAACGGTTGGAGAGGGGCGGGCTGGGGCGCCGCTTGTGTCCTGTTCCTGCTGCCCGTCATCGGGGAGCTGGTCACCGATGAAATGAACTGGGGCGCCGAGGATTTCATCATCTTCGGCGCGATGCTGGCCGCCGCCGGGGGTGCCTTCGAGCTGGCCGTGAGGATGTCGGCCAGCACGGCTTACCGGGTCGGCGTCGGCGTCGCCCTCGCCACTTCGTTCATCCTCGTCTGGATGAACCTCGCCGTCGGCATCATCGGGTCCGAGGACAACCCCGCCAACCTGATGTATGCCGGCGTGCTCGCCATCGGCATCGTCGGCGCCCTCATCGCACGTTTCAGGCCCCATGGAATGGCGCGCGCGCTGGTCGCGACCGCCATCGCCCAGGCGCTGGTCGGCCTGATCGCCCTGGTCGCCGGCTGGGGCTTCGTCCTGATCTTGACGGCGGGCTTCGTCGCGCTGTGGCTGCTGTCGGCTTGGCTGTTCCGGAAGGCGGGGCGGGAGCAGACCTCCGCGCGCACCGCATCCTGAGGGCTGGGCAGTCCAGCTTCCCGTTCACCACGGCCCCAGGGCGGGGAACCGCTCCGCCCGGGGCCGTGGCTCCCGCCGGCCTTCCCGGCCCGCGGAAATGACGATTTGGGGAGGGGCGGGCCTCGCCCTTGCTGAGGAAGCCGCCGGCCTGATAATCAGGCCCTGCCCATTCCTCCACACCGGAACCGCCCCGCCGTGACCAAGACCATCACCGTCGATGCCGCCGCCGCCGCGGCCGAGCTGCGCACCGTCCGCGACTTCATCCGCCACGGGGTGAGCCGCTTCCGCAGCGCCGACCTGTTCCACGGCCACGGCGCCACGACCCCCTTCGACGAGGCGGTGTTCCTGGTGCTGGAAACGCTGAAGCTGCCGGTGGACCAGCTCGACCCCTATCTGGATGCCCGGCTGACGGCGGTGGAGCGGCAGGCGCTGGCGGACATCATTGAGGCGCGGGTCGCCACCCGCAAGCCGGCCGCCTACCTCACCCAGCGCACCTATATCCAGGGCGTGCCCTTCTATGTCGATGAGCGGGCGATCGTGCCCCGCAGCTATATCGGGGAGCTGCTCTTCTCCGACATCGTCGGCGGGGAGGAGTTCACCATCGTGGAGGACCCCGGCGAGGTGGAGAAGGTGCTGGACCTCTGCACCGGCTCCGGCTGCCTCGCCATCCTGGCGGCGCTGGTCTTCCCGGACGCTGTGGTGGATGCGGTCGACCTCTCCAAGGACGCGCTGGAGGTGGCGAAGATCAATGTCGCCGACCACGGGATGGAGGGGCGGGTCAACCTGATCCACGGCGATCTGTTCAAGCCGCTGAAGGGCCGCAAATACGACCTCATCATCACCAATCCGCCCTATGTGGACGCCGACGCCATGGCCGCCCTGCCGCCGGAATACCGGGCGGAGCCGGAGATGGCGCTGGCCGGCGGGCCGGACGGGCTGGACATCGTGCGCCGCATCCTGAAGGAAGCGCCCAAGCACCTCACCGCCGATGGCGGCCTGCTGGTGGAGATGGGCACCGGCCGCGAAATCCTGGAGGAGGAGTTCCCGGACACGGACTTCCTCTGGCTCCAGACCGCCGAAAGCTTCGGCGAGGTCTTCTGGCTGAGCAAGGAACAGCTCGACGATATGTAAGAAGGCACAACTCCCGCCCCCTCTCCCCCACGGGGAGAGGGCTGGGGAGAGGGGGTGGCCCTCTCCAGCCTGCCCGGTGCAGGCAAAACCACGATATGTGAGGAGGCGCAACTCTGCCCCCTCTCCCCGCGGGGGAGAGGGGGCTTACGCGCGGATCACCCCGCCGCCCGCGCCGCCCCCATCTGCTGGTGCCTGGCATCCAGCTCGTCGATGATCTCCTGGCCGCGGCGCAGCAGGAAGTCCTGCAGCCGCGCATGCACCGGCAGCAGCGGCAGGCTGCGGCGGTGGGCCACGTACCAGGCCCGCATCAGCGGCAGCCCCTCCACATTCATCACCCTCAGCATGCCCAGCCCCAGCTCCAGGCTGATGGTGTGGCGGGAGATCAGGGCGATGCCCATGCCGGCCATCACGGCCTGCTTCAAGGTCTCGTTGCTGCTGCTGGTCATGACGATGCGGGGCGTGAAGCCCTGCTTCTGGAAATAGCTTTCCGTCATGGCGCGGGTGCCGGCCCCCTGTTCCCGCGCCACGAACTCCTCCTCCGCCAGATCCAGCAGCTTCAGCTTCGGCGCATCGGCCAGCGGGTGGTTGGGGGCGCAGACGATCACGCTAGGATGCTGGGCGAAGGGCTCGGCGACGACGTCCGCATCCTCCAGCGGGCGGCCCATGATGGCTAGGTCGACATCGCCCCGCGCCACCGCCTCGTTCACCTCCCGCCGGTTGCCGTCCTGGAGATGGACGGACACGCCGGGCCGGTCGGCCTGGAAGCGGGACAGCATGTGCGGGACGATGTATTTCGCAGTACTGACCAGCCCGATATTGACGTGCCCGCCGGTCAAGTCTTTCAAACTCTGCATACGCCGGTCCGCATCGGTCAGCGCCTTCAGGATCACGCTGGCATGTTCCAGCAGGCCGCTTCCCGCCTCCGTCAGCACCACGCGCCGGCCCACCCGCTCGAACAGGGGGAAGCCGCAATGCCCCTCCATCTGCTTGATCTGGAAGGAAACGGCACCCGGAGTCAGCCCGAACTGCTCCGCCACGCGGGCAAAGGACAGGGTGCGGGCGGCGGCGGCGAAGATCTGCATCTGCCGCAATGTGGCGTGCTGAAGGGTCATCGGCCAGCCTCCATACGTGAGGAATCCCTCACCATAACCGTCAGCATATTTGAATTTAGCTATCCAGACCAGCTTGGTACCGTTTCCCCACGCCCAAGACCACCGCACTCACAGGCGAGGTAATCAAAATGAATTTCGTGGCAGGGAAGGAAACGTCCGACATGAAGGCCCGGTACAAGCCCGGCGTCCTCAAGTATCGGCAGATGGGATACTGGGTACCGGACTACGAACCGAAGGACACGGACGTCCTCGCCGTCTTCCGCATCACCCCGCAGGAGGGTGTCGAGCCGGAGGAGGCCGCCGCGGCCGTTGCCGGCGAAAGCTCCACCGCCACCTGGACCGTGGTGTGGACCGACCGCCTCACCAATTGCGAGCACTACCGCGCCAAGGCCTACCGGGTCGATCCCGTGCCGGGCGCGCCGGACCAGTTCTTCGCCTACATCGCCTACGACCTCGACCTGTTCGAGGAGGGGTCGATCGCGAACCTCACCGCCTCCATCATCGGCAACGTCTTCGGCTTCAAGCCGCTGAAGGCCCTGCGGCTGGAGGATATGCGCATCCCCACCGCCTACATGAAGACCTTCCAGGGTCCCGCCACCGGCATCGTGGCGGAGCGGGAGCGGATGAACAGCTTCGGCCGCCCGCTGCTGGGCGCCACCATGAAGCCCAAGCTGGGCCTGTCCGGCCGCAACTACGGCCGCGTGGTGTACGAGGCGCTGAAGGGCGGCCTCGACTTCACCAAGGATGACGAGAACATCAACTCCCAGCCCTTCATGCACTGGCGGGACCGCTACCTCTACTGCATGGAAGGCGTCAACCGCGCCATGGCGGAGACGGGGGAGATCAAGGGCACCTACCTGAACGTCACCGCCGCCACCATGGAGGACATGTACGAGCGCGCCGAGTTCGCCAAGTCGCTGGGCAGCGTCATCATCATGATCGATCTCGTGATCGGCTACACGGCCATCCAGTCCATGGCCAAGTGGGCGCGCAAGAACGACATGATCCTGCACCTGCACCGCGCCGGCCACTCCACCTACACAAGACAGAAGTCGCATGGCGTCAGCTTCCGCGTCATCGCAAAGTGGATGCGCATGGCCGGCGTCGACCATATCCACGCCGGCACCGTGGTGGGCAAGCTGGAGGGCGATCCGAGCGTGATCCGCGGCATCTACGACACCTGCCGGGAAACGAACGTGACCCAGAACCTGCAGCACGGCATCTTCTTCGACCAGCCCTGGGCCGGCCTGAAGCGCATGATGCCGGTGGCGTCGGGCGGCATCCATGCCGGCCAGATGCACCAACTCCTGACCTACCTCGGCGAGGATGTGGTGCTTCAGTTCGGTGGCGGAACGATCGGCCATCCGGATGGCATCCAGGCCGGCGCCACGGCCAACCGCGTCGCCCTCGAGGTGATGGTCAAGGCCCGCAACGAGGGACGCGACATCTGGAACGAGGGGCCGGAGATCCTGCAGGAGGCCGCCCGCTGGTGCAGCCCGCTGAGTGCTGCCCTCGACACCTGGAAGGACGTCACCTTCAACTACGCCTCCACCGACAGCGTGGATTACGTCCCCACCCCCACGGTCGCCGCCTGAGCCGGCGCTTCAGATAGAGGAGCAGACCCATGCGACTGACCCAAGGCCAGTTCTCCTTCCTGCCGGAGCTGACGGACGAGGAGATCACGATGCAGGTGCAGTACGCCCTGGACCAGGGCTGGGCCGTGGCGGTGGAGCACACCGACGATCCGCACCCGCGCAACACCTACTGGACCATGTGGGGCACCCCCATGTTCGACCTCCGCGACGCCAAGGGCGTGATGATGGAGGTGGATGCCTGCCGCAAGGCCAACGCGGACAGCTATGTGAAGGTGCTCGCCTTCGACAGCTCCGAAGGGTTCGAGACGGTGCGGATGTCGTTCATCGTCAACCGCCCGGCGGTGGAGCCCGGCTTCGAGCTGGTGCGGGCCGAGGGTCCCGGCCGGCAGGTCAACTACACGATCCGCAGCTACGCGACCAACCGCCCGGCCGGCCAGCGCTATGCGGAGGCGGGTCATGGCTGAGCGTGTGAGGGGGCAGCGCCTTGCCCCCTCCATCCTCTCCGCCGACTTCTCCCGCCTGGGGGAAGAGGTGGAGCGGGTGGTGGAGGCCGGGTGCGACATCATCCATTTCGACGTGATGGACAACCACTATGTGCCGAACCTGACCATCGGCCCGCTGGTGTGCGAAGCCATCCGTCCGCGGACGAAGGCCCCCATCGACGTGCATCTGATGGTCCGCCCGGTGGATGCTTTGGTGCCCATGTTCGCCAAGGCGGGCGCCGACATCATCAGCTTCCATCCCGAGGCGTCGGACCATCTGGACCGCACCCTGTCCCTGATCCGCGACCAGGGCTGCCGCGCCGGGCTGGCGTTCAACCCGGCCACGCCGCTGCACTATCTTGACCATGTGATGGACCGGCTGGACCTGATCCTGGTCATGTCGGTCAATCCCGGCTTCGGCGGGCAGAGCTTCATCCCGTCGGCCCTGGACAAGATCGCGGACATCCGCCGCCGCATCGACGAGCATGCGGCGCGCACCGGGTCCGACATCTGGCTTGAGGTGGATGGGGGCATCAAGCCGGCCAACATCCGCGCCGTGGCCGATGCCGGGGCCGACACCTTCGTCGCCGGCTCCGCCATCTTCGGCAGCCCGGATGCGGGCGGCGGCTATCGCGGCGTGGTGGGCCGGATGCGCGATGAGCTGGCGGCGCCCCTGGCGGCGCAAGGGAGGGCAGCATGACCTCGGCAGCCGAAATGCTGGACCGGGCGGACGCGGCTCCGCCCGCCGCCGCCGCCGGCACGGTGGACCTGGACGCGCTCTACCGCGAGTCCGGTATCGGGGAGATACTGGGCCAGATGGACCGGGAGCTGGTCGGGCTGAAGCCCGTCAAGACCCGCATCCGGGAGATCGCCGCCCTGCTGCTGGTGGAGCGCGCCCGGCGCAAGCTGGGGCTGGAGGCGGAACCGCCGCCGCTGCACATGTGCTTCAGCGGCAATCCCGGCACCGGCAAGACCACGGTGGCCCGCCGCATGGCCGGCATCCTGCACGCGCTGGGCTATATCCGCCGCGACCATGTGGTCAGCGTGACCCGCGACGATCTGGTGGGTCAGTATATCGGCCACACCGCGCCCAAGACCAAGGACGTGCTGAAGCGCGCCATGGGCGGCGTGCTGTTCATCGACGAGGCCTACTATCTCTACCGGCCGGAGAATGAGCGCGACTACGGGCAGGAGGCGATCGAGATCCTGCTCCAGGTGATGGAGGACAACCGGGACGACCTCGTGGTGATCCTGGCCGGCTACAAGGACCGGATGGACACCTTCTTCAAGTCCAACCCCGGCATGGCGTCGCGCATCGCCCACCATGTGGACTTCCCGGACTACGAGGCCGGCGAGCTGATGCAGATCGCCCGGCTGATGATGGACGGGATGAGCTACCGTTTCACCCCGGAGGCCGAGACGGCCATGCAGGACTACATCCTCCGCCGCATGGAGCAGCCCCGCTTCTCCAATGCCCGCTCCATCCGCAACGCGCTGGACCGCGCCCGCCTGCGCCAGGCCAACCGCCTGTTCGAGCAGCGCGGCGAGGCCATCGGCATCGAGGCCCTCCAGACCATCACGGGGGAGGATATCCGGAAGAGCCGCGTCTTCGCGCAATAGCCGCGCTAGGCTGAAATCAGCTCCCTCTCCCCAGCGGGGAGAGGGATGGGGTGAGGGGGTATCGGAGCCGTCGCGGGTCAGGACGGTGAGGAACCGCCCCCTTTCCCGGCCTCTCCCCGCTGGGGAGAGGGGAAAATGACCAAACCAGCCGCCCGCGAATGGCGGCGGACATAAAGAGAAGCGTGGTCGAACAGGAAGGCCGCACGAAACACGGGGGAAACGCAATGCCGCATCGTCGAATGACGTTCAGCAAGTTCATCATCGAGGACCAGCGCCGCCGCGGCGGTTGCGACACCGACCTGACGGCGCTGCTGAACGATGTGCAGACCGCCTGCAAGTTCATCGCCACCGCCGTTGCCCGCGGTGCGCTGAAACAGGCCCCCGGCCCCGCCGGAACCCAGGCCGCCGCCCCCGGCACCAACGTGCATGGCGAAGCGCAGAAGCCGTTGGACATCATCGCCAATGAGATTTTCCTGCGCACCTGCGAATATGGCGGCCAGCTCTGCGGCATGGCGTCGGAGGAGATGGAGGAGCTGTACCGCATTCCCCCGCAATATCCGCGCGGCCGCTACCTCCTGGTCTTCGATCCGCTCGACGGCTCCTCCAATCTGGACGTCAACGTCACGGTCGGCACCATCTTCTCCATCCTGCGCGCCCCCGAAGGCATCGACGAGCCGGAGCTGGAGCACTTCCTGCAGCCCGGCACCGAGCAGGTGGCCGCCGGCTTCGCCCTCTACGGCCCGGCGGACATGATCGTCGCCACCTTCGGCGCCGGCGTGCACGGCTTCACCCTGGACCGGGAGATCGGCGCCTACACGCTGACCCATCCCAACATGCGCATCCCGGAGAATGCCTGCGAGTTCGCCATCAACAGCTCCAACGAGCGGTTCTGGGAGCCCCCCGTCCGCCGCTATGTGGAAGAGTGCGTGGAGGGCAAGGCCGGCATCCGCGGCCAGGATTTCAACATGCGCTGGATCGCCAGCCTGGTGGCGGAGGTCTACCGCATCCTGATCCGGGGCGGGCTGTTCATGTATCCCCGTGACACCCGCCCCTCCTGCAAGCCGGGCCGGCTGCGCCTGCTCTACGAGGCCAACCCCATCGCCATGGTGGTGGAGCAGGCCGGCGGCGCCGCCACAACGGGCCGGGAGCGCATCCTGGACATCCAGCCGGAGTCGCTGCACCAGCGGGTTCCGCTGATCCTGGGATCGAAGGCGGAGGTGGAGCGGCTGGTCGCCTACCACACGGCCCACGACAAGGGCGAGGATCTGGAATTCTCCGCCCCCTTGTTCGGCACCCGCTCCCTCTTCATCACCCCCGTTCCCGCCACCCAGGACTGAGGAGGCCCCGCACATGTCGGTCAAGCATCCGATCATCGCGATCACCGGCTCCTCCGGGGCCGGCACCACCACCGTCACCCGCACCTTCCAGCAGATTTTCCGGCGCGAGGGGGTGACGGCCGCCATCGTGGAGGGCGACAGCTTCCACCGCTACGACCGCAAGGAGATGCGGGGCAAGATGAAGGAGGCGCAGGAGAAGCAGCTCACCAGCTTCAGCCATTTCGGCCCCGACGCGAACCTGTTCGAGGAGCTGGAGGAGCTGTTCCGCGGCTATGGCGAAACCGGCAGCGGCCGCACCCGCAAATATCTCCACGACGACAAGGAGGCGGAGCCCTACGGCCAGGAGCCCGGCACCTTCACCCCCTGGGAGGATGTGGAGCATGGCACCGACCTTCTATTCTACGAGGGCCTGCACGGCTGCGTTCAGACCGAAACGGTGGATATCGCGCGCTATGTCGATCTGAAGATCGGCGTCGTCCCCATCGTGAATCTGGAATGGATCCAGAAGATCCACCGCGACCGCAACATGCGCGGATATTCGGAGGAGGCGATCGTGGACACGATCCTGCGCCGGATGCCGGACTATGTGAAGTACATCTGCCCGCAGTTCAGCGTCACCGACGTGAATTTCCAGCGCGTCCCCATGGTGGACACCAGCAATCCCTTCGTCGCCCGCGACATCCCGACCTCCGACGAAAGCATGCTGGTGATCCGCTTCGCGAAGCCCAAGGGGATCGACTTCCCCTATCTGCTCTCGATGCTGAAGGACAGCTTCATGAGCCGCCCGAACACCATCGTCTGTCCGGGCGACAAGATGGCGCTGGCCATGCAGCTCATCTTCACCCCCATGATCTGGCAGCTCATGGACCGGAAGAAGCGGGCGTTCTGAGGGAAAACCGTCACCCAGGCCCGTAGGTCGGATTAGCGCAGCGTAATCCGACATTTCCTGCGCAGCGTGTCGGATTACGCGGGCATCCGCCCGCCAATCCGACCTACGGGTCTCGCCGACGACGCCCATGGGCGTCCAGGCCCAGTGAAAAATAAACAGCAGCGGAGGAGACCGCCAATGACCGCGACCGTCGAGGTCCGCGAACAGGACCGCCTTGCCCCGATGCAGGCCGGACTGCACGACCGCCGCCGCCTGGCGAACGCGATCCGGGTTCTCGCCATCGACGCGGTTGAAGCCGCGAAGTCCGGGCATCCCGGCATGCCCATGGGCATGGCCGACATCGCGGAGGCGCTGTGGCGGCGCAATCTCCGCCACAACCCGGCCGACCCGCGCTGGCCCGACCGCGACCGCTTCGTGCTGTCCAACGGCCACGGCTCCATGCTGCTCTACGCCCTGCTGCACCTCACCGGCTACGATCTGCCGATGGAGGAGCTGAAGCGCTTCCGCCAGCTCCACGCCAGGACGCCGGGCCACCCCGAATACGGCATCACGCCGGGGGTGGAGACCACCACGGGCCCGCTGGGCCAGGGCATCGCCAATGCCGTCGGCATGGCGCTGGCGGAGCGGCTGCTGGCGGCCGAGTTCAACCGGCCGGGGCATGAGATCGTCAACCACCGCACCTGGTGCTTCGTCGGCGACGGCTGCCTGATGGAGGGCATCAGCCACGAGGTCTGTGGCCTGGCCGGAACGCTGGGGCTGGACAAGCTGGTGGTGTTCTACGACGACAACGGCATCTCCATCGACGGGCATGTGCAGGGCTGGTTCGCGGACGACACGCCGGGCCGGTTCGAGGCCTATGGCTGGCGGGTGATCCGCGGCGTGGACGGCCATGACGGCGCCGCCCTGGACGCCGCCATCGCGGAGGCGATGGAGCCCTGCGGCAAGCCCACCCTGATCTGCTGCCGCACCGTGATCGGCTGGGGCAGCCCCGGCAAGGCCGGCACCCACGATGTCCACGGCGCGCCCCTGGGAGCCGAGGAGACCGCCGCCGCCAGGGCGGAGCTGGGCTGGACCTCCGCCCCGTTCGAAATTCCGGACGATGTCCATGCCGGCTGGGACGCCCGCGCGGCCGGGGCGGAAGCGCAGAGCCGCTGGCAGTCCGCCTTCAACCGCTACGCAGGCGAGTTCCCGGAGCTGGCCGCGGAATTCACCCGGCGGATGAGGGGCGGCCTGCCCGCCGACTTCGCGCGGAAGGCCGATGACTGGATCGCGGAAACCGCCGCCCGCACCGATACCGTCGCCAGCCGCAAGGCGTCCCAGCAGGCGATCCAGGCGCTGGCCGCCATGCTGCCGGAAATGCTGGGCGGCTCCGCCGACCTCACCGGCTCCAACCTCACCGACTGGAAGGGCTGCGCGGATGTGCGCAAGACCGGCGGGGGCAGCTACATCCATTACGGCGTGCGGGAGTTCGGCATGGCCGCCGTGATGAACGGCATCGCCCTGCATGGCGGCTACCTGCCCTTCGGCGGCACCTTCCTGGTCTTCTCCGACTATGCCCGCAACGGGTTGCGGCTGGCCGCACTGATGGGGATCAGGGTGGTTCATGTCTTCACCCATGACAGCATCGGCCTCGGCGAGGACGGCCCCACCCACCAGCCGGTGGAGCATGCCGCCAGCCTGCGCCTGATGCCCAACATGGATGTCTGGCGGCCCTGCGACGCGCTGGAGACCGCTATCGCCTGGCGCTCCGCCGTGGAGCGTGCGGACGGCCCGACCAGCCTGCTCCTCTCCCGCCAGGGTCTCCCCGCCCAGACGGGCGAGGGCCGGGCGGAGGGAGCGGCGCGGGGCGGCTACATCCTGGCCGATGCGCCGGACGGCCGGCCCTCCCTGGTGCTGATCGCCACCGGCTCGGAGGTGGTGCTCGCCATGCAGGCCCGCACCCTGTTGGCCGACCGCGGCATCTCCGCCCGTGTCGTCTCCATGCCCTGCTGCGAGGCCTTCGACCGGCAGGACGGGGCATGGCGGCGGGAGGTGCTGCCGCCCGGCGTGCCGCGGCTGGCGGTGGAGGCCGGGGCCGGCGACCTCTGGCGCAAATATGTGGGCCTCTCCGGCGACGTGGTCTCGCTCGACCGCTTCGGCGAATCCGCCCCCGCCGGCGACCTCTTCACCTATTTCGGCTTCACCGCCGAGGCCGTGGCGGACCGGGCGGCGGCGCTGCTGTGACGGCCTGAACCGCGGACGGAGGGGCCGGGGCGGCCCCTCCTCTCCGTCATCCCGGCGAAAGCCGGGACCCAGGAGTCACAAGCACCGGTGCAAGCGGCCCCTGGGCCCCGGCTTCCGCCGGGGTGACGGATGAATGTGAACGGGAGGGCATGGGACCCGGCCCGCACCAGAATGACGAACCGAACAGGAGAGGACCCCGATGGCCCTGATTTCCCTTCGACAGCTCCTGGACCATGCCGCCGAGCATGGCTATGGCGTGCCCGCCTTCAACATCAACAACATGGAGCAGATCCAGGCCATCATGCAGGCGGCCGAATCCTGCAAAAGCCCGGTGATCCTCCAGGCCTCCGCCGGAGCGCGGAAATATGCCGGCGAGCCGTTCCTGCGCCGGATGGTGGAGGCGGCGGTGGAGATGTGGCCGCAGATCCCGATCTGCCTGCACCAGGACCATGGCGCCAGCCCGGCCATCTGCCAGCAATCCATCCGCTCCGGCTTCACCAGCGTGATGATGGACGGCTCCCTTATGTCGGACATGAAGACCCCGGCCAGCTACGACTACAATGTCCGGGTCACGGCCAAGGTGGTGGAGTTCGCCCATGCCGTCGGCGTCTCGGTGGAGGGGGAGCTGGGCTGCCTCGGCTCGCTGGAATCCGGCATGGCGGGGGAGGAGGACGGATCGGGGGCGGAGGGCAAGCTCAGCCACGACCAGCTCCTGACCGACCCGGACGAGGCCGCGGATTTCGTGGCGCGGACCGGGGTGGACGCCCTGGCCATCGCCATCGGCACCAGCCACGGCGCCTACAAATTCACCCGCCAGCCCACGGGCGACGTGCTGGCCATCTCCCGCATCCGGGAAATCCATGACCGCATCCCCAACACCCATCTGGTGATGCACGGCTCCTCCTCTGTCCCGCAGGAATGGCTGGAGGTGATCCGCGCAAACGGCGGGACGATCAAGGAGACCTATGGCGTGCCGGTGGAGGAGATACAGGAGGGCATCCGCAACGGTGTGCGCAAGGTCAACATCGACACCGACATCCGCCTCGCCATGAGCGGTGCGGTGCGCCGGCTGCTGACGAAGAAGCCGGACGAGTTCGACCCCCGCAAGTTCCTGGCGGAGGCGACGAAGGCCGCCCGCGACCTCTGCGTGGAGCGGTTCGAGGCGTTCGGCTCCGCCGGCCAGGCGGAGAAGATCAACCCGCTGCCCTTGGAGCGGATGGCCGCCCTCTACGCCGCGGGCGCGCTCGATCCCGCCATTCCCGCGGCTCCGCCCGCGGCGCGCGGGGCAGGGGTCATGCCGGCCGCCGCCGTGGCCCACCGGGAGGTGTAGGATGCCGCCGTCCGAAGCGGCAGGGTGCCCTGTGGCCGCGCCCCGGTCCGGGCCGGCCGCCCGTCCCCGCGCCATCATCTTCGACGTGGACGGCACATTGGCGGAGACGGAGGAGCTGCACCGTCTCGCCTTCAACGGCGCGTTCCGGGAGTTCGGGCTCGACTGGGACTGGAGCCCGGACCTCTATCGCCGCCTGTTGAAGGTGACCGGCGGCAAGGAGCGGCTGGCCCACTACATCGCCGCCCACACCCCGTCCCGCGGGGCGGAGATGCTGGAGCGGGTGGCGGAGCTGCACGCCGCCAAGACGGCGCGCTACACCGCCCTGGTCGAGACCGGCCCCACCGTGCTCCGCCCCGGCATCGCCCGGCTGATCCGGGAGGCGCGGGCGGAGGGTGTCGCCGTCGCCCTCGCCACCACCACCAGCCCGGAGAATGTGGCGGCCCTGCTGCGCGCGGCCGGGCGGGAGGTGGAGAAGGCGGTGGGCGTGATCGCCGCCGGCGACATGGTGGCCCGCAAGAAGCCGGCCCCCGACGTCTACCACCTCGCTTTGCGCATGCTGGAGCTGGAGGCGGAGGAGTGCCTGGCGGTGGAGGATTCCGCGGCCGGTGTGGCGGCGGCGCGGGCGGCGGGGCTGCCGGTGCTGGTCACCTGCTCCAGCTACACCGACCCCGGCCCGCTGGAGGGCACGCTCTGCGCCCTCAGCGACCTGGGGGAGGCGGACGCCCCTTGCCGCCGGATCGGCGGCAGCGCCGCGGCGGACGGGCCCATGGTCACCCTGGCCACGATCCGCCGCTGGATGGCTGCCGCCTGATCCTGGCTCAGCCCCGGTCCGGGGCGGACCCGCCGCCCTGGCCGACCTTGCCGATGTTCCCCGGCGCGCCGGTCTCCGGCCGCATGCCGCCTGGCTGAAGGCCGGAGGACACGCCCGTGGACGCCGCCGGGCCGCCGGCCACGGTGCCGCCGGCACCGCCACCGCCACTGCCGCCGGCGGCTGCGGGCGGCAGGCCGTGCTCCTTCGGGTTCTCGGCGGGCGACCGCTCAACCGGTGCGCCATGCCCGCCGCCGCCCGTGGCGCTGCCCTGGGAGGAATGGCCCTTGCGCTGGAGGTCCACCTCCGGCACCTGGGGGTTGGTGGGCGGCTGGTCCTTGCGATCCGTCGTCATCGGCCTTGTCCTCTGCTGCGACAGTTGGACGGTTCCAACAGGCCGCACGGGTGCGGGTCACGCGGTTCCCTAATCCTCGGCATAGGCGATGGTGGACAGCAGCGCATTCTCGGCCTGCCGGCTGTCCAGGCGGGTATGCTGCACCACCACCGGCACGTCGGACACGATGGTGCTGGCATATTCGGTGCCCAGCGGCACCGGCTCCGGGTCTTTCAAGTCGTTGAACCGCACATGCCGGGTGCGCCGGGCCGGCACGGTCAGCCGGTAGGGGCCGGCCGGGTCGCGGTCGCTGAAATAGACCGTGATCTCCACCTGTGCGTCCTGGCTGCCGGTATTCAGGATGCAGACCGATTCATGGCTGGTCATCGTGGGAGCCGGCCCGTTGCTCCCCTCCGGAATATACCCCTCCGCAACCGCCCACCGCCGCCGCCCCATACCCATCCCGCATCTCCCGCCGCTGCATGTTCCGCTTCGGAACCGCAACAGCGCCAGGGCCGCGGGATCGCGGAGATGCGCACGCACGCTATCGCTGCCGGCGGAAGCCGGAGCGGTTCACAAACTGCGATGCGGGGTTCGGTGGCCGGAAGAGATTGGAGCGGGTGAAGGGAATCGAACCCTCGTCGTAAGCTTGGGAAGCTTCTGCTCTACCATTGAGCTACACCCGCGCCGGCCCCGTGTTTATAAGCGGTTCGGGGACGGTGTTCAAGCGGTCCGTGATGCGCGGAAGCGGTGGTTCAGCGCATCGAACGGCGTAGGCGTCGTCGGCTGCCGCCAGCCGCCGCGGCCAGCGGGGCCGCCGCCATCATGTCCGCATCCGCCTGCACCTCGGCCGCGGCCGGGGCGGGCAGGCCCTGGATCACCGTGCCGTCCTGGGCGGTCGGGGCGATGCTGCGGATGCGGGCAGCGGCACCGGATCGAACAGCCCCCCGCAGGGTGGCGCGGGCCGGGGCGGCGCGGCCGACCATGCCGGTCAGGCCGTCCATGGCCCCCTCCGCCAGCTCCAGCCCCAGGAACCGGTCGGGATCGACCGGGCCGGGCAGGGACAGGCCCAGGGCCTTCTCCCGGCTGAAGCCGAAGCGGACATAATAGGGGGCGTCGCCCACCAGGATCACGATGCGGTGGCCCAGCAGCTTCGCCTGCTCCAGGCTGTAGCGGATCATCGTGGCGCCCAGGCCGGCGCTGCGGTAGGCGGGGTCGACCGCGATCGGGCCCAGCATCACGGCCTGCACCGAACCGCCGATCAGCACCGGCCAGTAGCGGATGGTCGCGACCAGCTTCTGCCCGCCCTGGCCGTCATCGTCCATGGCCACGAAGGACAGTTCCGGAAGGTGGGCCACGCCGCGGCGCAGCTTGTAGACGGTCTTGGTGTGACGCTTCGGGCCGAAGGACCCGTCGAGCAAGGCTTCGATGGCGCCGGCGTGCGCCGGCAGCTCATGGGTGATGATCATTGGGTTTGGGTGTCCCGGCATCCAGAAGATGGGCCGCCGCAGGGGCGGTGGGGGCCGGGTCCCCCGTCGCGTCAACCGCGCCGCAGGACCCCGGCCGCAACGATGCGCCGCCCGGCAAACGGGCGTGCCATCGGTCGTCGTCGCAGGCAGAGGGGGCGCAGCATCGCGCGGCTCATGGGTGGTTTCACCTGGACCGCTATATGAGGCCAATGCCCCCTTCACGCAAGACCCATTTTCGGGCAAGGCGGCTACGTGATTTCCGCAAGGTTCGGCGACGCAACCGTGTGCCCGGAAGAGATAAGGATTGTGCCCTGCGCGGCGGCGTCTATATCTGCGCACGAGCCCGTTCCGAGCAATAGAGAGCAGCGCCGGTGTACAGTGCCACGACGCGGTCCATCGCGGTGACCGTCACCCCCACCTACCTGGAAGACCAGTCCTCGCCGGCCGAAGGCCGCTATGTCTGGGCCTATCAGGTGCGACTCGAGAACAAGGGCGATCTGACGGTCCAGCTCCGCTCCCGCTATTGGAAGATCACGGACGCCCTGGGACGGGTGCAGGAGGTGCGCGGTCCCGGCGTCGTCGGCGAACAGCCGGTTCTGGAGCCCGGCGGCGAGTACGAATACACCTCCGGCTGCCCGCTCACGACCCCGTCCGGCATCATGGAGGGCAGCTACCAGATGGTGGACGATCTCGGCGACCGGTTCGATGTCCAGATCCCCGCCTTCTCCCTGGACAGCCCGCACCAGGCACGCAGCCTGAATTAGGCCGGCGCTGGCACCGCCGTGACGCCATGTGCTAATTCGTCGGCTCCAATGTGCCGGGGCCGCTTGAACCGGGTCCCGTCCGCGCCACCTGCATGTGGCGGAGCGCACCGCCGCCGGTCCTTCGCCGGCCAGCGGCCCCGCCCCGGCCACCCTGCGTTTTAAGACCCGCCAGCGCCGGTTTCCGGCCGTCTGGCGTCGAGAAGGAGCCTGCCCGTGACCTCATCCAATTCCTCCACCGCGGAAAAGATCGTGGCCGGGCCCGTCCATCAGCGCCGCACCGCGGCGGCTCCGCAGAAGCCGACCCGCGCCGAGGCGGAGGAGGCGGTGCGCACCCTGATCCGCTGGGCCGGCGACGATCCGGCGCGGGAAGGGCTGCTGGGCACGCCGGACCGTGTCGTCCGCTCCTACGAGGAGTTCTTCGCCGGCTATGACGAGGACCCGGTGGAGCTGCTGAAGCGCACCTTCGAGGAGACGGGCGGCTATGACGAGATCGTGCTGCTGAAGGACATCCGGTTCGAGAGCCATTGCGAGCACCACATGGTGCCGATCATCGGCCGGGCGCATGTCGCCTATCTGCCGCGCACCCGCGTGGTGGGCATCTCCAAGCTGGCGCGGGTGGTCGAGGTCTATGCCAAGCGGCTGCAGATCCAGGAGAAGATGACCGCCCAGATCGCCAACACCATCGAGGAGGTGCTGCAGCCCCTGGGCGTGGCCGTGGTGATCGAGGCGCAGCACCAGTGCATGACCACCCGCGGCGTGCATAAGCCCGGCGTCAGCATGGTGACCAGCCGGATGCTGGGCGCTTTCCGCGACAATCCCACCACCCGGCGGGAATTCCTGTCCATGGTCGGCAACCCGTCCTCCCGCGTGGAGGCCTGAGCCGCTTCGGGGTTTTGAGAAGGGCGCGCGGGCCGGTCCGGTCCGCGCGCCCTTTTTCGTTCCGGGCCGCGTTGGCCGCAGGGCGGGCTTGCCCGCCGGGCGGCCTGTCCTATGATGCGCGGGTCGTTCAAGAACCGGAACAGGACCGATGACAGACTCCGCCGCTATCGGCACCGTGACCTATGACGATTTCCAGGCCGTGGACATCCGCGTCGGCACGGTGGTGAAGGCCGAGCCGTTCCCGGAGGCGCGGCGGCCTGCCATCAAGCTCTGGGTGGATTTCGGGGAGCCGATCGGCGTCCGCAAATCCTCCGCCCAGATCACCCGGCACTACACGCCCGAAACGGTCGTGGGGCGGCAGGTGATGGCGGTGGTGAATTTTCCGCCGCGGCAGATCGGCAAATTCATGAGCGAGGTCCTGGTTCTGGGTGTTCCCGACAAGGACGGGGAGGTCGTGCTGCTACGGCCCGATCTCTCCGTTCCCGATGGCGGCCGGATGTACTAGGGCCGCCTTCCGTTTCCTCCAGGAGTTTCCGATGCAGAACCGCCCCCTTGGCCGCACCGGCATCACCGTTCCCCCGGTCTGCCTCGGCACCATGACTTTCGGGGCCGCCACCGACCCGGACGGCGCCTTCGCCCAGATGGATTTCGCCGTCGACAACGGCCTGACCTTCTGGGACACGGCGGAGATGTATGCCGTTCCGCCCTCGCCGGAGAGCTATGGCCGGACGGAGGAGATCATCGGCGACTGGTTCGTTCGCACCGGCCGGCGGGATGAGATATTCCTCACCAGCAAGGTGATCGGCCGCCCGCGCGGCGGCTTCGAATGGATCAGGGACGGGAAGAACCGCCTGGACCGGGCCAACATCACCCGCGCGGTGGAGGACAGCCTGCGCCGGCTGAGGACGGACCGTATCGACCTCTACCAGATCCACTGGCCCGACCGCCCCATGGCGCTGTTCGGCTCCGGCACGGTGGAGGGGGAGGCGGGGGACCAGGGCGTACCGATCCCTGAGACGCTCGAGGTGTTGGGCGATCTGGTGAAGGCCGGGAAGATCAGGGCTGTCGGCGTCTCCAACGAGACGGCCTGGGGCCTGATGACCTGGCTGAAAGCGTCGGAAACGGCGGGGCTGCCGCGCATCGTCACCATCCAGAACGCCCTGAACCTCCTGAACCGCACCTTCGAGGATGCGCTGATGGAGGTCTGTCTGCGGGAAGGTGTGGGCCTGCTGGCCTATTCCCCGCTGGCCGGCGGCACGCTGACCGGTAAATATCTCGGCGGCACCATGCCGGAGGGATCGCGCCGCGACCTCGACCCGCGCAGGTCACGTTACGACCGCCCGCGCGGCGACGAGGCCACCGCCGCCTATGTGGAGATCGCCCGCCGGCACGGGCTGGAGCCGGCGCACATGGCCATCGCCTGGGTGCGCAGCCGGCCCTATGTCACGGCCACCATCATCGGGGCGACCCGGCTGGACCAGCTCAAGCGCAACCTGCCAGCCTTCGACGTCCAGCTCACCCCGGAGGTGCTGGAGGAGATCGAGGCGGTGCACCGCGCCATTCCGAATCCCTGCCCCTGATCTTCCTGCCCTTGGAGCCGCCGCCTGCAATGCGGCGGCCCGCCTGAAATCCGAGCTGGGGAGGACGCACATGATCCGTCTGTTCGCCGCCATTCCGCTGCCCGAGGCGATGCGGGAGCGGCTGTCCCGCCTGAATGGCGGGGTTCCCGGCGCCCGCTGGGTGGCGCCGGAGAACATGCACATCACCCTGCGCTTCATCGGCGAGGTGGATGAGGGCCGGGCCCAGGATATCGACGCGGCGCTGGACACTGTCACGGCCCAGCCGTTTCCGCTGACTCTCTCCGGCCTTGGAAATTTCGGCCGCGGTCACCGGGCGCACACGCTCTGGGTGGGGGTGGAGAAGAACCCGGCCCTGCACCACCTGCGGGACAAGGTGGAATCCGCTGTGGTCCGCGCCGGCCTTCCCGCGGAGGAGCGGAAATACAGTCCGCACATCACCCTGGCCCGGCTGAAGGACACCAATTCCGCCAAGCTGGGCCGGTTCCTGGAGGAGAACGGCATGTTCCAGGACGGCCCCATCATGGTGGAGCGGTTCTGTCTTTATGAGAGCATCCTCGGCCGCAGCGGTCCCGTCTATCATGAGGTCCGCAGCTATCCGCTGGGCGGCTGGTCCCCGGGCGGGGATGAGGCGGGTGAGGAATAGAGGCAGCGGCGGTCTTCCCGCCGAGGCCCGACCTCACGCACCCGTGCGCAGCAGGGACAGGGCAAGGGCGAGCTGCGGATCGGCGCCGGCTTCGGCCTGTGCCGAAGCCCCGCCCGCCGGGTCCGGCATCGCTACCTGATGGTCGGGCGAGATGCCGACCTGATCCACCGGATGGCCTTCCGGCGTGCGGTAGCGCGCGGTGGTCAGCTTGATGGCGCCGCCGTCATGGACAGGCAGGAAGGACTGGATCACGCCCTTGCCATAGGTCCGCTGCCCGACCAGCACGGCCCGGCGATTGTCCTGCAGGGCGCCGGCCAGGATTTCCGCGGCGGAGGCGGACTTGCTGTCCACCAGCAGCACCAGCGGCAGCCCGCCGGCGACATCACCCTTATGGGCATGCTCGGTCGGCCCCTCGGCGCCGGCGCGCAGTTCCTGGCGCAGGATCACGCCGCCCTCAAGAAAGGCGTCCGCCGTGTCCACGGCCGCCTTCACCAGCCCTCCCGGATTGCCGCGGAGGTCGAGGATCAGGCCCCGCAGCATCGCCCCCTTTTCCTTGCGCAGCGTTTCCACCGCCCGGGTGACGCCGGGATAGGTCTGCCGGTCGAAACGGGCGATGCGTACATAGCCCACATCGTCCATGGCCTTGTATTCGACGGACTGGAGCGTCAGCAGGTCGCGGGCCAGGGTCATGCTCACGGCCTGCCGGGCGTCCGTGCCGCCGCGCTCCACCAGAAGCCGTACGGTCGAGCCGCGGGGACCCTTCAGCGCCTTGGTGGCGGTTTCCTGATCCATGCCGCCGGCCGGCACGCCGTCAACGGCGGTGATCAGATCGCCCGCTTGCAATCCCGCACCGGCGGCGGGCGACCCCTCGACGATGGAGGTCACGGCAAGGCCGGCGTCCGAGCGCGTATAGGTCAGACCCAACCCCACCATCGCGCCGTCGCGCTTCAGCCGGGTCTCCTCGTACTGGCCGGTGGAGAGATAGGTGGACCAGCGGTCCTGCTGCACCATGGCGCGGGCCGCGGCCTCCGCCAGCTCCTGCGCGGGAACCGGGTCCACATAGCTGGTCCGGACGGCGCGGAAGGTCTCCAGGAACAGCTTCACCGCCGCTTCCTCCTCCGCCCGCGCCGCTTCCGTCTGCGGGGCGGCCGAGACGGGGCGCGCGGCAGGAACGGCGTTGGGCACGCCGGTGGTCAGCAGAAGGGCGACGGCGGCAAGGGCGAGCGGGCGCTGGCGCATGGAACCGGACCTGAACTGGGGTGTACCGGTTCAGCATCGCAGAAGTTCCTTAACGCGTCGGTTAACGGGCATTTCCGGAATCGCAGCGGAAATCTGCCACTTTCGAAGGGATTAGCTCCCTGTTTATCTCCGGAATTCCCGCCTGCGCGAGGGATGAACCGCTTACCCTGAACGTTGTTCCTGCATTGATCAGCACCAGGGATGCCTTGCGATGCAGACCGTCGGCCGCGAACCCGCCGGGATTCCGCGCACCATCCGTTCCTTCATGCGGCACAGCACGGGGGCGCCCGAGCGCGACCTGGAGCGGGCCCGCCGCATCATGCAGCGGCTCTGGCGCCTCAAGACCGGCGAATCTCCGCGGGAAGCTCCGCCGGCGCGCGTGGCGCGGCTGTGGATCGCGCCATGACCCGCTTTCCGATCTCCACGCCGGCCGGCACCATAATGTTCGATGAGGATGCTGCCTTCATCACCCGTCTGGTGGCGATGGCGATCCGTCATGGGGTGGAACTCGGCGGCAGCCCGTCCGACCATCTGGCGGAGGCGCTGACCACCATCGCCATCCGTTGCGGGCTGGATGCAGAGGATCTGTTGGAAATCGCCTTCGACATCGCGAACGATCCCGCCGCCCGCCTGGACGATCTGGCGATCTTCCGCCGGGATTAGGGCCGCGCGCCGGCCTCCCGCGCCTGCGGCGGCGTCAGTCGCCGACCGGCACCGGCAGGTCCCGCCGGCTGCCATCCCTCCACTCATAGCGCGCCGCTGCCACCCGTCCCTCACGGCAGGACAGCACTACCCGGCGGGGCAACCGCCCGCGTGCATCTTCCAGCATGGGCAGGCTGATGACCTGCCCGTAGCGATGCACTCCATCCTCCCCGTCCGTGGCGGGGCGGAACTCCAGGCTGATCCCCGGCTCCGCCGCGGTCCCGTCCAGGGGACCGACGCGAAGGGGCAGGTTCCTGGATGCGGCCCGCAGAAGATCCAGCGGCAAGGCGATGTCCGCATCGCTGCCGCCGATATCGCAGGTGGTATGAAGGACCTCGGTCAGGGCGGAGCGGGAGCGGTCGACGGCAAAGACGATGGCAGCCATGGTGACCAGTGTCAGACCGGTCGCTCCGGCGGCCAGGAGCCGTCGGCGCCCCCATCGGCTGGGGCGCTTCCGCTTGCCGTCCAGCGTGGCGGCGCCATCCATCGCAGCCCCTCCGGTCAGGGTCGCGGCGCGCCGACCGCCGAGGCGATCTCCGCCATTTGCAAGGGGGTGGATTTGGCGATCAGCGCATAGGCGAAGCGCTGGCCCCGCCAATAGCCGACGATGAACCCGTCGGCCTCCTGAAGGTGGAGCTGGTCCGGACCCTCAAGCTCGTCCGGTGCGAGGGAGAAGGTGAGGCGCTTGTGCTGCGCATCCTCATAGATCAGCACCGCGCCGGCCCCGTCCTCCGTGCCCATCAGGCGGGCACCGACCAGTTGCAGGCCCATGGAGCGCAGCTCCGGCACCTCCACCGGTTCGCCGAGCTTGGCGGAAAGCCAGCGGACCACATCGTTGCGGTTGCCGGCGGGCAGCTCGATGGAGGCTTCCAGCGGTTCGGCGAAGGCCTCGTGCGATTGCAGCGCCTCCCGCGCATAGGCCGGCAGGCCGCCGCGGGCCAGATGGTCCGCCACGCCGTGCGCGACCCAGCCCAGGGCGAAGGTCAGCACGATGGCGGCCGCTTGCGCCATCCGGGGCAGTGTGCGGGGGCGGAGGGCTCGAGCATGGGCCGCCGGAGCGGCGGGGATGGGGCGCAGGCTGTGCCGCAAGTCGCCATCCAGGGTCGCCGCGCGCAGCAGCAGGTTCTGCTCCGCAATGGCGCGCATACGCTCCTTCGCCTCCGGATTCACCTCCAGCCAGGCCAGCAGCTCCTCTTCCCGCTCGGGGTCGAGCTGCCCGTCCAGATAGGCCTGGAGGTCCAGATCGCCGATGCCGTTCATTTGTCCTGTCCCCGCTTGCCGCCCCCGACAATCCTCAACGGCGGTGGTCGCCGCTTCCCGTCCGCCTGCCGCCCCTCCATGATGTTGCGCAACGCTTCCCGTCCCCGCGACAGGCGCGACATGAAGGTTCCGACGGGAATACCCAGCCGGCGGGCCGCATCCTCATAGCGCAGATCATCCAGCGCCACGGTCAGGATCACGTCCCGCTGCGTTTCCGGCAGGGCCTGCAACGCGTCGACGACCTGGCGCGCCTCCAGCCGCAACTGTTGATTCGGGTCCAGATGCGTCTCCCACTGCTCGGCCGCATGCACGCGCTCCCGGACCTGCCGCTTGCGCATCAGGCTGATGTGGGAGGTGTAGAGAATGCGGAAGAGCCAGGCGCGGAGGTCGGTCCCCGGCTGCCATTGTGCGGACGACGCCATTGCCTTGACCATGCAGTCCTGCACCAGATCCTCCGCCTCCGTACGATTGCGGGTCAGGACGATGGCGTAGCGGCGCAGCGCATCCAGATGCGCGGTAAGCTGGTCTTCGAACTCAAGCGTCGCCATGGCCGGCCCGCACCCCGGGAGAAAGTGGCCCCGCCGCCGCGTGGGGCTGCGTGCGGCGGCGGAGCCAGTTCGTATGGATGCGAACCGTCCCACAAACGTGCGGGTCCGCCGCTTCATCCGTGCTTTCCGGAAAGCATATCGCTTTTTTTTACAGCGCGGCGCGGTCCCGCCCGGAATGGTTGGCGTCATGGGCCAGCCTGGTGCGTGCCGCCGCCCAGGACAGCAGTCGGGGCAACCTGGACGCGGCGGCCAGTACCGCCCGTTGCAGATGCGGTCCCTCCATCGCCCGTGCCGCGCGGGCGGCCAGCCGCACGCCGGCGAAGCGCCGTGCGGCGGCAAGGTGATAGTTTGCCGCCCCGTCGCCGCCCGTCCCCTGCGCCTCCGCCCAGGCGTCCACCGCCAGCCGGGCGGAGCGGAGCGCGATGGCGATGCCGTCCCCGGCGAAGCTGGGAATCACCGCCATCTGGTCGCCCAGCCGGTAGACCGGCCCGACCTCCTCCGGCGCGACATGGCCGTAAGGCACGCCATAGATGGACAGGGGCCGCTGCCACAGCTCCCGCGCCCCGGCCATCCGCGCCCGCCAGAGGGGCGACCCGGCGGCCAGTTCCGCCATCAGCCGGGGCCAGCAGCGGTCCAGCCGCTGGTACCGTTCCCGCCGGACCAGCAGGCACAGATTGGCGCGGTTCCCGTCCACCGGCTGCAAACCGGCATAGCCGCCGGGGAACAGCAGCAGCTCGGTCGCCCCCGCCAGGTCGGCGGCCTGCGCCGGGTCCAGCGCCAGATGCATCTTCAGCCCGATCATCCCGGTCTGGATGCCAGGTCCCCGCGCCATCCCGCGCAGCTCGTGCTTGCCGGTCGCCAGGAACAGGGTACGGGCGGTGACCTCCCCGCCGTCGGACAGCAGGATGCGGACGCCATCCGGTGCGACCTCCACCCCGCGCGCGGCGACGCCCCGGCGCAGCTCCGTACCCCGCGACGCCGCCAGCTCCAGCATGGCCTCGTCCAGCACCCGGCGGGACAGGCTCATGGCCGGGAAGGGCAGGGGCGACTGGGCGGCCCGCCCGCCGCCCACCAGCCGCACCCGGTCGATGGGCACCGCGCCGAGCCCCTCCAGGTCGAGACCGAGCCCGCGCAGCAGCCCCACCGCCTCCACGCTCACGAATTCGCCGCAGACCTTGTCGTGGGGACCGGCGGTGCGTTCCAGCAGGATCACGCGCGCACCCGCTTCCGCGGCCCAGGCGGCGGCGGCGCTGCCGGCCGGGCCGCCGCCGATGATCGCGATGTCGGCCCCGCTCATCCCGCCATCCAGCCCACGCCCCAGCGGAAGGGGAAGTGCCATTCCACGGTGACGCCCTCCAGCTCCGCCCTGCGGATCAGCCGGTCCCAGTCCGCACGGGTGAAGCTGCGGGCCACGGACAGCGGCGCGTCGTGCCGGACCAGCCGATTGACGGGCAGCAGCCGCGCCGCCGCGCCGACGAAGCCGTAGGGGATAGGGTGGCGGTGCAGATCGTTGATGAACCAGCCGGCCCGCGCCCGCTCCCGCATCCAGCGTAGGAACCGCACCAGCTCCGCATCCGGCAGGTGATGGGTGAACAAGGCGCTCAGCACCACATCCACCGGCTCGTCCTGCCGCCATTCGAAGACGTCGCCGACATGGTAGGCGATGGGCATGTCCGGCGGGGTGGCCGCCTGGGCGGAGCGGGCGGACCAGGGGCTGAGGTCCACGCCCACCAGCCTGACCGGCACGCCGCGCGCCCCGGCCCAGCCGGCGACCCGGCGCAGCATGTCGCCATGGCCGAAGCCCACATCCAGGATGGTCAGCGGCGCGGCGGCTCCCCGCCGTTCCACCAGCCGGTCCAGCCAGCGCAGGGTGGGGCGGTAGCCCAGCGAGGCGCGGTTGATCCGCTCCAACTGCCGCAGGCAGTCCTGGAACTCGGGATAGGGCACCTGCTCCGTATCCATCAGCTCCAGGGCGCGGCTGCGGCCGGCCAGCACGCTCACGCGGCACCTCCGGCGGAACGGAACACCATGGTCTCCGCCGTCAGGCCGGGGCCGAAGGCCATGGCGACGCCGGCCTGTTCCGGCTCCGCCTCCTCCATCAGCGCCTTCAGCACGAACATCACGGTGGGCGACGACATGTTGCCGTAGCTGCGCAGCACCTCCCGGCTGGCGGCCATGGCGCTGGGCGGCAGGTCCAGCGCGCCCTCCACGGCATCCAGCACCGACCGTCCGCCGGGATGCACGGCCCAGAGCGCCAGATCGTTGATGCGGAAGCGGTTGCGCAGGCCGTCCATCACGCCGGGCAGGCCGCGGGCGATCGTGCCCGGCACCCGGCCGGACAGGCGCATGTCGAAGCCCTGGCTGCCCACCCGCCAGGTGATCTGGTCGTCGCTGTCCGGGATCACGGCGGCCCCGAACCCCTTGATCTCCAGCCCTACCGGCTCCGCACTCACCAGGCTGGCGGCGCAGCCATCGGCGAAGACCATGAAGGACAGCAGCGTGTCCAGATCCTGGGTTTCCTGCATGTGCAGGGTGCACAGCTCCACATTCACCATCAGCACCTTGGCCGCCGGCTCCGACCGCACGATGTGGTGCGCCAGCTTCAGCCCGTTGATGGCGGCGTAGCAGCCCATGAAGCCCACCACCGTGCGCTCCACCCCGCCATCCAGCCCCAGCCGGCGCAGCAGGTCCAGGTCGATGCCCGGCGCGTGCAGCCCGGTGCAGGTGGTCAGGATCAGATGGGTCGGCTGCTCGGCCTCCGTCAGCTTCAGCCGCTCCACCCCCTCCGCCGCCAGCTCCGGGGCGTGCCGCTCGTACAGCTCCATGCGGGCCTGGGTGCCGGGGAAGGCCCCGCGCTGGAACAGGCCGGTGCTGTCCAGCCGCTCTGGCTCCGGATCGGGCTCCAGCACGGAATAGCGCGCCTCGATCCCCGACCGCTCCGCCATGCGGTTCAGCAGCTTGCGGCGGCGGGTGTCCTCCAGCAGTGCGGGCGCATAGTCCAGGAACTTGCCGTGAACCTCATGCGGCGGGACCGCCGTGGCGATACGGTTGATATAGGCGGTTGCCGTCATGCACTGACTCCGGAGCGGGTGCTTCTCTGAAGTATCGAACAGTTCGCCGGGCGAAATGGCCGGCCGCTACTACGTCAGGAAGCGGCTACAGTGGTTCCTGTCTCGGGACGGGTCCCAGTGTCGGTTCCGAGATGGGTGACCAGGGCCACCGCCTCCGCCAGTGACCGTGCCACGGCATCTGCGCCGGTCACCTGCGGCCGGGCCGTTTCCTGCGCTTTCGCGTCCGTATCCTCTTTCAACTCGCCATCCGCTTGGATCGTCGGGGTCCAGTCTCCGATCACTACCGGCATCTGCGGCCCGAAATGACGCTTCAGCCGCCGAACCAGCCGCGCCGCATGCCGGCCCGACCCGATGTCGAGGTAGGAGACGACCAGGGCCTCCACCCCTTCCCGCCCCAGTCGGGGCAGGGTGCGCACACCCACCGATTCGCAGGGCAGGACCTCCGCCTCCAGCCCCTTGTCGTGCAGCAGGTCGGCCAGCAGAACCCCCGCCGCCTCGTCCAGATGCCCGCGGGAACTGATGCACAGCACGCGGCCGGCGCCGGGCGGCACCGGCTGGTCCTCGTCGTCGCGCCCGTCGATCAGGTGGTCCACCAGGGCTTCAACACCCTGCAGGATCACCGCCTGGCTTTCCTGGGACAGCTTGGCTGTCCGCCGGTCCTGCTCCGCCATACGCAGGGCGGGCAGCAGCAGCGTGTCGTAAATCCAGGTCGCCCCCTTCGGCTCCGTCGGCTGGTCCACCGCCTCGGCTTCGCCCTCTGTCCGGGCCATGTCGTTGGCGATCAGCGCCGCTTCGTCCGGTGCGCGCGCCAGCAGGCGCTGATAGATGCGGGCAGGGGCGGGCAGGGCCGGCTGGTTGCCCAGCAGCACCTCCAGGAATCCCAGTTGCGGAACATGCTTGCCCAGCACCACCAGGCAGACCGTCAAGGGGGTGGCCAGCAGCAGCCCCACCGGCCCCCAGAGCGCAGTCCAGAAAATGGCGGCCAGCACCACGGCGAAGGGGGACAGGCCGGTGCTGCTTCCGTACAGCCACGGCTCCAGCACATTGTTGCTGAACAGCTCCAGCCCCATGAACAGGGCGATGGTCAGGACCGGCAGGGTCCAGCCGGGATCGACCGCGACGGACAGCGCGACGGGGAAGCTGGCGGCGATCACCGGTCCCAGGAACGGGATGAAGCGCAGAACGGTCGCCAGCAGCCCCCAGAGCGCCGGGTTCGGCACCCCGATCAGCCACAGCCCGATGCCCACCGGCACGCCGTACAGCAGGTTCAGCACCAGATGGGTCAGCAGATAGCGGCTGACCCGCTGCCCCGCCTCGTCCAGGGCGGCTGTCGCTCGGCGCATGTCGCGGGTGCCGGCCAGGCTGATCATCCGGTCGCGAAGGTCGTAGCGCTGCAACAGCATGAAGATGACGAAGACCAGGACCAGCCCCGCCGTCGCGGCCGGCGCGATCACCGGTCCCGCCACCTCGCGCAGAACTTCGAACGGCGTCGCCGGCGCCGGTTCCACCCGGACCAGGACGGGTTCCTTGGGCGCGTCGGCAGGTCTCTGGCTGATGGGCGCGCGGGGGGAGGTGGGCGGAGGCTCTTCCTTATCCTGGCCGGAGATCTCCTGGCCGATATCCTCGATCACCGCCGCCGTCCGCTCGAACAGACCGCCGCCCGCGGCGCCGGACTTCAGGTCGCGGATCTTGGCGCGGATGTTCGTCTCGTACTGCGGCAGATCCTCCGCCAACTGGATGAGCTGGCCGCCCAGGACAGACGCGACCCCCACCAGCACCGCCATGGCGATGGCGACCGCCAGCAGCACCGACCCGATCCGGCCCAGACGCCAGCGCTGGAACCGCGCCACCAGCGGCGCCAACGCGAAGCTCAGCAGCGCGCCCAGGGCCAACGGGACCAGCAGATCCTGCCCGACATAGAGAGCCACCACCACCGTGACCCCGATGGCGAGCACGGTCAGCGCATCTGCCCGTGGCCCTGCGGAAGGCAGGGCAATGCTGGGGCGGTCTGCGGCGGGCGGATCGGCCGCGGGAAGTATGCCCGGTGGGCTTGGGATATCGGCCGGCATGGAGGTGAGAACCCGGCGATGCCGCGCCGGTTCCCGCCTCATCCTTCATGGCGGTCCGTTCCCCGCCGCCGCAACGGCAGAGGCCCGCCGGCTGTTGTCGGCAGCCCGCGATATGGAGAGTTCACCGTGGATGCACAGACCGCCGCCGCGTCCGAGACCCGCCCCCTGACAGAGGGCGAAACGGCGGTACGCCTGATCGCGGCGGCGCGGGCCGCCGGTCGCCGCGGACTGGTCCATGTGGCCCGCTCGTCCGACCGGGCGGACCGGCTTGCAGCCCTCGCCAGGGCGCTCGACCCGCATCTGCCCGTGCTGGCGCTGCCGCCCTGGGACTGCCTTCCCTATGACCGCGCCCCGCCCTCGGCGGAGGTGATGGGGCGGCGCATCGCCGCCATGGCGCGGCTGGCGGCCGGGATCGACGGGCCGCATCTGGTCGTCTCATCAGCCTCCGCGCTACTCCAGCGGGTGCCGCCGCGGGATGTCTGGGCCCGCTCCATCCTCCGCCTCCGGCCGGGGCAGGAGCTGGATATGGAGGAGCTGCGCGCCTTTCTGCTGCGCACCGGCTACTGGGTGGACGACCGGGTGGATGAGCCGGGCGAGGCCGCGATCCGGGGAGAGGTGGTGGATCTGTTCCCCGCCGGAGCCGCCGGCCCCTGCCGCATCGACCATGCCGACGGGCGGGTCGCCGGCATCCGCAGCTACGACCCCGCCACCCAGCGCACCATCGGCGAGATCGACCTTCTGGAACTCCACCCGGCTTCCGAAGCGGTGACGGAACCCGGGGCGGAGCGGCCCTTGGATATCGAGCATCACCTCCCCGGCCTTTACGGGCGGCTGGAAAGCCCCTTCGAACTGATGCCGGAGGCGGAGCTGGTGTTGGAACCGGAAGTGCCGGACCGGCTGGAGTCCTTCCTGGAGCTGATCCGCGACGCCTACAGCACGCGCACCCGGCTGGCCGCCGGCCGTCGATCGGACTCCGGCCCCCGTCCCGGCCCGGAGGAGCTGTTCCTGACGGCGGAAGAGTGGGAACAAGCCCTACAGGGCCGCACCAGTCGTCAACTGGAGCAGGACGGCGCCGGCGAGCGCCCGCCCCGTTTCGCCACCCAGCGCGATCCCGGCCGCCGCTTCGCCGCCTTCGCCGCGGACTGCCGCGGACAGGGCGACCGGCTGGTGCTGACCGGTCCTGCCGGCCCGGTTCTGCGCCGCCTGTCCCGCTTCGCCGAGCGCAGCCTGGGCGCGACCCCCCGGCGCGTCGCCGGCTGGCAGGAGGTGGAGCAGGCCCCGCCCGGTTCCGTGCTGCTGCTGGCTGCCGATCTGGCGGAGGAATTCCGGTCGGATGGCGTCGTGGTTCTGACCGCTGGCGGCGTGCTGGGCAGTCGTGCCGCCAGCGCCGGTCCCGACCCGTCCCCCTTCGCCAGCGCCACCGCCGCCCCGGCGCCGGGCGAGGCGGTGATCCATGCCGACCACGGGCTGGCCCGGCTGGAAGGGCTGGTGCGGGTGGATGGACCCCAGGGTGCGGCCGAGACGGTGCGTCTGGTCTTCCGCGACGGCGACACGCTGATGCTCCCCACCACGGAGTTGAGCCGGGTCTGGCGCTACGGCGGCGACGCGGACAGCGTCAGCCTGGACCGCATGGACGGGGCAAGCTGGGCCAAGCGCCGCGACAAGGTGGAGGCGGAGGTTGCGGAGGCGGCAGCGGAGCTGGTGCGCCGCGTCCAGGACCGGCTGGGCCGGGAGGCCCCCGTGCTGGTCCCGCCCCGCCAAGCCTATGAGCGCTTCGCCGGCCGTTTCCCCTTCACCGAAACGCCGGACCAGTCAACCGCCATCGCCGCGGTGCTGGACGATCTGGCCGCCGGCCGGCCCATGGACCGGCTGGTCTGCGGCGATGTCGGCTACGGCAAGACGGAGGTGACCTTGCGCGCCGCTGCCGCTGCCGCCCTGGCCGGGAAGCAGGTGGCCGTGGTGGCCCCCACCACCGTGTTGGCCCGCCAGCATCTGGAAACCTTCCGCAGTCGCTTCGCCGGGACGGGGCTGGAGATCGGCCACCTCTCCCGCCTGGCCGGCACGGCGGAGGCCAGGGCCGTCAAGGCCGGCCTCAAGGACGGGCGCGTCCGCATCGTCGTCGGCACCCATGCCCTGGCCGGCAAGGGGATTGAATTCCACGATCCCGGCCTGCTGATCGTGGATGAGGAGCAGCGCTTCGGTGCCAAGGACAAGAACGCCCTGCGGCAGTTGGGGGAGGGGCTGCATGTGCTGACCCTCACCGCGACGCCGATCCCGCAGACCCTGCAATCGGCCATGGTGGGGCTGCGCGACCTCAGCCTGATCACCACCCCGCCCGCCCGTCGCCAGCCCATCGCCACCTTCACCGTGCCCTGGGACCCGGCCACGGTGCGCGAGGCCCTGATGCGGGAGCGGCAGCGGGACGGGCAGAGCTTCATCGTCTGCCCCCAGGTCAAGGACCTGGAGCGTCTACAGGCCGAACTGGCGGAGCTGGTGCCGGAACTCGACATCCTGGCCGCACACGGCCAGATGAAGCCCGAGGTGGTGGACGACGCCATGGTCCGTTTCGCCGGCGGGGATGGGGACGTGCTGCTGGCCACCAACATCATCGAAAGCGGCCTCGACGTGCCGCGGGCCAACACCATGCTGGTCTGGCGGGCCGACCGCTTCGGCCTGGCCCAGCTCCATCAGTTGCGCGGGCGGGTCGGGCGCGGGCGGGTGCGCGGGGTCTGCTACCTGATGACAGCTCCGAACAGCGACCTCGGCGACACCGCGCTGGAGCGGCTGCGCACGCTGGAAGCTTTCGACCGGCTGGGCGCGGGATTCGCCATCAGCGCCCGCGACATGGATCTGCGCGGGGCCGGCCACCTGCTGGGGGAGGAGCAGGCCGGGCATGCCCGTCTGGTCGGCATCGGCCTCTACCAGCACATGGTCGCCCGCGCCATGGCCCAGGCCAAGGGGGAGCCGCCGCCCCAGGACTGGACGCCCGATATCCGCATCGGCGGCGTGCCCTCCGCCATGCCGGAGGAGATGGTGCCGGAGCAGGAGCTGCGTCTGCGCCTCTATGCCCGCGCCAGCCGGCTGGACAGTGCGGAGGCCGCCGCGGATTTCGCGGACGAGGTGGAGGATCGCTTCGGCCCGCCCCCGCCCGCCATGCAGGCCTGGCTGAACCTTGTGGCCCTGCGCCCGGACTGCTACCGCCACGGCATCAAGCGGCTGGAAGCCGGGCCGAAGGGGGCCGTCGCCGACTTCCAGGACGAGGCGGCGCGGGAGCGGGCGCGCACGGCGCTGTGCGAGGGCGGCGACGGGCTGGGATGGAGCGGGGAACGGTTGCTGCTCCGCCGCGCGGCGGAAACGCCGGAGGCGCGGCTGGCCGCCGCCCGCGACCTGCTGGACAGCCTCGGCTCCGCACCGGGCTGACGCCACCGGGCTTGCCCCCTACCATTTTGCACTGCACCATGGGCGGGGTCCCTATGTTTTGATGGGCATCGGGAATCAAGCAAGGACGCCACCGGCGTCCTGGGAGGATCAAATGGCAGAGAACGACACCAACCAGCCGGCCGACCAGACCAACCAGTCTGCAGAGGCTGCCGAGACGAAGCGGCGCAGGAAGGCGGCGTCCGCCCCCGACAATGCCTTGGCCGACACGGCGCGGGAGGCTACGGCTGCCGGCGCGGAGGGAGCGGAGAAGGCGATCGACGCCGCCGTGCATGCCACCACCGGCATCACCGAGGAGACCGGTCACAGTACCGAGAACCTGGTCGGCGCCGGCGCTGGAGCCATGAGCCGGGCCATGGAGGCAGGGCGGGCCGCCGCAGCCGGTCTTGCCGCCGCTGCGGAGCCGCCGCGGCCGCGCGCCGTGGCGGGAGCTGCCTTCCCGCCGGCCGTAGCCGCCGGTTCCGCGACGGACGGTGCTGCCAAGGCGGCTAAGGCCGGCAGCGATCAGATCGCCGCCGCCGCGGGCGAGCTGTCGGAACAGCTCTCCGCCCTGATGGAGGACAATGGGGAGCTGTTCGAGCGGCTGACCCAGGCCCGCAGCGTGCCCGCGGTCCTTTCCGCCTATCAGGGCTGGATGGTGAAGCGGATGGGCCGCGCCGCCGGCCTGAACTGGGCGATCTGGAACGCCTGGACCCGCACCGTCCAGTCCTCCATCTCCTCCCAGCCCGGCCCCGGCCGGTAAGGGCATCGGAGAATAGGGCGGCGGGACGCTTCATCCCGCCGCCCCGTTCCGCGGAGACCGGGCCCGGCGTCATGGCAGGGCATTCATGCTGGACATGGGTCGGTTGGGGAGGATGGGGGCGCATCGCGGCCCCGCCATCTGCTAGCATCGCGGCAGCATCCGACAGATTGAACGAGCAGACCGATCCATGTCCGACAGCCTGCCCCTGACCTTCCTCGAAGCACATCCGCAGCAGCCGACTGGGCGCACGCCGCTGGTGATCCTACATGGACTCTTCGGCTCCGCCCGGAACTGGCAGATGTTCGTGAAGCGGTTCGGGCAGAGACAGGACGCTTACGGGCTCGACCTGCGCAATCACGGCGGCAGCCCCTGGAACGACCGCATGGACTATCCCGCCATGGCGGGCGACCTCGGGCGGTTCCTGGATGATCGCGGCCTGGACCGGGCCGTGGTTCTGGGCCACTCCATGGGCGGCAAGGCGGCCATGACCCTGGCGCTGACCGCGCCGGAGCGGGTGGAGCGGCTGATCGTGGTGGACATCGCCCCCGTTTCCTACACTCACACGCACCTGCCCTATGTGAAGGCGATGAAGGCGGCGGACCTCACCGGGCGCAGCCGCCGGTCGCAGGTGGACGAACAGCTCCGCGATGCGGTTCCGGACCCGAACCTGCGGGCCTTCCTGCTCCAGAACCTGGAGGTGGAGGATGGGGGGCTGCGCTGGCGCATCAACCTGGATGCGCTGGAGGCAGGGATGGACAATCTCATCGGCTTCCCCGACCTGGGCAGCGCCCGCTATGACGGCCCGGCCCTGTTCATCGGCGGGGCCAAGTCGGACTATGTGACGCCGGAGTACGAAGGCGACATCCGCCGCCGCTTCCCAGCCGCGGAAATCCGGATGGTCGCCGACGCCGGCCACTGGCTGCATGCCGAAAAGCCGGAAGCTTTTACGTCCCTGGTCGAAGCCGTCCTCTGACCGGCGTTGTTTACAGCGTGGAGGTGTTGCGACCGCCCGCGATGGTCACGGCAGGGGCGGTCGATTGCAGGTCCGGCACAACCCATATGCATGCTTTGTCCCCGAAGGTCGGGGCCGCGCCGTGGACCGGGCGCGGAGTGGAGGACAGGTTGGATCAGGACGGCAGGGTAAACATCACGGATCTTCTGGAGCCGGTGCTTCAATCGCAGGAGGCCGACCTGACCGGCCTCGCCCAGTCGGTCACCCTGGTGGCGGAGGCGATGGCCGTGCTGGGGATCACCGTCACCGGCCCCGCCGGGCGGCCGCTGCCCGGCGTCACCGATGCGAAGGCAGTGCTGCATCTGCTGCGGCTCTACCGCCAGTGCCTGGCCCGTGACGGCCGGCTGGAAGAGGCCATGGTGTTGCGCGACCTTGCCCGCCGGATCGAGCGGCTGGACATGACCGGCCCGGCCGGCAAGAGCTAGGGCCGTCCCGCTTCTCCCTCCAGCAGGGCCGTGATCTGGCGGCTGATGTCCGCCCAGGCGGCGGAGGTCGGGTCGATCAGTTCGAAGTGCCCCGCGCCGGGATATTCCAGCACCGTCACCATTTCTCCCGCCGCCTCGGCCTTGTCGCGGTAATTGCGACCGAAAGCCGGCGGCACGATGTGGTCCAGCTCGCCCGATACGATGATCTGGTCGATCTGCAGCGGCGTCATGGCGGCGGGCGAGGTGTCCGCAAAGAGGTCGGTGCCGGGCCGCTCCTTCGCACCGGTCAGCCCGTCGATGGTGTCCGGCCCGCCGCAGGTGTCCGGCCCGCCGCAGGCGTCCGGCCCCTCCGCCCGGTAGGCTTCCAGATCGTTGATGCCGGCCAGGGTCAGCACGCCCTTCAGCTTCAGCGGGTCCGGCGTGTGCAGCGGACTCTCCGTCCCGATCACCGGCCGCGCCCCGGCCCAGAGCGCCAGATGGCCGCCGGCGGAATGGCCGACGCCAACCAGGCGGGACAGGTCCAGCGGGTGGGACTTCGCCACCTCGCGCAGATGGTCCACGGCGGCGACGTCCAGGAAGGTGCCGGGATAGCCGGCCCCCGGCGTGCCCAACCGGCGGTACTCCACATTCCAGACGGCGATACCGCGGCGGCGCAGATCCTCGGAGATGTAGGCCATCAGCTCCACCCCCGGCAGGCTGGCCAGCCAGCAGCCTCCATGCACCATCACCACGGTCGGGTGCGGGCCGGGCCCGTCCGGCAGCCACAGCTCCCCGAACTGGTCGGGCAGGGTGCCGTAGGGGATACGGATATCGGTGCCGGGCCGCTCCCGCCCCAGCAGGTCCTTGAAGGTGATCGGCTGGGCCGCGGCCGGCGCGGCGGACGCCATGGCAAGACCGAGGGCCAGGGCCGCCCTGGGAGCAAAATGTGCCAACCGCATCGTTCCTCCATGCCTTCCGCCCGGGCCGGCCTGACCGGCCGGGACCGTGGGCGGAAACCATAAGGGGCCGGCGCGCAAAAAAGAAGCGCCGGAGCTTTCGCCCCGGCGCGGAGTTTTCACGGAAAGAAAACGAAACGGTACTGATCACACCTTAGAAGCGAATGGACGCGTTCATGAAGAAGTAGCGGCCGAGCACGTCGTAGGTGTTGGTATCCGTGTTCGCCGAAATCGTATCCGGCAGAATCGGCGGATTGCGGTCGAACACGTTGTTCACACCAGCGGTCAACGTGATGTTGTCGCTGATGCGATACTGGCCGGAGATGTCGCTGTAGACGACAGAGCCGACTTCCTCCACCGCCAGCACCGGCGCCGGGTCGCCGATCGCCTCGGCGTCGGCAAAGGCACGGTGCTCAACGGCATTGATCCAGCGGAACCGGTAGGAGAGCGACCAGGGGCCGCCGTCATAGGTTACGCGGGCGTTGATCTTCCAGTCCGGGATGGCGCTGTCATCCGTGGAGATGGTGCCGGCATACTCGTACACCGCCGGCTGGGCCGGGTTCGGGGTGAACTCGTAGCTGTTGACCCAGGTGACCAGGACGTTCGCCGACAGGCCGTGGCCGTTCGGCAGGTCGAAGCGGGCATCGGCCTGGAAGTCCACGCCGTCCGTCTTCAGGTCGGAGATGTTGGCCTGCGGCAGGTCGAACGGGATGATCTCGCCAGTGGAGTCGCGGCGGATCGGCTGTCCCAGGGGCGAGCAGGCCGCGCTGTTGGCATCGCCGGAGGCGTAGCAGGCCGCCAGCGCCGGGCCGAGGCCGCCGCCGAAGGTCTGGATCGCGTCCTCGATCTTGATGTTGTAGTAATCGACAGACAGGGTCAGCCAGTCGGTCGGGTCGACAACGGCGCCGAAGGTCCAGGTATCGGACTTCTCTTCCTGGAGATCGGGGTTGCCGACGAAGGTGACTTCGATCTGACCATCATCTTCGAACGTGCCGAGCAGACCGGCCGGCAGGCCCTGCTGCTGGCAGACGGCCAGCACCGCCGCGGACGGGTTGCTGGAGGCGCTGCACGGATCGGAAACCGGTTCGAAGGACTGCTGCGCCGCCCCGTACAGCTCGGAGATGGACGGAGCGCGGATGGCGCGCTGGTAGATCGCGCGCAGCCGGACCTCGTCGATCGGGCTGTAGGAGCCGCCGGCCTTCCAGGTCGTCACGCTGCCGATGTTGGAATAGTCGGAGTAGCGGAAACCAGCCTCGACGGACAGGTCCTCGACATAGGCCAGACCGCTCAGCAGCGGCACGGCCACTTCGCCGAAGATTTCATAGACGTCGAAGCTGCCGGACACCGGGCCGGCATTGGTGCCGCCCTGCAGGTCGCCGGTGCTGGCGAAGAAGTCCGGGCTGTAGCTGCTCTTCTCCTGGCGGTACTCACCGCCGAGCGCAACGCCCACCGGGCCGGCCGGAAGGTCGAAGACTTCGCCGGAGATGGAGGCGCCGAGCACTTCCTGCTGCACCACGGTCCGGTCACGCGCCGGAACGGTGACATAGGCGGCCGCCTCGGGGGAGATCGTGTCGGGGCCGAACGGGTTCAGCGGCACGCAGCCCGGCGTGGCGTTGGCGCCGTAGCAGTCGACGGCAGCCTGGAAGCGGGAGGTGGCGACCAGTCCGGTGGACTGCTCCTCACGGACCACGCGGCCGTAATTGTAGTAGGCGTCCCAGTCCCAGGTCCGCTCCAGCGCCTCGAAGTCGCCGCGCAGGCCGGTCACGAACCGGTAGGTCTGGCTCTCATACTGGTTGTTACGCGGGCCGACCTCGGTGGTGCGGCGGCGGATGCGGATCGGCGCATCCGGGTCGGCGCGGTTGGCCAGAACCTGACGGGCCTGCGCCGACAGGAACGGATTGTCGGCCTGAACGATAATGCCCGTGACCGGCGTGGCCGCCAACTGGGTGTTCACCTGGCTGTTCACATAGAAGGCCTCGGCATAGGCCTCGATGTTGTCCGCCAGGTCATAGGTGGTCATGGCCGCCAGATTGTACCGCTTCTGCGGGGTCTGGAGGTAGTTGTCCGGGGCGAAGTTGTAGGTGTCGCCGTAGCTGTTCGCCGTGCCGCCCTGGAACGGACGGATGGTGCCGTCGGGCAGGAAGGCGTAGGGCGCATCGTCCGGCAGGCCGGAACCGGCGTCGATACGGCCGGACGGGGTGGTCGTGGAGCCCAGCAGCTCAAGGGCGCCGGAGCTGTCCGTATAGGTGTCGCGGGAGAAGGACCGCGCACCCTGCAGCAGGCTGTCGCGGTTCAGATAACCGACCGACACCACCGCGTTGCCGCGGCCATCGGCGAAGTTGCCGCCCATGGTGACGCTGGCGTCATAGGTCTTGGCATCGCCGCGGTCGGAGATGCCGTAGTTCAGGTCGGCCTGAACGCCCTCGAAATCGTCCTTCAGGATGAAGTTGACGACACCGGAGATGGCGTCGGACCCGTACACGGCGGACGCGCCGCCGCTCACCACCTCGACGCGCTCGATCAGGGCGGCCGGGATGTTGTTCAGGTCGACGGTGCCGTCCTGGGAGGAGCCCACGAAGCGACGGCCATTGACCAGCACCAGCGTGCGGTTCGTGCCGAGACCGCGCAGATCGACGGTCGCCGTTCCGTTGTTGCCGTTGTTCGTGGCGGAGGTCAGACCGGCCACCACCTGCGGCAGGTCGTTCAGCAGGTCCTCGACATTGACCGTGCCGCTGAAGGTCAGCTCTTCGGAATTGAGCTGGGTAACCGGGCTGGAGCTGACCACGTTGGCCCGCGCGATGCGCGATCCGGTGACGACGATCTCCTCAAGGCCGGCCGGGTCCTGTGCCTGGGCGGCCATCGGAACGACAAGGGCGACAGCGGCGGCGCCGAACAGGCAGCGGAGCCGGAAGCCTCCCTTCGTGCGACTGGAATGACTCACTTGTTAGTTCCTTTCCCAGAATGGACCCGGCCTGAAACGGTCGGCTCCACAGTTACTGGGAAGCGGAAATATCAGAGACGTTCATGGAGCTGCAATAAACCCCGAGAGGGCGAGGCGGCGTATTGAGTCCGGTCGTGGCAAAGCCGCATCAGGAACTTAAGCAATATCGCATCGATAGCAAGTGCGACTTGATAGGCCAGACTTTCATCTTACATAGCGGAATGAAATGCTCGACATGTCATATCGAACCGGCATGTATGGAGCGGAAGTTGCGCCGCGCTTCCGTTAACAGGTTCATCTGCTGCGTTCCGGCGCGTATGGTGGGCAATCAACCCTATGCTCAACGCCGGGGCTGGACTCCGCCTGTCCTATCGGATCGATAAGGCGGCTTGTGAGGCCGCCCTCGGGAAATCTCTGGTCCGAAACAGAAAACGGCGCCGGGGCGATGGCCCCGGCGCCGGACATGGATTCACGGAAAGGTGATCAGGTCTGAGTTCCAGGGCCGGCGGCAACAACTCCGCCAGCCCTGCCGCGCGGTTTAGAACTGGGCGCGGAAACCGGCATAGAAGAAGCGGCCGATCGGGTCGTACACGTCGGCAGCCGTCTCGGTGCCGGTCACGTTCACGGCGAACGGGGCCGGGATGATCGGCGGCTTGCGGTCGAAGACGTTATCCACGCCCACGAACACCTGGTAATCCTCCAGGAACGTGTAGCGGAGCTGGATGTCGTTATAGACCATGGGATCGATCTCGTTCCCTTCGAAATCATCCTCGGGGTCGATCTTCGCCTCGCCGATGTAGCGGAACAGCCAGGACACGGTGAACGGGCCGCTCTCCCAGGTCGTGCGCAGGTTCCACTTGAACTCGGAGTAGCCGACCTGGGTTGCAGACTCGACCGGATCGGCGCCGGGGAAGGCGGTGTTCTGGTTCTCGATCAGGTAGGTGCCGACAAAGTCGAAGTTCAGCAGGCCGTAGTCGCCGACCACGTCCGCCAGATCCAGCGCGTAGTTGGCCTGCACGTCGATGCCGCTGGCGGTCTGGACGGCCACGTTGTCGACCCGCAGATCCAGCCCGGTGATGAAGCCGGTCGTCGGGTCACGGGTGACCAGGGCGCAGAACGGGTTGTCTGGATACTGGGCCTGGCCCACGCACTGGTCGACCGCCGTCTGGCGGGCGAAGCCCTGGATGGCGTCCTTGATCTCGATATCCCAGTAGTCAACCGTGACCGAGAAGTTATCGAGGAATGACGGGGTCCAGACCGCACCGATGGTCAGCGTGTCCGCCTTCTCTTCCTGAAGGTTCGGATTGCCCGAGTTGAAGCCAGGGATCGAGGACAGGTCGAGCTGGGTCGGGTTGAAGCCGCCGGCCGCGATGGCCTCGCCCACGCCCGGGGTCGCCGCGCAGTTCGCCTGAACCGTGGCGCTGGCGTCCAGGCGGCGGTTGTCGGCGCAGGGGTCGGTGACGGAGGAGAAGGTCTGCTGCGCCGGCTGGAACAGCTCGCCAATGTTCGGCGCGCGGACGGAGCGGGCATAGGTGCTGCGGAAGCGCAGGTCAGGGATCGGGGCGTACTCGCCGCCGAACTTGTAGCTCCAGACGCTGCCGACGGTGCTGTAGTCGGCATAGCGGACGGCCGCGTCGACGCCCAGATAGTCCACGAAGTCCATGCCGCTCAGCAGCGGGACGTTCGTCTCGGCATAGACCTCCCAGACGTCGTACTCGCCCTCGCTGGGGGCTGAGGCGTTGCCAGAGCTGATGCCCGCGATGGACAGGGCATCCGGACGGAACTCGCTCTCCTCCTTGCGGTACTCCAGGCCCGCGGCGAAGCCGACGGCGCCGGCCGGCAACTCGTACACCTCGCCGGACAGGAACGCGCCGGCGGTGTTCTGCTGGATCGTGCTGTCGAAGGTGGAGTTGGCGTTGACGTAGGACAGGGCGTCCTGGGAGACGGCGCCGGCGCCGAACAGGTTGATCGGCACGCAGCCCTGGGCGCGGGCCAGCTCGCTGGCGCACTGGAAGGTGCCGTCGGCAGCCACCTCGGCGTTCAGCGCCTCCTGCATGCGGGCGACGTTGAACACGCCCGTGGACACCTGATCCTGGGTCACCGTGCCGTACTGGTAGTAGGCCTGCCAGTCCCAGCCATTGTCGAACTCGCCTTCCAGTCCGGTCGCGATGCGATAGGTCTGGCGGGTGACTTCCGACTGGCGCAGCCCCAGCTCGTTGAAGCGGCGGGCGAAGGTGAACTCCTCCGTGCCGGCCGGGATCAGGTTACGCAGGGCCTGCGGGATCAGCGGGTTGGTGACCGGGATGGAAAGGATCGGCGCATCGACGGCCGTGCCGACAGAGGTGTTGTTGCCGAAGGCGATCGCCTCGGACTGGGACGAGGTCTCCGTCCGGGCGTAGGTGCCCTCGACGAAGAAGTTGATCCCCTCGAACAGCTCGTAATTGGCGATGGTGCTCAGCAGCTGACGCTCGATCGGCACGGAGATCAGGCGGTCGGCGTTGCGGTTATAGCCGTTCGCGATCGTGTCGAACGGGGTTCCGTCCGGATTGTAGGACACGCCGTCGATGATGAAGCGGCCGCCCGGCCCGAAGGAGCTGAAGGCCTGACGGTCCACGAAGGTATCCGGATCGTAGAAGGCGTCGGTGGCCGAGATGTCGCGGTCCTTGGACGCGACCTCTTCCGTCTTGTCGTAGGTGACGTTGACGATGATGTTGCCGCGGCCATCGGCGAAGTTGGTGCCCATGGTGGAGGAGATATTGTAGCTCTCCCCGTCGCCCTCGCCGGTGATGCCGGCCTGGCCCGAGACGCTCACGCCTTGGAAGTCGCGCTTCAGGATGAAGTTCACGACGCCCGCGATGGCTTCGGAGCCGTAGACCGCGGATGCGCCGCCGGTCACCACTTCGACACGCTCAATGAAGTCGGCCGGGATCGAGTTCAGGTCGACGGAAGTGGAGCCCTCGGAACCGCCAACATGGCGGCGGCCATTCACCAGCACCAGCGTACGGTCGGTGCCCAGATTGCGCAGATCGACCAGGTTCAGGCCGGTGGCGCTGACCAGGAAGTTGGAGTTGGTGGAGGAGACGCCCGGAATGCCCGCAGCCGGCAGCTCGTTGATCAGCTCGGCGGCATTGGTGGTGCCTTTGAGCTGGATCAGCTGCTCGTCCAGGATCTGGACCGGGGTGGGGGCGGTCAGGTTGGAGCGCTGGATGCGCGACCCGGTGACGACGATTTCCTCAAGGCCGGCTGGCGGAGCATCCGTCTGCGCCTGAGCCGCAAGCGGCATGGTAAGAGCGACGGCAGCGGCGCCGAACATGCAACGGAGCCGAAAGGCCCGCTTCCCACGACTGGAGTAACCCACTTGTCAGTTCCTTTCCCAGAATAGAGCCGACCGGCAACAACCGACTCCGTAGTTTCTGGGATGCGCAATTAACAAATATGTTCATCAAGTCGCAATAATGTTCCTGCTATCAACCTCCTACAGTGCCCATGACCGTGACAAACCTGCATCAGCCATTTTG
This sequence comes from Indioceanicola profundi, assembly GCF_003568845.1. Taxonomy (NCBI): domain Bacteria; kingdom Pseudomonadati; phylum Pseudomonadota; class Alphaproteobacteria; order Rhodospirillales; family Azospirillaceae; genus Indioceanicola; species Indioceanicola profundi. The sequence continues at coordinate 2,698,086 of NZ_CP030126.1, read as the reverse complement.
CGCAGGTCGCCACTGTATCTTGCGCTTTAATTAGTTTGCGTTTGTTTTATTTTGGGTCGGGATAATTCTATATTTATGATATATCGATTCGTAGCACTGAGTCAGAACCTTGCGCCCGAGTTGCGTGAACGATGAAATTCGAAGAAGCTCTGCGCCATTGGAGAAATTAAATTTCATGAGGGCCGCCGGAAGGTCTCGCCAACTTCTATCGGCGCGATAAACCGAAATCGCGGATGGAAAAACGGTTGGGGCGAGGCGACGCAGACATACTTCCTCTTTGGGAAATGCGCCTCCTAGGGATGACCGCTCCGAGCTCGGGAGAGGACGGCCCGGAACGGCCTTCCGGGCCACCTGTTCATGCGGACGAATTCAACACCGGAGGATCGGAGATGACGGAGCGCAGCAAGAGCGGGGATTCCCCTTTCGCCGAGCAGGTGCGTCGCTCGCCCCAGGAGAATGCCCGGGCGGCGGAACGGGAGATGAGCGAGGATGAGAAGCGCCGCGAGGTCGAACAGGCGCAGGCCAACAAGCAGGAAGCGCAGAAGGAAAAGCGCAGCGACACGCTGGGCAGCGTCGCCGACGTCAATACTGCGATGACATCGCGGGACTGATGGAAGGATGGCCGGGCCGGCGCGCAGCCCGCCCGGCCATCGCTTGAATTCAATGCACGCTCAGCGCTTCCATGTCGTTCTGGCGGACGGTGGCGAGCGCCAACTGCTCATTCGGCACGACGGTCAGCGGGGTGCCGTCGGCGGCGTGGATCGCGAATCCGGCCGCGCCATCGCGCTCGATGCGCTTCACATAGGCGACGTCGTTCAGGCCGAAGGCCGCGAAATCCTGCGGCGAGAGCTGGCGGAGAAAAAGGGTCGTCGGGTTCATCTCTCGTGCCCTCCTGGGGCCAAGGCGCCGGGGGCTCCGCTCGGGCTGCCCACGGACGCGGGTGGAATCTTCTTGTCCGGCAGAAGCGGGGCTCAGCCCCGGTTGTCCGGAGAAACGTCGATGGTCTGGGGCCCGCTCTGATCCACGCCTTCGGCCGGCGCATTGATCCGGATGGTCCGCACCTTCGGCTCCGGGATCGGCCGGCGCAGGTCGACATGGAGCAGCCCGTTGTCCAGGCTGGCGTCGATCACCTCGATCCCTTCCGCCAGCACAAAGCTGCGCTGGAACTGGCGCGCTGCGATGCCGCGGTGCAGGTAAAGGCGGGACTTGTCGTCGTTCTGCTTGCCGCGAATGACGAGCTGATTGTCCTCCATCTGGACCTGCAGGTCCTCGGAGGTGAAGCCGGCGACGGCCAGGGTGATCCGCAGGCGATCATCGCCGATCTGCTCGATATTGTAAGGCGGGTAGCCCTCATTGGCGCTCTTGGCGATCCGGTCGAGCGTCCGCTCGAACTGGTCGAAGCCAAGCAGGAAGGGGCTGTTGAACAGGGACAGGCGGGTCGTCACGTGCGTCCTCCTCTGGTGAGCGAGCGCGAGAAGCGGGACCCCATGCCGGGCGCAGCCGGGCCTTTGCCGGCGCCGCGCAGAAGACCGGAACAAGGTCGGCTCCCGGAGCGGACGGCCCGTACTGGCACCGTCCGCTGCTTAAATGGGTATTGCGGGTCAAGGATCAAGGCAAGAGGAACCGCCGCCCATGGGCGGAGCAGGCCGGTATCAGGCTTTCCCCAGAATCTGTGGAAAAGTCTGTGAGCAGAGGCGAGTCGGGCCTGCCGGCTCTTGGCTTCTGACCTGTTGCCCGTTTTTTGGGCAGTGCGCAGGCCAGCGCGAAATGCCTGGAACCTGCACTGTTCCCGCAGGGCAACACGCAACCGCAACCGCGTACGGACGCGCTTGCGAAGCGGCGGGGATGCTCCGCCGCGCTGTGGATAAATTTGTGGAATCATGGCGTGAAACCCCGGAATCACGGTGTCCCTCAAAGGGTGGACAGGTGAGGGGAGACGCAATTCCAGCCAGCTATTCGCCCGGTCCGGGGCCAAGCGGTTCGCGCCCGCGAACGGCCTGGGGCATCAGTTCGACAATGGTCAGACCCAGGCGGCCATCCACGACCACCAGTTCCCCGCGGGCAACCAGGCGGTCATTGACGAACAGGTCCACCGGCTCCCCCACCGCACGCTCCAGGTCCACGACATCGCCGGGGGCGAGGCGCAGCAGTTCGCTGATGCGCAGGCGGCGACGCCCCAGGCGCACGGACACCTGGACAGGGACTGAAAGGATGCTGGACCGGTCGATCTCGCCGGACGCTGGTTCTGGCATGCCGCCGCTCTTCGTCGCTGGTCAGGACAGGGCGGCACTATCGCACAGATTCCCTAACGAAAGGGAGTGCCTCCGCCATCCGGATGCGCGACGCCAGGGCGGAAGCCGCTCAATGCGGCTTCACGCCGGTCCCGATCTCCCGCGTGTTCAGGGCGTCGGCCAGCCGGGTGTTGGCGCTGCCGCGGCGGGCGGGCTGCTGCTGGGTGCTCGGGTCGGGGGACCAGCCGGCCAGGTACAGGATCTGGAAGGTGGCGGGAACGGTCCCGTCCTCCTCCTGGTACAGCTCGGCATAGCGCTCCGCGGCGCGGGCCAGCACGGCGGGTCGGGTCGGGATCTTCAGCCGCTGAAGGGCGGCATTCGTCTCTCCCATCCCGCGCAGGTCCTGCATCAGCCGGAACGGGTTGGGATAGCTCACGGTCAGCGTATCGGTATCCGCCACCGGCAGGGCGAAGCCGGCCCGCTGGAGCAGCCCGGCGGCGTCGCGCAGGCCGGCCATGGGGCTGATCCGTGGGGACAGGCCGCCGGACACCTCCATCTCCGCTTCCATCAGGGCACGGCGCAGCTCGAACAGTGTGTCGCCGCCGAACATGGCGGCCAGGAACATGCCGTCCGGCTTCAATGCCTGACGCACCTGGACAAGCGCGCCGGGCAGATCGTTCACCCAGTGGAGGGACAGGTTGGAGACGACCAGATCGAAGCTGCCGGGCGCGAAGGGCAGGAACTCCTCATCCGCCGCGACTGCGAACCCGCCCGCCCGCCGCGCCGCCGCAGCCATCGCGGGTGACAGGTCGGAATGCACGATAGTTTCGATGCCGGAACGGTTTCCCAGGGCCGCCGCCATCTCTCCGCCATGGGACCCAAGGTTCAAGGCGCGGGGGAATATGCGCCGAATATCCGCCAGCCTCTCCACCAGCCTGCCCGCCACCTCGCGGCGCAGGAAGTCGTGCTCCGTCACCGATCTGGCTGCGCGGTCCCGGTGCAGGCGGACTACGCGGCGGTCGAAGACGGTCATCTGGTCGGCATCGGACATGGCGGTCACCCCCATTGAGCTTTGCCCGATAGCATTCACAGTCCACCGGCTCAACCGCCCTCTCGCCCATCCGTCCCGATTCGCCTATGCTCCCCCGATCGACGGCAACTTTGGCGGGATGATGGTCTGGCAGCGGCTCGCAATCCGGTCAGGGCAACTGGTCTCCCGCGCCCTGGACCTCATCCTGCCGCCGCGCTGCCTCGGCTGCGGCGCGGATGTCGGCGCGCCGGGAACCCTCTGTCCGGCCTGCTGGAAGGCGGCGGCATTCATCGCCCCGCCGCTCTGCGCCTGCTGCGGCCTGCCGTTCGAGTTCCAGACCGACGGGCAGAGCCTGTGCGGGGCCTGCATTGCCCGTCCGCCGGCCTTTGACCGCTGCCGCGCGGTGCTGGTCTATGACGATGCCAGCAAGGGCATGGTGCTGCGCTTCAAACATGCCGACCGCACCGACGCCGCTCCCGGCTTCGCCGCCTGGATGGCACGGGCGGGGGCGGACCTGCTGGCGGAAGCGGACCTGATCGTGCCGGTGCCGCTGCACCGCTGGCGTCTGTTCCGTCGCCGCTACAACCAGTCGGCCCTGCTGGCGCTCCACCTCGGGCGTCTTTCGGGGCGGCCTGTGACGCCGGACCTTCTGGTGCGGAAGCGGCCCGGCACCCAGGGCGGGCAGTCCGCGCGGGGACGTGTCCGAACCGTGGTCGGCGCCTTCGCCCTGCCGCCCGCCGCACGGGAGGCGGTAAGGGGTCGGAGGGTCCTGCTGGTGGACGACGTCTTCACCACGGGCGCCACAGTCGGCGAATGCGCCAAGGTGCTGAAGCGTGCGGGCGCCGCTGGGGTGGACGTGCTGACCCTGGCGCGGGTGGTGCGGGCCCAGCGGCTTGAACCCGCGGATGGTTCGGCGGGGCAATGATGCATCGCCATGGCTGCTTTGCCGCAGGCACCTGCCGGACGGGGGTGGAGCCTGCACCTTGCAGCCCCAACTCTGTTGCAGCACCATGTTCCCATCCTTCAGCAAGAGCCGACGATCCATGCCGAAGATCGAAATCTACACCAGCCCGTTCTGCGGCTACTGTTCCCGCGCCAAGCGCCTGCTCACCTCCAAGGGGGTGGAGTTCCAGGAATACGACATCATGGAGGAGCCGACGCGCCGCCGCGAAATGCTTCAGCGCGCCAACGGCCGCACCAGCGTGCCGCAGATCTTCATCGACGGGCAGGGGGTCGGCGGCTCCGACGACATCCACGCGCTCGACCGCGAGGGCAAGCTCGACCCCATGCTGGGTCTGGCCTGATGCAGGGCGGCAGCCGGCTCAAGGTCGCGGCCGTCCAGGTGAATGCCGGGACGGAGATCGCGGCGAACCTGGACAAGGCGGGCGATCTGGTCCGGCAGGCGCGCGCCGCCGGGGCGGAGCTTATCTGCCTGCCGGAGAACGTTTCCATGATGGTGCAGGGCCGCGCCAAAATCGCCGCCCGCGCCAAGCCTGAGGCGGAGCATCCCGGCGTTCCCTTCTTCCGCGACCTCGCGCGCGAGACCGGGGCCTGGCTGATGACCGGCAGCCTTGCCGTGGCGCTTGAGGATGGTCGCTTCGCCAACCGCTGCTATGTGGTGGGACCGGACGGGCAGGTCGTTGCCAGCTACGACAAGATCCACATGTTCGATGTCGATCTCGGCGGCGGCGAGAGCTATCGGGAGAGCGCCACCTACAAGCCCGGAGAGCGGGCCGTGGTGGCGGAGACGCCGTGGGGCGGGCTGGGGCTCAGCATCTGCTACGATGTGCGCTTCGCCTATCTCTACCGGGCGCTTGCCAAGGCGGGCGCCAGGATCATCACCGTTCCCGCCGCCTTCACCGTGCCCACGGGCCGCGCCCACTGGCATGTTCTGCTGCGGGCACGCGCCATCGAGACCGGCTGCTACGTGATCGCCCCGGCCCAGACCGGCACCCATGATGAGGGCCGCAGGACCTACGGCCACGCCTTGATCATCAGCCCCTGGGGCGAGGTGCTGGCCGATGCCGGCGAGGAACCGGGCTTCGTGCTGGCGGATATCGACCTTGCCGAGGTGGATGCCGCGCGCGGCAAGGTGCCGTCCCTGACGCACGACCGGACGTTCGAGGGGCCGTAAGGGAAAACCCGACCATTCCCGTTCCAATCTCCGTCACCCCGGCGAAAGCCGGGGCTCAGGAGTCACGGGCACCGGAGCAATCGGCCCTGGGTCCCGGCTTTCGCCGGGATGACGGCGCGTGAGAATGCTACTGCCATTGCTTCACACCATTGCGGCCTTGCCGCCGCCCGCCGGCCCCATCTGCCGGACCCGCCGCTCCACCTCCGCCTCGACATCCTTCTTCAGGCCCAGTGCGAAGAACAGCTCCGCCGTGAGGAACAAGGGTGCGACGAAGATCTGGAGAAGGTTCTGGGTCAGGGCCGGCTTGTTGCCTTCGAACTTGTGGCCGATCAACTGGACGATCCAGCCGCCGACGAAGGTGGCCAGGAACACCGTCCACACCACCGCGCCGCCCTGGGCCGCCACCAGATGGGCCAGCCACAGCACCGCGACGGTGAACAAGGCCATGGCGAAGCCCACGGCCAGATCCAGCCATAGGTAGATTGCGATCATCACCGCCACGAAGGCAGTCGCCAGGGTGACCGGCACGCCGGCGATGCTGAAGCCCAGCGGCACGCAGGCCATGGCCAGCAGGATGGCGAAGACAATGGTGGGCACGCCGAACACATGGGTCAGCTTGTTGCGCGGGTCCTGATGATAGGCCGCGTAGAACGTCATATGCTCTGCCAGACGGCTCATGTCTTCCTCCCCTGGATGGTGCGCTGGCCCCTCCCGGTCTCGGATGCCGGGTTAAGCTGCGGGGCCGGCCGCACGCCGTGCGGTCATGGTCCATGCAATAGCAGAAACGGGACCGGCGGGGAATCCGCCAGCACCACCTGCCTTAGAACCGCACGCCGTAGCGGACGCCCACCAGCGTCGCCTGCTCGCCCTTCACATGGCCGGCATCGAACTGTTGGCTCACCCCCAGCGCCAGCATGGTGCCGTTGGCATCATGCCGCGCCCAGCCCAGCGACAGGTCGAGGTGGCGGCCCGACGGCTCGGCAGCGGCCGTGAAGCGGTCGACGCCCGTGCCGGTCGGCAGGGCGAAGCCCAGCCTGCCGCTCTCCGCCCGCAAGGGCTGGCGCAGGGCGGCGGTCAGGGTGCCGCCGGCAACATCCTCCTGCGACAACCCCAGACCGAATGCGGTGCTGACCATCTCCGCCTGCTCCAGCAGGCTGCCGGGATCGTGTCCCCGCTCGCTCGTGCCCAGATGGGCCTCCACCGCCAGGCTCATCCCGCCGACAAGGCTGTAGCCGGCCTGGATCGAGGCGAAGCGGCTGTCCGTGGTCGCTCCCTCGAACCCGCCGAACAGCTCGGCCCCCATGAAGGTCTCCCGCTCCCGCACCATGCCGACGCTGAAGGCGAGGTCCAGCCCCTCCATGCCCCGCCAGGCCAGGGTGGCGGCCGCGGCCGCGCCGCTGCGGTCGTTGGGTGCTCCGGCGGCGGTGACCGCCAGGGTCCAGCCCGCTTCCAGTACGCCGCGGTAGCTCACCGCCAGCCCTTCGCCCAGACCGGTCATGAAGGGATGGGCCATGCCGGCGAAGGCGGGGCGCATCCCGCCGGTTCCCGTCAACCCGGCCAGGTCCTGCATGCCCTGCGCCCCGCCGCCATGGCTGAAGCTCAGCATGCCGCCGGCCATGCGCAGGCGCGCGCCCACCCCCGCCTCGTCGGCCAGGGCGCCGTCCACCTCGGTGGTGAAGAAATACTGGCCGAAGCCGCTGCCGTCCGGACCGGGCAGGCCAGTCAGGAAACCGCCGGTGGTCGGGCCGGCCAGATCGCGGATCGAAGCGGCGAAGCGCTCCCGACGGCGGATATCGTCCAGGCTGCCGACGAAGGCGCCGGCCGGGATCAGGAAGTCGCGGGCGAAGCCATCAATGACGCCGACGCCGTGGCCCGTCACGCCCCGTTCCACCGCGTCGCCCACCGGACCGTCCAGGGGACTGATGCCGGTGGCTGCCATCTCCGCGCCGTGTCCGGCCAGGGTCGTGGTGCCGACCGGGCTGAACACCCGCGCGATGTTCAGCGCCCCCCGCCCATAGATAGCATCCGTGCCGGCATCGCCCAGATCGTCCGCCGTCAGGAACAGGATCTGGCGGGCCTGATCGGCCGTCAGGTTGGGCCAGGTCTCGAACATCAGGGCCAGCGCGCCGCTGACGATGGCGGTGGAGAAGGAGGTGCCGTTGCCGCGGTAGAAGTCGTTGCCGGCCACCTGCCCGATGATGCCGGTGGCAGGGGCGCCGATGCACCAGTTGGCGGCCACGCCGCAGGCGTTGCTGTCCGCCCAGCGTGCGCCGGTCGCGCTGTCGATACCCATGACCGCCAGCCACCCGGCCTCCAGCTGCGGATAGGTGGCGGGGACCTGCGCCTCCGGGCTGGGCTGGGCGAAGCCCTCGTTCCCGGCGGCCCAGACGCTAACGATGCCGTTGGCGATGGCTTGGCTGTAGCTGTCGACCAGCTGGCGGAAGATGCCGTTTCCGCCCAGTTGGCCGTCGCTGTCCGCCCCCCAGCTATGGTTCACCACACGGGCGCCGTTCTGCGCGGCTGCCGTGTTGATGCGCGCCATGGCGGTGATGAAGGAACTGGACCCGGTATCGAAATCGCCGTCCGTGTTGAAGATCGTAACCGGGATGATCTGGGCGTTATAGGCGACGCCGTGGGTGCCGACCTCGTTCTTGCGGCCGGCGATCACGGTGGCGACGAAGGTGCCATGGTCGAAGTCGGCCGAGGTGCCGGCATCGCTGGGCAGGTCGAAGCCGCCTGCGGCGATTTTCCCGGTCAGCTCCGTCACCTCGGTGATCTTGCTGTCCACCACCACGATCTTCTGCCCGGCGCCGGTGATGCCGCGGGCATAGGCCTCATTGGCGCCGGTCAGGAGGGTGCCGGGCTGGTCCCGGTACTCCCGCGTCTCGAAGACGGACGGCTCCTGCACGCGCGGCGGTAGCAAGCGCCCGCGCACCGGGTCGCCGGCATGGTCGGGGTCCGCCGGCTCACTCGCCGGAGGAGGCGGTGGTGGGGGGGGAACCGGTGGAGGCGGAGGAGGGGGCGGCGGAGGAGGAGGAGGAGGGGGCGGTGCGGCCGGCGGCGGCGGTGGCGGCGGGACCGAAATGTTGGGCCCGTCCGAGGACCCGCCACCTCCGCCCCCGCATCCCGCAAGCGTCAGCGACGCCCCGACCATCAAGCTCGTTACGATCTTTGCCCTGCGGCGCATCTGACCACTCCGACGATTTTGCGGACCCGCCGCCCTATCCCGCATGCCTCCGGCCTGAGGAGCGCTTCCGGGGACCTGACCCCGGCCAGCCCGATCGAGGCCAGTCAGAACGACCATATGGCCGGGGCATTGAGAAAGCGCTAATAGGGAGCAGCGGCTGTGGAAACGCGGGGACTTCCCATGGGCCTATTACCGCTGTAGCTCTGGTCCGACGCCCCCGACCATGAGCCGAACCCGTGACACTGGACCGCCTCGACCTCAATCTTCTGCGGGTATTCGAGGCGGTGTATCTGGAGCGCAGCGTGACCCGCGCCGGGCGGCGGCTGGGGATGGAGCAGTCCAGCGTCAGCAACGCCCTAGGCCGGCTGCGCGTGGCGATGGGGGACGAGCTGTTCGTGCGTACCGCCCGCGGCGTGGAGCCGACGGAACGCGCGCACGCTTTGGCCGGCCCCCTGGTCCAGGCGCTGGCCGGCCTGCGCGATGCCTTCGCCGCCACGGCCGGTTTCGATCCCGGAACGGCGAAGGGCCGGGTGGATATCGGCCTGTCGCTGGAGGCGGAGATCATGCTGGGCGCCGGCCTGCTGCGCCGGTTGGCAGCCGATGCGCCCGGTCTTTCGCCGCGCTTCCACATGGTGACGGCAGAATCGCTGCCCGAGTTGCTGATGCGGGACGATATCCTCCTGGCGCTGGGCGATCCGCCCGATCCGCCGGCCCAGATCACCGCCCTGTCCCTCATCCCTGACGCATACGCCGTGCTACTACGGCCGAACCATCCCGCCTTGGAGCAGGACTGGACGCTCGACCGCTATTTGGCCCAGGAGCATCTGGTGCTCACCTGCGGCGGGGTGGATGGGGCGGTGGATCGGAGGCTGGCGATGGCGGGGCCGGGCCGGCGGCGTGTGGCGGCGTCCATGGCCCATCCGCTTCCGGCGGCGGCGGTACTGGCAGAAAACGATCTCTGCTGGACGGTGACCGGCAGCCTGGCCCGCCTACTCGCCCCCGCTTTCGGTTTGCGGCATCTGCCCTTGCCCCTGGACCTGCCCCCGCCGCAGCTCAGCCTCTGCTGGCACCGGCGGCATGACGGGGACGGGCGGCATATCTGGCTGCGCCGCGTGGCGGCCGAAGCTGTCCGTGACGCCGGGAATGAGGTCGCCGGCCGGCTTCCGGCCAGCTAGGGTCGCCAGCTGGCAGTCGGGGCCTTGCGGATCGATTTGGCGATCTGGCGCAGCTTGACCTCGAGCTGCGCGCCGGAGAAGGGCTTTACGATGAAGGCGGAGACGCCCTTGTTGCGGGCCTCCAGCACATGGTCGCGGGTGCCGTGCCCGGTCTGCATCAGGAAGGGCATCGCCGGATGCATCAGCCGCACTTCCCGCAGCAGCTCGATTCCGCTCATCCGCGGCATGGCCCAGTCGCAGACGATGATGTCGATGCGGTCCCTCTGCTGGCGGACGGTTTCCAGCGCCTCGATCCCGTCGGATGCCATCAGGATTTCGCGCACGCCCATGGCCCGCAGAAGGTCGGCGATCCAGGCGCGGACCTGCATCTGATCCTCCACCACCAGGATGCAGAGCTGTTTCAGCGGGTCTTCGGGCAGGTTGTGCAGCATGTCCGGTGGGGTGCGGGTTCGGAAGCGGATCGTCAGCCGGGTTCGGCCACCCGCTCCCGCCGGCGGGCGAGGGCGCCGGCGACCGCGGCCTTGAGCGCCGGAAGGTCCAGTGGCTTGTAGAGGATGGTGGCGTCGCTGGGAAGGTCCGCCGCCGCATACTGGCCCCGCGACGGATAGCCGGTCATGAACAGCACCGCGACGCCAGGGTCCAGCTCCTTGACCAGTTGGGCCAGCCTGGCCCCGCCCAGCTCCGGCATCACCAGATCGGTCAACAGCAGGTCGATGCCGCCCTGCTCGAACACCTCCAGCGCCTCGACCCCGTCGGCGGCCGTCATCACGTCGTGCCCGTCGGCCAGCAGCGTGTCGCGCACCAGCGCCAGCAGGTCGGGCTCATCCTCCGCCACCAGGATGGTGGCGGGGCCGCGGCCCTGCATGGCCGGGTCTGGGACGGGGGCGGCTTCCGCCGGGCTGGCCGGGGCGGGGGCGAGGGGAACCACAGGCGGAAGGTGGTGCCCTGGCCGGGCTCGCTCTCCACCTCCACCGCCCCGCCGGACTGGCGCATGGTGCCATAGACCATGGACAGACCCAGGCCGGTTCCCTGGCCGGGCGGCTTGGTGGTGTAGAAGGGCTCGAAGATGCGGGCAACCACGTCGGCGGACATGCCGGTGCCGCCGTCGGTGACGCGCAGCACGGCATGCGCGGCACCGGTCAGTTCCTGCGGGCGGTGCGGCGCCGGCCCGTCCTCCTCCGGCAGCTCCAGCGCCACGGCGAGCGGCCCGCCGGTGGGCATGGCATCGCGGGCGTTGATCGCCAGATTGACCAGCGCCTGGGCCACCATGTCGGGATCGACGCTGCTCCACACCGGCTGGCACGGGACATTCATGGTGAGCGCGATGGTTTCCCCCAGCAGGGGCTTCAGCAGGAATTCCTGGTTCCGCACCACGGCGGCCAGATCCACGGTACGGGCCTGCGCCACCTTGCGGCGGGAGAAGGTCAACAGCTCGCGGGTCAGGGCGGATGCCCGCTGCACCCCTTGTCCGATCTTGGCCAGATGCGGCTGCACCGGCGCATTCTCCGGCAGCATGGTGCCGGCCAGGGTGGCATAGCCGCCGATCACCGACAGGATGTTGTTGAAGTCGTGCGCGACGCCGCCGGCAAGCTGGCCAAGGGCATCCATCTTCTGCGATTGCAGAAGCTGGGCCTCCAGATTCTTCTGCTCCGTCACGTCGGTGAACAGGGCGACATAGCCGCCGGCCGGCATGGGGAAGTGGCGCACCTGCAGCCACCGGCCATTGGGACGCCGGCGTTCGCTGAAGAACTCGCCCACGGCGCGGATCTGGTCGTATCCGGCCATGGTCTGCTCGACGGTCTCCTCCGGATATTCGCCGTGTTCGGCCAGATAGCGCAGCACGTCGCGGTCGCGGGTGCCGGGCTTCAGCAGCTCCTGCGGCAGGTCCAGCAGCTCCGCCAGGCGCTGGTTGGCGATCAGCAGATAGCCGTCCGCGTCATAGACCTCGATCCCGACGCCGACGGACTCCATCATGGCTTCCAGGATGCGGGTCTTGTCGTCGATCTCCCGCTGGGCGCGCTTCTGTTCGGTGATGTCGCGGATATAGGCGGTGAAGCGACGGCCGGGGCCAAGCGGCACCTCCGTGATCGCCAGCTCCACCGGGAACATGCTGCCGTCGCGGCGCACCGCCTCCACCTCGATGCGCCGGCCCAGCGCCCGCGGGCGTCCGCCGACGCGCAGCCGCTCCATCCCGCTTTCATGCAGGTGACGGTGGCGGTCGGGGATCAGGACCGACGCCATGTCGCGACCGACCACCTCCGCCCGCTTCCAGCCGAAAGCCCGCTCCGCCGCCGGGTTGAATTCGATGATGCGCCCGTCGGCGTCGATGCTGACGATGGCGTCCAGGGCGGTGTCCAGGATGGAGCGGGCGCGGGCCTCGCTCTCCCGCAGCCGCAGGCCCGCCGCTGCCTCGCCGGAGACGTCGCGGAACAGGCACAGCACCAGCCGCTCTCCCCCGCTCTGGAAGGGAACGGCGGAAACGTCGGTGGTGACCTCCGCCCCATCGACCCGCCGCAGCCGGATGCGCACCTGGGAAATGGTCTCGCCGTTCAGCACGACCCGGCGCATCAGCGCTTCCGCCAGCGGCCGTGATTCCTCGGTGGCGAAACCCAGCACATGCAGGCGGCTCGGCTCATCTCCCTCGTCGACCCCGAGGATGCGGCGGCCGGCGCTGTTGATGAAGCGGCCGACGCCGCGCGTATCGTGTACGGCGATGCCGTCGGGGGAGATGTCCACAAGCTGGCGATAGCGCCCCTCGCTGTCGCGCAGGTCGGTCTCGCGCCGCTTCAGTTCGGTGATGTCGGTGCGGATGCAGACGGTGCTGCCATCCTCGGCCTTATGGTCGGCGACCAGCACCCAACGGCCGTCGGCGGTCTGGAACTCGAAAGGCTCGCCGGGATAGCGGAAGCGGAACAGGCGGTCCTGGACATAGCCTTCCATCGCCAGGGCGGCCCCGCCCGGCGCCTCCCCCTCCTCGACGGATGCGCGCAGCAGGTCCTCATAGCGCGCTCCGGGCACCATGTGCCGGGAGGAGATGCCGCAAAGATCCCGGAACTTGGCGTTGACCAGCACCAGCCGTTCGTCGGGATCGAACAAGGCGAACCCGTCGGAAATCGCCTCCAGGGCCTCGGTCAACCGCCTTATGTCCAAGCCGCGCCCCATCAAGGCAGTGGGTCAGTACCTCAGTCTTGCAGCAGCGCGGCCCGATCCGCAAGACGCCTCGCTAAGCGGCGTCACTCCATCAGGGCGGTGACGACGTTGGCCTGGTCCTGGGCGAGTTGGGCGGCGCTGGTGCGGTAGTCGTTCAACCCGCTGAAGCCGCCGGCCGCCTTCACCCGCTCGATCCAGTCGGTAGAAGCGCCCAGATTGACCAGCCGGTCGATCATCCGCCCGGTGGAACGGATGGTGACCGTGCCGCTGTTCAGCCCGCGCGGGGCATGCACCATGAACTGGGCGGTGGGGGCGGCGTAGCGGGCCTCCCCGGCCATGAACAGGCCGACGCACATGCTCTCGCAGATTTCCCGGCCGCGCACCACGGTGATGACGCGGCGGCCCTTCTGCCGCTCCGTCATCAGCCGGTCCATCATGTCATAGCCGGCGCTGGTGTAGCCGCCGGGGCTGTTCAGCTCCAAGGTCAGGGGAGCGCCGGCCGGCATGGCGTCCAGGGCGGCCTTGAAGTCGGCAGCTACCTCCGGCGTGATCACCCCGTCGATGCGCAGAACCTGCATATCAACGGCTTGGGTGACGGTCACCTTCGCTGGCGTCAGCTTCACCCGCGCGGCGGCGGTTTCCGCTGCTTGACAGGCAGACAAGGGGAGGGCGACCGAAAAGAACAAGGCGAGGCTGGCGGCGCGAAGCATCTTAACCCTCCGATGTCACGAAGGGATGATGTCCGCCTTCTCCTTACCCGTCGGTTAACTCCGCACTACCACCAAATAGCCATAATGATTGGTCACAGGCAGCCGCAGATCTGCGGCTGCGTAGGGGCGGCTTCGGCGACGAACCCGGTATCGGATTATCGCCTGTGACCAGCCCTTTCGTCTCCGGATGCGCCTATACAGTCGGCGCGCTATTCTGGACCGCGCCCTCCTGCCGGATCTCACGAAATCATGACCTCAGCCGATATCCTTGCCGCCCTGCCGACACCCAGCCTCATCCTGGATGAGGGCCGCATGCTGCGGAACCTCGCCCGGTTGCGAAGGCATCTGGACACGCTTGGCGTCGCGCTGCGACCCCACCTGAAAACGGTGAAGTCGGTGGAGGCTGCAAAGCGGGTGCTGACCGGAGGCAACGGCCCGGCCACCGTCTCCACCCTGAAGGAGGCGGAGGTCTTCGCGGAGGCGGGTGTACGGGACATACTCTATGCCGTCGGCATCGCGCCGCAGAAGCTGGACCGCGTGCTGGCCCTGTGCGCCGCAGGCTGCGACCTCACCGTGGTGCTGGACTCGGCGGAGCAGGCAGCTGCGGTGGCCGAGGCCTCCCGCCGGGCCGGCGATGCGATCCCGGTGCTGATCGAGATCGATTCTGACGGACACCGATCCGGCCTGCGGCCCGACGATCCCGCCGTGACCGCCATCGGCCGCATCCTCCAGGACGGCGGGGCGGAGCTGCGCGGCGTCGTTACCCATGCCGGGGAAAGCTACGGCGCGGCCGGAGCCGATGCGCTGGCCGCCTTTGCGGAGCGTGAGCGGCAGGCGGCCGTCGGCGCTGCGGAAGCATTGCGGGCTGCCGGCCTGCCTTGCCCGGTGGTGAGCGTGGGCTCCACCCCCACGGCGCATTTCGCGCGGGACCTGTCCGGCGTTACGGAGGTGCGTGCCGGGGTCTTCGTCTTTTTCGATCTGGTGATGGCGGGGATCGGCGTCTGCACGCCGGACGACATCGCCCTGTCGGTGCTGGCGACCGTGATCGGGCACCAGCGGGACCGCGGCTGGATCATGGTGGATGCGGGCTGGATGGCGATGTCGCGCGACCGCGGCACGGCGAACCAAGCGGTGGACCAGGGCTACGGCGTGGTCTGCGACATCGATGGCCGGGTGCTGGACGATCTGATCGTGGCATCCGCGAACCAGGAACACGGCGTCATCGCCCTACGTCCCGGCAGCGGGCGCAGCCTGCCGGAACTTCCGGTCGGCACCCGGCTGCGCATCCTGCCCAACCACGCCTGCGCCACGGCGGCGCAGTTCGACGGTTACGAGGTGCTGCCGGCCGATGCCGCGGCGGCGCCGGCCTACTGGCCCCGCTTCCGCGGCTGGTAAAGAGGCATTCCGATGCCCGCCCCCGATCTCGGGGCGGGCACTGGAGTTTCCTGGCGGTTCGGGCCGCCGCAGCCCTTATCCCCGCAGCAGGTCCGTCACCGTGCGGAACAGCAGGTCGCGGGGGCTGGCGCGGTCCATGAAGGTGGCGAAGTCCACCGCCCCGCCGTTCAGCCCGGCCTCATGGAAGGCGTCGAACAGATCCTCGTAGAGCCGCAGCTCCTTCAGCAGGGCCGTCTTCTGCTGCAAGGAGGTCTGAGGAGCGACGCGCGCGTGCAGCAGGACCAGCCCGTTGATCTCCCACTCGCCGGGATCGAAGACCGGCAGCAGGATCAGGTTTTCCTGACCGCTACGCCCGGCGGCCAGCATGCCCCGGCCCAGACGCAGGGCGCGGCGCTTGGTGCCGGTCACCACCCGGGGCGTGTCATAGCTGGTCGGCCGGTCGGCGGAAATGCCGGCGGCACGCACGGTCCGCAGCGTGTGCTCGCCCTCAGCCCCGGTCTCCACCACCTCGTAGAAGAGGCCGCCGGCGATGCCGGTCAGGACGGGAGACAGGGCTGTCAGCATCTGCCGGTCATGCTCCGCCAGCCCGGTCAGCGCCACGCCCAGATCGGCCAGGGCGGCCTGTAGGGCGGGGCTGATCTCGCGGGCCGGACGGGAGATGCCCACCGTGACCGTCTTGGCCTGATGGCGGATGGTGTCGATGGGCCGGCTGGTCTCTTCGAAGCAGTCGCGCAGCACGGTTTCCGTCTCGGTCAGCAGGCCGGCCACTGCGGATGCCGGCATGCCGCCGGCCGCAGCCAGCCGCGGGGTCAGCAGGGCCAGCTTCGCCGCCAGCCGGGGCGGCAGCGCCGCGTCCAGCTCGCCCCGCGCGATGCGCTCCAGCTCGCCGCCGATCCGCCCGGCGATGTCGTCGCAGGGCACGGCCCCCTTGCCGGTTCCCGCCCGGGCGGAGCGCTCGTCCACCAGGCTGCGCAGCTCCCGGAAGGGGATGGAGCCCTTGTCGATGGCGCGGGCGGCATGGAAGCCCCAGAGGTGGCCGGCCACGGTGGCCAGCACGAAATCCAGCCCGGCCCCCGCCGACGGCACCCGGATCACCGCCTCGGCATAGGCGTCGAAGCAGCTCTCCCCCTTGGCGGCGATGACGATGGGCTTGCCGGCATGGGCCTTGAAGATCGCCACCTCCTTGGCCGTGTCCTGCGCCAGCAATGCTGGCAGGTCGTTGGCGATGACGATGGTCAGCGGCTCGGTGGAAAGGTCGATGTGCTTCTTGTCCTCGGTGTAGTCCACCGGGATGGATTTGTAGCAGAGCTCCGACAGCTTGATCCGGATCTCCTCCGCCGCGATGCGGTTGGCGCCGTTGCCGACACAGGCCCAGTAGCGGTTGTAGGGCGCGTATTTCTCCGCCACCTCGGCGATGGCGGCCTCGTCGTCCAGCACCTCCTGGATTCGGGCCGGCAGGGCCTCCAGCGCCAGCAGGTCGCTGGTGATGTCGGACTTGGACATGGTGCCCAGCGCATCGGCCAAGCAGAGCGCCGTCAGCTTGCCGGCCGTGACCTGGCTGTAAAAGGCCTTGGTGCTGGCCACCGCCATCTCGATGTCGCGGCCATCGCTGGTGAAGAGATGGCTGTCCGACTTGCGCACGAGGTCGGAATTGCGGCGGTTCACGATGCCGTGAATCCAGGCCCCGGCGGCGCGGGCCAAGTCCACCGTGCGGTTGGTGTCGGTGGTGGTGCCGGACTGGCTGATGGCGATCACCAGCGCGTCGTCCAGGTTCCGCCCCTCCAGATTGGCCGACAGCTCCGACGCCTTCTCGCTCTCGACATGGATCGCGGCGCCCGCCAGCGCGACGCGCAGCAGGTGGGCCACACCCATGGCGGCGATGGCGGCGGTGCCCTGGCCGGTCACCCAGATGCGGCGGACCGGCGGGCGGTCCGGGCTGTTCAGCCGGCCGCGCAGCAAGGCCCAGGGGCCGCCCTCCATCTGGAAGCTGGCCTCGCGCCCGACGCGCCTGTAGCGTCCGGTCAGGGTCTTGCGCACGCTGGCGGCGGCCTCGTGCACCTCCTTCTCGAAGAAGTGGTCGAAGCCGCCGCGGAAGATATCGCGGGAGAAGATCTCGATGGGGTCGGCCTTCAGCGCGGCGGTGACGCCGTCCTCCGCCGTGCGGGCGGTCACGCCGGGCTCGCCGCCAGCGGTGGACAGGGTGACCTGCAACCCGCCCTGCTGCACCTGGGACAGGGCAATGGAGGCGCGGGCGCGCGGGGCCAGCCCGTAATTCTCCGACGCGATGATGACGCCGTCGCGCACCTCGGCCACGAACAGGCTCTGCCCGCTGCCCTTCTGGCCCAGATACAGCCGCTCCGGGTCCTCCGGATGCTGGATCACGATGGCCATGGAGCCTTCCATCTGGCGCAGCATGGCCATGACCCGGTCGGCCCTGGGGGCGTTGCCGCCCTGAAGCCGGAACAGCACCGGGATGATCTTGGCGTCGGTGGTGATCTCCGCCGGGATGCGGTGGCCGGCGGCTTCCACCAGCGCCTCGCGCAGGGCGCGGTAATTGTCGACGTCGCCGTTCAGGGCGCCGACGGCGTCGGCGTCGCCGTTCAGGGCGGCGGCGTCCTCCCCGTCCAGCCGGCCGTTCAGCGGGTGGCAGTTCGGCAGGTTGATGGCGCCGTGGCTGGCCCAGCGGGTATGGGCGATGGCGCTCATCCCGCCGGCCTTCGCCGCCAGCCGCCACAGGGCGGCATGGGCGGTGACCTTGGCGCGGATGGCGGCGCCATTGTCGCCCAGCCGGCCGATGAGCTGCGCCACCTTGAAGGTGAAGCGCGCCGTGGCTCGCCCGTCGGGCAGGGCGTGCAGGGCGATGCCGCCGTCCATGTCGCCGAAGGCGATGCCTTCCGCCGCCAGCTCGCCCCGCAGGGCGCGCAGGTCGAGCGGCGGCTCCAGCACCATCTGCACGGCGATGCCGGCGCTGTCCCGGCCGCGCACTTCCAGCCGTTCCAGGTTCTCGATAACCTGCCCGATGCCCCAGGCTATCATGTGCTGGGCCCGGTTGGCGCTGGGGGCGTCGGGCAGCAGGGCGGCGGTGCGGTCGATATTGCCCAGCACCTCGGTGGCGAGCTGCCAGCCATAGTCGCGCAGCCGCTCGGCCAGCCGCTCCACCTGCGGCTCACGGGCGTTCGGGCCGGCGGCCAGTTCCGCCTCCAGCGCCTTGGCGCGGGCGGCCATGTTTTCCAGCCGGTTGCGCACCGCCGGATTGGCGATGGCGGCCATGTGGGTGGAAAAGGCCATCAGATCGTCGAACCGGGCGGCCAGCGCGTCGATGGCAGCGGCCAGCCCGGCCGGGTCGGCGGCATCGGCCCTGGTCAGCCCCGTATCCACATGGGCCAGCCAGCCCAGGTCCGGCTCCATTTTCCAGGCCTGGTTGGAAAGAAAGCCGGCAATCCCGCACATGATCGGTATCCGCTGGTAGAGTTACGCCACAATATTGCGATGCACCACACTGGGAGTGGTGCGTCAAGCCTGCTTGGCGGGGCGGCCGGTGACAACCGAGCGCAGGAAGCGCCGCGGGACCTTATTCCTGCTGGATGCCTTCCAGCCCGATGACGATCTCCACCTCGTCGCCGACCAGATTGCCCTCAAGCCCGTAGGTCATTCCGAACTCGCTGCGCCGGATGGCGCCCCGCGCCTCCGCCCCCACGGCATGGTGCTTGTCGCCGAAAGGATAGCGCCGGCTGCCGTTGTAGGTGAGGGTGAAGGTGACGGGCCTCGTGACGCCCCGTAATGTCAGGTCGCCCGTGATCCGGCCGGTGCGCTCTTCCGTCCGCTCGGTTCCCGTGCTGACGAAGCTCATGGTCGGATGTTCCTCCGACCAGAGGAAATCCTTCTTGCGCAGATGCGCGTCGCGTTCCTTGTGGCCGGTGTCCACGCTGTCGGTCGCCACCTCCACCTTGACGTCGGAGATGGTCATCGCCTCCTCGTCGAAGGTGAAGCTGCCTTCCACTTCGCGGAAGAAGCCAGTCACGTGCGCCAGCCCCATATGGCTGATCCGGAAGGCGAAGCTGGCATGGTCCGGATCGATCCGGTAGGTCCGCGGCTCCGCCGCAGCCGGCCCGCCGGACAGGGCCAGCCCGATTCCAAGGGCCAGCATCAGGACCGTCCGGTGAAGCCCCGGTTCCATGGTCGCCTCCCCCGCTGCCGTGCCCGCCGCCGATGGCCGGGTCCGAGCCCTCATCATGCAGGGCGGGCCGCCGCGGACGCCAGCCCCCCATTTGGTGGGCAGGCGCTGCCACTCTTGCGCAGGACCGCTTCGGCGCTAGCATGCGCGGCCGTCGAACTCCAGGGAGGGCAATGGCCCGTGACCGTCACCATCTGGCACAATCCGAAATGCGGCACCTCGCGCAAGGTGCTGGAAGCATTGCGCGGTCAGGGCATAGAGCCCCGGATCGTGGAATATCTGAAGACCCCGCCCACGCGCGACGAGCTGGCAGAGGCGGCCGCCCGCATCGGGGAGGGGCCGCGCGCCCTGCTGTGGACCAAGAACAACGAGGCGCTGCTGGAGGACAACCCGTCCGATGGCGAGCTGCTGGACCGCATGGCGGCGAATCCTGAACTGATCGAACGGCCGGTCGTGATCACGCCCAAGGGAGCGGCTGTCTGCCGCCCGCCGGAAAAGCTGGCGGCCTTGCTTTGAGGTTGCCTTACTCCGCGATGGCCGGGATGCGGGCGCGCTGCTCCGCCCCTGCCGCGGTCAAGGGTACGGTGAAGCTCACCACCGTCCCGTCGGCAGGGCTGCTGCTGACCTTCAACTCGCCGCCATGACGCAGCACCAGGTCCCGCACCAGCGTCAGGCCCAGCCCGGTGCCGACCTCGCCCTGGGTGCCCGGCCGGCTTGCCTGGCCGGTGCCGGGATGCAGCAGCGCCTGCACCTGCTCCGGCTCCATGCCGATGCCGCGGTCGGTCACCGCGACCTCCAACCGGTCGCCCAGCGCGCGGGAGGTGATGTGCACCAGCCCACCGGGATGGCTGAACTTCACCGCATTGACCAGCAGGTTGCGCAGGACGGCCAGGATCATGGTGCGGTCGGCCAGCACCCAGCGATCGCCGACGGCGTCCAGCACGGTGATGTCCTTGGCCTCGGCGGCGGACTGTACGTCGCGGATCGCGTCCGCCACCAGATCCCGCAGGGCGAAGACGGAGGGGGCAAAGGGCTTGCCCGACATCTGCACCCGCGACCATTGCAGCAGATTTTCCAGCAGCTCGAATACTTTGCGGGCCGACTGGTGGGTGGTGCGGGCGAAGTCTGATACGTCCTCGGGCGTCATCTGCGGCGCATGTTCCGCCAACTCCTGGGTCATGCCCAGCAGCGCGTTGAAGGGGCCGCGCAGATCGTGGGAGATCAGCGAGAAGAAACGGGTCTTCTCCCGATTCAGAAAGTCCAGCTCGTCATGGGCGGCGCGCAGATCGTCCAGGGCCCGTTCGGAGGCGGCGCGAACCGTGCGTTCGGCCGTTACCGCGCTCTCCCGCTCCGCCACGGCCCGCCGCATCATCCGCAGGCTCAGCGCCAGCACGAGGGCCAGCAGCAGGGCCAGCAGCCCCAGTGAGCCGAAATCCCGCAGCAAGGTGGGCAGCAGCACGGCGTTCCGTGGCACCGCATGGACCAGCATGAGCGGCGCCCGGTCCAGCGCGGTCGCGGAGAGATACAGCCCGCCATGGGCAGCCGTCTCCGAATCCAGCCCGGCCATCACGGCGGCCGACGGAATGGGCGTCGGCGGGGCAGCGTCCGTTCCGGTCGTTTCCGCCAGCACGCGCCCGTCGCGATCCGTAAGGATCAGGCGTCCCGCCTCATGCTGCGACGGCCCCAGGTTCCGCAGAACCTCGGCAAGGTCGATCTGGGCGGCGACGATGCCGACGAAAGCGCCGTTCTTCGTCAGCGGCAGGCCCACCGTGCTGTACTGCTCCGGCGCCATTCCCATGGCGCGGGGTTGGGACGGACCCTCGACCGCGGCGCCGGTTGCCGGCCCGGCCGCGGCCACCAGGGACCAGAGGGGGGCGGCATCCCCGGCCCTGGCGGCCGCCCGGTAGACCGGGCCGACCGGATAGCTGTCCAACAGGCTGCTGGCGGCGCTGGGCTCCCAGGGGGAGAAAGCCACGACGCCCGTGGCGGCGCCAAAATAGATGCGGGGCAGATCGGGCATCCCGGCGCGTATGCCAGCCATGGCCGGCAGCAGTTCCAGCCCCAGCGCCGCATCCCGCACCCAGCCCGACGGGTCCGGCCGCGCCAAGCCGGGCCGGCGGCGGGCGGCCATCGTGTTCAAGGCGACCATATTGCCCAGCTGGTCCGCCTCGAAAGGCGGCGGCATCCGGTCCAGGCTATAGAGCCGCGTGCTCGCCTCCTCCGGATTGCTCTCCAGAAAGGCGGAGAGCAGGGGCGAAGGCGGGGAGCCGCCGGCTCCGGAACCCGCCAAGGCGAAAGCACCGGCCTGGGCGCGCAGGATTTCGAGTTGGGTAACGACCAGATCGAACCGCCCATCCAGCA
Source organism: Indioceanicola profundi (assembly GCF_003568845.1). Classification (NCBI taxonomy): domain Bacteria; kingdom Pseudomonadati; phylum Pseudomonadota; class Alphaproteobacteria; order Rhodospirillales; family Azospirillaceae; genus Indioceanicola; species Indioceanicola profundi. The sequence continues at coordinate 2,676,539 of NZ_CP030126.1, read as the reverse complement.
GCTCGGCCTGATTCTTGAGATCGCGGGAGATTTCCAGCCGGGCGGCTTCAAGGCAGCGCTGGGTGTGCCCGTAAAGGACGGCAACGACCAGAACCGCCCCGGTCGCGACCGTGACAGGCAGTACCCGGTCCGGTCCCAGTGAGGTCAGCCAGCCTTTCCAGCCCTTCATCCGTGCCCCGCCCGGTTCCGCCTGCGTCCGGCGGCAATCCGCGATCCTGTCCTCCGGTCACGAATAAGTATCACCAGCTTGGCAGGTGCTTCAATCGCAACCTACGCGGTCGGAGTAATTCTTAAGTTCGAAAGTTTCAGGCGGCGCGATCCTCGGGCTGGGCAGGCTGCAGCAGCCGGCCCTTCTCGGTCACCAGGACGACTGCCAGCGCCGCCGCTCCCAGGGCTGCGAAGCCGAACACCAGGGGGCGTGCCGTGCCATCGAAGCTCTGGCCGATCAACCAGCCGCCGAACGCTCCCATCACGGTGGTCAGGAAGCCGATGAAAGATGACGCCATCCCCGCCACGCGGCCCAGCGGTTCCATGGCAATGGCGTTGAAGTTCGGCATCAGCAGGCCGAAGCAGAAGAAGCATGCGCCGAGATAAATGCCCAGCAGGGCCAGCGGCGGCTTCGCCGGAAAGCCTGCCGCCGCCATCACGGCCGACAGCCCGACCAGCCCGATCAGCGCCAGATGCGACAGCCGGCGCGTTCCCATGCGGGCCACCAGACGGGCATTGACCATGGAGGCGACGGCGATAGCGCCCGCCAGCGACCCGAACATCAGCGGGAACAGGTCGCCCAGCCCGTATACTTCCACGAACAACTGCTGGGCGCTGCCGACATAGGACATCAGGATGGCAAACAGGAATCCGGTCGCGACCGTGTAGCCCAGCGTGATCCGGTTGCTGACCACAAGCCAGGCGGCGCGGGCCAGATATGAGGGAGTAAGCGGGGTCCGGTCCTCGGCGCGGCGGGTCTCCGGCAGGCGGAACGCCACCCAGGCGGCGGTCACGGCCGCGGCGACCATCAGCAGCGCGAAGATGCTGTGCCATCCGCTTGCCATCTGGATCACCGTGCCCACGGCCGGGGCGACGATGGGAACCAGGATGAACACCGTCATGGCCATCGACATCACCCGCGCCATCTCCCGGCCGGAGAAGCAGTCGCGCACCACGGCATTCGAGACGACCCGCGCCGCAGCGCCGCCGAAGCCCTGCAGCAGCCGGGCGATCAGCAGCGTCTGGAAGTCCGGCGCCCAGGTGGCCAGGGCGCTGCCCACGGCAAAGATCGACAGCCCCAGCATCAGGACCGGCTTGCGCCCGAAACGGTCGGACAGCGGCCCGTGGATCGGCTGGCCCAGCCCGAACCCGATCAGGAAGGTGGTGACGACCAGCTGCCGGTCATTCTCCCCGGCCAGGGCGAAATCGGCCGAGATGGCGGGCAGGGCCGGCAGCATCACGTCGATGGACAGGGCGGTCAGCGCCATCATCAGGGCGACGATGGCGACGAACTCCGCCATCGGCACTTGCCGGCCGGCGGTGGAAGGAGATGGCTGGGTTGGCATCTTGACTGTTCGTGCACGGTGTAGTGCGCGCAATAGGGCCTGACCGGTCCGTGTTGCGCAAGCGAAGCGTTGCGCATGGCCGCTCCGCCAGCGGAGTCCGGGACCTTGGCGGCGGAAAGCTGTTTCCGGCCTTCCACCGCATTTCCGCACCGCGAAAAGAAGAATGCGCGCAGGCCGGCCTCAGCGGCCGCCGCCCTCCAGCCCTGCCCAGGGGCGGTAGCGTTCGGCGAGATCCTCCACCGCCGCCGCCATCAGCCGCTCCCCATGTTCGGGCCGCGACAGGGCCGGGTTGGAACCGATTCGCCCGTCCGGATGGCGGGCGCGGTAATCCAGCGCATCGGTCCAGGGGCCGTTGGACGGGGCCACCTGCGGGTCCAGAACCCGGTCCTGCACCCGGTCGGGATGCAGCGCCCAGGTGACGGAGACCTCGCTGGCGGTGGCGTGGCTGCCTTCCTGGCTGCCATAAAGCTCCCGGCTCAACCCCTTCACCCGCGGACCGTCCCACCAGCTCGCCAGATGCGCCGTGACCGGCGACGGCATGCCGGCCAGGGAGGCGGCGGCATGGATCTCCTGGATCGCGGTGTTGACGGTGGCGATGTTCCCGCCATGACCGTTGACGAACAGAACCCGCTGGAAGCCGTGCCGGGCCAGCGACGCGACAACGTCCTGTACCACCGCGATCAGCGTGGTCGGCCGCAACGTCATCGTGCCTTTGAAGGCCAGATGGTGGTGCGCCATGCCGATGGACAGGCAGGGCGCCACAACAGCCCCCACCGTCTCGCCCAGCCGGATGGCAATGGCGTCCGCAGTCAGCGCATCCGTGCCAATCAGGCCGGTCGGGCCGTGCTGCTCGGTGGAGCCGATGGGCACGATCACGTCGCGCCGGTTCTCCAGATAATGCTCGACCTCCGGCCAGGTCATCAGTTGCAGCCGCATGTTCGCCTGCCTGCTCATCGAAATGGGGCTCCCAGGCTAGTCAGCCGGGGCGGATGGCTCAAGCTTCTCACTCCGCCGCCTGACTCTTCCCCAGCTTCCTTGCCCCGGTGCCGCGGGTGTAGATGCGGTCGGTGGGCAGCACGGCATCGGCGGCAATCGCCGGCTGGCCCTTCAGCCGCTCATAGATCGGGCCGAAATCCTGCTGCGTCTCGGTGAAGAGCTGGTCGTAGCTGTCGATGACGAAGTAGGTCTCCTGATAGTCGTCGATGCGGTACAGGGTCCGCATCACCCGCTCCAGATCGAAGGCGACACGGTTGGGCGAGGAGTCCTCGATGGAATAGGGCGTCTCCCCTGCCGAGGACAGGATGCCGGCGCCATAGACCTTCAGCCCGTTGTCGCCGTCACGGATCAGCCCGAACTCCACCGTGTACCAGTACAGACGCGCAAGCTGGTCCATGGTGCCAAGCTTCATGGCGCGCAGCCCGCCCTTGCCATAGGCCTCCATATAGTCGGCGAAGACCGGATGCATCAGCAGCGGCACATGGCCGAAGAAGTCGTGGAAGACGTCCGGCTCCTCCAGATAGTCCAGCTCCGCCTCGGTCCTGATCCAGTTGGTCACCGGAAAGCGGCGGCTGGCCAGATGGCCGAAGAAGGCATCCTCCGGGATCAGGCCGGGCACGGCCACGATCTCCCACCCTGTCGCCTGGCGCAGCTTGGCGGAAGCGCGCTCGAAGTCCGGGATACCGTCCCCGGCGTCCAGCCTGGACAGGCAATCCATATATTCAGGGGCGGCGTAGCGCGGCAGCAGCCTGGACTGCCGCTCATACAGACGGCGCCAGCGGTCATGCTCCTCCGCGCTGTAATGGCTCCAGCCCTGGTCGATGGTGAAATCGTCGCGCATGGCCGAGTAATCGCCGCGCAGCGGCTTGGCGGTCTTGCCGGAGTTGGCCGTCTTCTCCTTGAAGCCATCACCCGTCGACATGGTTCGGTTCCTCCCGCCGGTGAATTCTGTTTCCAGCATTTTATCGCGGCATGCCGGGCCATTTCCTTGCGATCCGGCTATGGTGCCCCATTCTCAGGGCAATTTCCTGCTTCAATCCAGGCGGCTGCCGCAACCTTCCGCCGCTGGCCGTTTCGCAGTGCGGCAATGCCGCCTTTCATCCCCGCCGATCCGTTGAGAGCAGCCCGCCCAGGATTTCCGCATGGTACTTGTAGATCAGGGAGAAATGGCCCTCCCCTTCGATGAAGTGCCCCCGCGCGCCTGGAATATTGGCCGCGTACCAGCGGCTGGCCTGCGGCGGCACCGTCCGGTCGGCCAGCCCGTGCCACACGGCCACGGGCGTGCGGATCGCCGACACGTCGAACCCCCAGGGGCTGGCGAAGCACCGGGCATCGTCCAGCGGTCCTTCCACCCCCTGGCGCAGCGCCTCGCGCCAGCCCTCCACGATCAGCTCGTCCGCCCCGCCGCCCAGCACATCCATCTGCGCATAGGCCATGCCGAAGCCGCGGCGCAGCCGGCGGGCGAGGTTCAGCGGATCGCCGCGGTGAATCACCCGGTGGGCGACGCCGGCCGCCAGCCGCATCATCCGCTTCCGCCGCCCCAGATGCAGCAGAAGCCCCGCCGGGCTGTAGCCGCCCAGTCGCCGGCCCGCCGGTCCCAACGGGCAGACCAGCGCCGTGCCGACGATCCGCTCCGGCAGGGCATAAGCGCAGGCCGCGGCGAAGGGGCCGCCGCCCGACATGCCCAGCAGATGCGCCCGCTCGATCTCCAGCGCGTCCATCAGCGCCGCCACATCGTCCGCCCAGTCCAGCAGGGTGCGCCCCGGCCGGGGATCGGACATTCCGTAGCCCGGCCGGTCGAGGGCGATCAGCCGCACGTCGCGGACAGGCAGCAGCCCCGCTTCGCGCCGGCAGTTGGGATAGCCGTGGAAATACAGGACCGGCGGTCCTTCCGGGTCGCCATAGACGGCATAGCCCAGCCGTCGCCCGTCCTTCAGCCATATGGCGTCTTCGCTACGCGCCCGGCATGGGGTTACGGGAATGGTTTCAGGCGGCGCGGTCCAACTCGCGAACATCGAATCCTCAGACGCACTCAGACTGGGCAGGGACGCTCATCCATCCTGCAACGCGCCGCCGGGGGCCGAAGTGCCCTGCCACTCCTCCTGCGCCTGCGGATGCCTCCTAAGCCTCCGCGTCCAGCAGGCTGCGGATCGCCGCCAGCACTTCCTGCGGGCTCAACGGCTTGGTCAGGATCAGGGTATGCGGCCCGGCCAGGATTTCCGAATCCTCGCGCCGGTAGCCGGTGGCGATGATGACCGGCAGGTCCGGCCGGTCTTCCCGGACCCGGCGCACCAGCTCCGCCCCCGACAGCTTCGGCATGCGCAGGTCGGTCACCAGCAGGTCGGCCGGATCGCGCTCATGAATGTCCAGCGCCGCCTGTCCGTTGCCGGCCAGCGATACCCGGAACCCTTTGCGCGTCAAGGCGCGCTCCAGGGCGAGGGCGCTGATCATCTCGTCGTCAGCGACGATCAGGTGACGGGATGCCGTTCCGTCCATGCATGGCCCTCCTCGGTTGGGACCATTCGCGTTTACTCCGATCTCGCGGTCAAGAACGGATGCATGGACGGTTCGTCCTGGCGGACCCCATCCTTGTCACGGACAGCTTTCTCAGGGTGTTGGAAGAGGCCGCGGCTCCGGGTCGCCGTCCAGGTCTGGCGCGGGAGACAGGTCGTTGACCGCGCACAGTCGCTGGACCACAGCGGCCTTGGGGCTCGCCACCTCCCCATGCTCGTAGGCGACCACCTGCAGCCGGTCCCGCGCAAGCTCCAGCAGCTCCCCGCTACGCAGCAGGAAGGCGGAGGAAGAGGGACGGCCCAGCCGCCCGTTGCCGCGGGCGAAGGTCTCATAGATCAGTAGCCCGCCCGGCTCCAGCACCTCTGGCAGGATGGGCAGCAGGGGGCGGTAGAGATAATTGGTCACCACGACCGCGGCGAAGCGCTCCAGCCCCAGAGGCCAGGGATTGCCGTTCTCCAGGTCGGCCCCGACCAGTCGGACGCCGTCGGCCCCCTGCAGGTCGGCGACGCCGCGCAGGTCCAGATCCACTCCGGTGACCGGGTGGCCGCGGTCGTGGAACAGGCGCAGATGCCGCCCCGAGCCGCAGGCCAGGTCCAGCACGGGGCCATGGCTGCGCACCAGCGGCGCGAAGCGGACCACCCAGGGGGAGGGCGGGGACAGGGCGGCATGCGGCAACATCGCGGGCGTCCGGTGATTGTCCAAATTCGTTTTTCCTACCATATTCAGGAAACCATACGACAACCCGGTCGCGGGCGTGCCGGCGCCGCCCGCCCGTTCCTGATAACGGTCATGATCAAGTTCGAACTGAAATGCGCGGAAGGCCACCGGTTCGAGGCTTGGTTCCGCAACAGCGACAGCTATGAGGAGCAGGCGGCGGCCCACGCTATTCACTGTCCCGCCTGCGGCGGCAGGGACGTGGGGAAGGCCCCGATGGCGCCCAGCATCGCCCGCTCCGGCTCCAGACAGCGCGACGTCGGAGCCGATGCCGCCAAGGCGGCGGAACTGATGCAGCAGCTCCGCGAACTGCGTCAGAAGGTGGAGTCCTCCGCCGACTATGTCGGCGACCAGTTCGCGGAAGAGGCGCGGAAGATTCACTACGGCGAGGTGGAGACCCGCGCCATCTATGGCGAAACCACGACGAAGCAGGCCGAGGAGTTGAAGGAGGAGGGAATCTCCTTCGCCCGCATCCCATGGGTTCCGACCCACAATTCCTGACGGACGCCAGCCGGGAAACGGGCGGGCCTCAAGCGGCGGAGCGGTGTTCTCCCGGCAGTTCCACGCACCATACCGAACCGCCGCCCTGACGTGCGCTCTGCTCCAGGCGGGCGCCCACCTGCTCCGCCAGGGATCGCACCAGCGTCAGCCCGATCCCGCCGCCGGTTGCGCCGGAAGGCGGCAGCCCGATTCCGTCATCCTCGACGCGGAGCAGGATGCTCCCGTCGGCGGCCGAGGTCAGCATGACCCGAAGGACTCCGCGCCGCCCATTGGGGAAGGCGTGCTTGAGCGCGTTGGTCAGCAGCTCGTTGACCAGCAGCCCCATGGGAATTGCCGTTTCCAGGTCCAGCGCCAGCGGCTCCGCCTTCATCTCCAGGACAACGCGATCCGGCATGTCCAGATTGGATTCGGCCACGCAGGAGGCGAGGGCCTCCAGATACTCCCCGAAATTCACATTGGCGGGTTGGTTGCTGCGGTACAGCAGCTCGTGCACCAACCCCATGGAGTGGATGCGGTTCAGCGTGTCCTCGAAATTACCGCGCACCTCCGGCGGCATGCGCATCGATTGCAGGCGCAGCAGGCTGGCGATGATCTGAAGATTGTTCTTCACGCGGTGATGCACCTCGCGGAACAGGGTCTCCTTGTCTTTCAGGGCGTTGGACAGGCGGGTATTGGCCTTGGTCAGGGCGGCGGTGCGATCGGCCACCCGGCTTTCCAGCGTGCGGTTGGCCAGTTCCAGCCCCGCCCGCGCCCGCCTTTCCCGCGACGCCCAGCCGATCGCCAGCACCGTCAGGGAAGTGATGCCGACCAGGGACACCGACATGAAGGCCGTGTGCTCCACCACATGGCCCATCCAGCGGTCCTCGACGCTCTGCACGTCCAGCCCGACCAGCACCCAGACATCCTGATGGCCGATCCGATTGATGGCGATGATCCTGTCCATCCCGTCCAGCGGATACACGCCGCGGGCCAGCTCCTCGTCCGGCATCGTCTCAAGCCCCTTCACGGGGGCGGTGTAGCCGACGGCGGCCTGTGCCGGCGGCTGCTGCACCAGCACGCGCCCGTCCTCCCGGACAAGCGCGATGCTCAGCGGGTAGCCGATATCGATGCGGTCGAAGAAGTCCTTGTAATGGGTCGTGGACATCAGGACGGCGGCAACCCCGATGAATCGCCCTTCCGAGCGGATCGGACGCATGATGCCGATCGTGGGCTCTCCGGCGAAGGCGCTGAAGGGATGGCGGCCGACCACCAGTTCGACCTCGCCCGCGGCCAACTGCCGGAAACTGTAGGCGTTGTTGAGATTTACCGGATGCGCCGGGAAAGCCAGGCTGGACAGGATCACCTGTCCCTTGGCGTCCGCAACGAAGGCAGAGTGGATGTGCGGACCGGCTCGGACCAGATCGCGCAGACGCTGGTGGTCCGCCAGGGAAACCGGCGCTCCCTCCGCGGCATGGGCGATGTCCGCCACCTCCCGGACCAGGAACTCGCTCTGCTCGAACAGGCTGTCGGCATGCTGCTCAACCAGAACCGCCGTATGTTGCGCCAGCTTTTCCGCCGTGCGGAACTCCTCGACCCGGTCGTCCCAGGCGCCGTAGCCGAGAAGAAGGGCTACGAACAGCGCCGCCACCGCCCCTACAAGAAGGATCAACCGCGTCCTGGCATTGGACGACCGAAAAGATGCCGCAGAGTCCACGTTGATGGGCATGGGACACGGTTTGTTGCCGCACTCACATCAGAGTGTGCAGTGTTCTCTATCGTCTGTCGACGGAAAGAGACAAATTTTAGCGAACCTATACCTTTTAGACAGCTCGAATGGCATGGAACATGTAGTTCACGTCAAGATCAGTAGAGGATAAGGTAAACCGGTCGTTAACGGGGTTATAGACTACGCCCTTCACTTCCCTGACCTCGGCCCCGTGCCGGCGCAGCCCGTTGATCAGTTCGGACGGGCGCAGGAACTTCCGCCATTCATGCGTTCCGCGCGGCAGCCAGCGCAGCACGTACTCCGCCCCCACGATTGCGAACAGCCAGCTCTTGGGCGTGCGGTTGATGGTGGACATGAACAGCATCCCGCCGGGCCGCGCCATCCGGGTCAGCGCCTCCAGGAACAGGTCGACATCGGCCACATGCTCCACGATCTCCAGCGCCACCACCACGTCGAAGGTCTCGCCGGCGGCGGCCAGCTCCTCCGCCGTGGTGGCGCGGTAATCCACAGCGACTCCGCCTTCCGCCGCATGGGCGGCGGCCGTCTTCACGTTCCGCTCGGCGGCGTCGATGCCCACCACCTCGGCCCCCATCCGGGCCAGCGGCTCCGCGATCAGCCCGCCGCCGCAGCCCACATCCACGATGCGCACGCCGGCCAGCGGCTGCGGCGAAAGCGGATCACGACCCAGATGGGTGCAGACGGCATCGCGGATATAGGCCAGCCGCAGCGGGTTCAGCTTGTGCAGCGGCCGGAACTTGCCCCTGGGGTCCCACCATTCGGCCGCGATCGCCGAAAAGCGCTCGATCTCTCCGGCATCCACGGTGGTGCGGGCGCTGGCCTGTGCGGTCATGGCGGGTTTCCGTTCCTGGCGAAAGAATATGTCAAAGGCATGCGTTCCGGCGGAGGTAGCATTGCCGACCCGACTCCGGAGCCCGGCTTGCATGCCGGGCGCGGGGCGGAGTATGGATAGCCCGCCCCGATCCGGCAAGCCAGCGGCCACAACGCCGCGCGCCGGGCGGGCCGATCAACCTTTCAACAGCCCGGAACGGGAAGTCTGTCATGGCGCGGCTGGTCCTGAAATTCGGCGGAACCTCCGTCGGCGACATCGAGCGCATCAAGAACGTGGCGCTCAAAGTCAAACAGGAGGTCGATGCCGGGCACGAGGTCGCCGTGGTCGTCTCCGCCATGTCCGGCGTGACCAACCAGCTCGTCGAGTATTGCCGCTCCATCTCCCGCATTTATGACGCCCGCGAGTACGACGCCGTGGTCGCGTCGGGGGAGCAGGTGACTAGCGGGTTGCTCGCCATCGCCCTTCAGGAGATCGGCATCCAGGCCCGCTCCTGGCAGGGGTGGCAGATCCCGCTGCGCACCGACGACGTCCACGCCAAGGCCCGGATCGAGCGGATCGAGACGGAAGAGCTGTCCAAGCGCATGTCCACGGGGGAGGTGGCGGTGGTCGCCGGCTTCCAGGGCGTGTCGGCGCGCAACCGCATCTCCACCCTGGGCCGCGGCGGCTCCGACACCTCGGCGGTGGCGCTGGCGGCGGCCCTTGGCGCGGACCGGTGCGACATCTATACCGACGTGGACGGGGTCTACACCACCGACCCGCGCATCGTCACCAAGGCCCGCAAGCTGTCCCGCATCACCTATGAGGAGATGCTGGAGATGGCCTCGCTGGGCGCCAAGGTGCTGCAGACGCGGTCGGTGGAGATGGCCATGAAGCACCGGGTGCGGGTGCAGGTGCTCTCCACCTTCGAGCAGGCGGCGGGCAGCTCCATCCCCGGCACCCTTGTAGTCGATGAGGACGAAATCGTGGAACAGGAACTGGTCAGCGGCATCGCCTACAGCCGGGATGAGGCGAAGGTCACCCTGGTGGGGGTGGAGGACCGCCCCGGCGTCGCCGCCCGCATCTTCGGGCCGCTCACCGATGCGGCGATCAATGTGGACATGATCGTCCAGAACGTGTCGGAGGACGGCAACAGCACCGACATGACCTTCACCGTCGGCAAGGCGGACCTGGACCGCACCGTGCAGGTGCTGGAAAAGGCCAAGACCGACCTCGGCTTCCGCAAGCTGGTGGCCGACAGCAACGTGGTGAAGGTCAGCGTGATCGGCGTCGGCATGCGCAGCCATGCCGGTGTGGCCCAGCGCATGTTCAAGGCGCTGGCCGACCGCGGCATCAACATCCAGGTGATCTCCACCAGCGAGATCAAGGTCTCGGTCCTGATCGCCGAGGAATATACCGAGCTGGCGCTGCGCTCCCTGCACACCGTCTACGGGCTGGACAAGGCCTGACGGCCGGAAACCGCCGCCCTTCTCCGCGGGGGAGGGGCGGCTGGCTGCCTTCAAAGCCGGTCGCAGACATCCCGCGTGCTGGGAACGGGCGCGCAGTGTCTGGTGTGATTGCCGGGACGCACTTCCTGCGTCGTCAGGAAGACGGAATGAACGGTCCAGCCGGGACTGGTGAAATCCTCCAGCATCTCCGGCGTGACCTCGTCAGCGCAGAGCAGCAGGAATTCCGATCCGGCCCGGTCCGCCGCCACCCCATACATCTCGGGACATGACATCCGGCGGCGGCTCAGGAACTTCGTCAGCTTCACCTGATCGGACCCGACGATCTCCGCGATCGGCCGGTCGGTGATCTCCTGTGCTTCGGCAAGCTGCGGATCGTCCGACCCGCAGGCGGCCAACGGAAGAAGAGCGAGCAGCGGCAGGAGCGTCAACCTGCGGAGCATGGCCCGGCTCACTCCGCCGCCACGGCCGCTTCGGCCTGCTTCGCCGCCTCGACCTCGGCAGCCTTGGCTTCGACCAGCTTGACCAGATGGTCCACGATGGCCTCGTCCTTCAGCCGATGGGCCGGCAGACCGCCCAGATAGACCTGATGCGTGCCCTTGCCGCCGCCGGTGAAGCCGATGTCGGTCATGGTGGCTTCGCCCGGTCCATTGACGACGCAGCCGATCACGCTGACGGTCAGCGGCGTGGTGATGTGGGCCAGCCGCTCCTCCAGCACCTCCACCGTCTTGATCACGTCGAACTGCTGGCGGGCGCAGGAGGGGCAGGAGATCACGGTGACGCCGCGGCGGCGCAGGCCCAGGCTCTTCAGCATCTCGTACCCGACCTTCACCTCTTCCACCGGATCGGCGGAGAGGGAGACGCGGATCGTGTCGCCGATGCCGGACCAGAGCAGCATGCCGAGGCCGATGGAGGACTTCACCGTGCCGGCGCGCAGGCCGCCGGCCTCCGTGATGCCGATGTGCAGCGGGTAGTCGCAGGCCTCCGCCAGCCCCTGGTAGGCGGCGACGGCCAGGAACACGTCCGATGCCTTCACCGAAATCTTGAACTCCCGGAAATCGTGGTCCTCCAGGATGCGGGCATGGTCGAGGGCGCTTTCCACCAGCGCGTCCGGGCAGGGCTCCCCGTACTTTTCCAGCAGGTGCTGTTCCAGCGAACCGGCATTGACGCCGATGCGCATGGAGCAGCCATGGTCGCGCGCGGCCTTCACCACCTCCCTGACGCGGTCGGCGCTGCCGATGTTGCCAGGATTGATGCGCAGGCAGGCAGCACCGGCCTCCGCCGCCTCGATGGCGCGTTTGTAGTGGAAGTGGATGTCGGCCACGATCGGGACGCTGGACGCCTTGACGATCTGCTTCAGCGCCGCCGTGCTCTCCACATCGGGGCAGGAGACGCGGACAATGTCGGCCCCGGCCTCCTCCGCCCGCCGGATCTGGTCGATGGTGGCCGCGGCGTCCGCCGTGACCGTGTTGGTCATGGTCTGGACGGTGATGGGCGCGTCGCCGCCGACGGGCACGTTGCCGACCATGATCTGGCGGCTCTTGCGGCGTTCGATCTGGCGCCAGGGGCGGATGGCAGCGGTCATAGCGGACTTCCGGTCAAAAGGGGTGCCGGCCCCCGAACGGCCGGGGCGCCGGACAGCAGTAAGGTGCGGGTCCCGCCCGGCGGGATCAAGGGGCAGGCCGGAATATCAGCCCTGGCCTCCCTGCTGGTTCAGCCGTTCGAGCAGGTCGCCCGGAACCAGGGACACGTTGCGGACCACCCGGCCGCGGCCGCCCAGCGGCGGCAGATCCTGCCCATCGACATTCACCACCACGCCGGCGGCGTTGCCGACCACCGACAGGGCGAGGCCCGGCACGTCGGGCGCGCGGAAGGTGTCGCCGGGGCGCAGGTTGCGGGCGGCCCAGAGCGTGCCGCGGGCATCCCTGATCTCCACCCAGCTATCCTCCACCGCGCGCACCGTGACGCGCACCTGCCCCTCGGTCTGGCCGAAGACGCGCCCGCTGGCGGGCGGCTGGGCCGGCGGCTCCGGAGCGGCAGCCGTCTCCGCGGGCGGTTCGGCCGCGTCCTCCGCCTGAGCCGGACCAGCAGCCGGAGGCGTATCCGCATCCGCGACGGGCGGTTCGGCGGCAGGTGCGGAGCCCGTCGGTTGCTGGACCGCCGGTTCCTGGGCAGGAGGCTGGACCGGTGCGGCGGCGTTGACGGTCGGCTCCGGAGCCGGCGACTCCACCGGGCGGCCATCGGCGTCCACGGTGGGGGAGACGGACAGGTCCGGCGGCAGCTCCACCGTCTCGCTCTCCTCCCCCTCGGCCGCAACGTCGGCGGCGGGGTCGGCCGCGGTCTGGGGGGCGGTGTTCAGGCTTGGGGCGTCAGGCGGAAGCATGGGCGCGCCCGGCCCGGCCGGCGCGTTGCTGGCGCCCACCTCCGGCGCCGTGGGCTGCGACTGGCCGATCAGCTCCTCCACCTGGGTCGGCGGCAGGACCTGGGCCGGTTCAGGCTCCGGCGCCGGTTCGGGAGGCTCCGTTCCGCCGGGGATCAGCCCGGCCATGCGGGCCGGCAGCTCCTGGACCGTTTCCACCACGTTGCGGTCGCTGTTGCTCAGCGCGTACCAGCCGCCATAGGCCACGCCGGCCAGCAGCAGCGCCACGATGATCAGCGCGCCGCCGGGCACCCGGCTCTCATCCGCCGCTTCGGGGAAATACAGCTCGGCCGGCTGCTCCGTCCCCGCCGTCTCCTGCTTGAAGCGGGAGAGGATCGGTCCCGGCTCCAGCCCCACGGTGGTGGCGTAGGTGCGCAGGAAGCCGCTGGTGTAGGCATGGCCGGGCAGCTCGTGCCAGCGGCCCTGCTCGATCGCGTCCAGATAGGGCTGCCGGATGCGGAGGGTCGCGGCCAGATCGGCCAGGGTATAGCCCTTTTCCTCCCGACGGCGCCGCAGAACCTCGCCCACATGGCGCGGGGAGGGGACGTCACCTCCGCCGGGTCCGGGCTGTGCCGTGTCACTCTGAGTCACGTCGGAAATCCTGCGCTAGCCTCTGGTCCGTCCGGCTTTCCATCAGACCTGCCGGAGCCGGAAGCGCCGCCCTGGCCGCCGCCGGACAGGGCCGAACTCTAGCCAATCCGCCCCGCGCACCGCAACCGGCCTGAACCCGGCGGCAGCCCTCTACCCGTTATAGCCGGACCCCATGGTCCCGCGCATAGGCCTTGAGCTGCGGCCGCAGCGAGTGGTCGGGCGACAGGTACAGCCGCTCCATGTAAGCGGAGAGGGAGCCGACATCGAGGGAGCGGACCATGGCCTTCACCTCGAAGAAGGCCGGCGCCGACATGGACAGGCAGCGGATGCCCAGCCCCAGCAGCGCCATGGCGTCCAGCGGCTTCGACGCCATTTCCCCGCACAGCGACAACTGCACCCCCGCCTTGTCGCAGGCCTCCACCAGCCCGCGCAACATGCGCAGCATGGCCGGCGACAGCAGGTCGTAGCGGTTGTTCATGATCGGATTGCCGCGGTCGGCGGCGAACAGGTACTGCAGCATGTCGTTGGAGCCGACGGAAACGAAATCCACACGGCCCAGCAGCGCCTCCAACTGGAACAGCAGGGACGGCACCTCCATCATCACTCCGACCTTGAGGTCGGCGGGCGAGGGATAGCCGTCGGCGGTGAGCTTCTCCAGCTCCAGCTCCAGCACCCGGCGGGCGCGGTCCAGCTCCGCTACCTCCGCCACCATGGGGAACATCACCCTGAGGGCGCGGCCGGCCCCGGCGCGCAGCAGGGCGCGGAGCTGCTTGCGCAGCATGCTGGGCCGGTCCAGCCCGATGCGGATGGCCCGCCAGCCCAGCGCCGGGTTCTCCTCCCCCAGCTCGGGGAAGTAGGGCAGCATCTTGTCGCCGCCGACATCGAGCGTGCGGAACACCACCGGCTTCCCGCCCGCCTCGTCCAGCACCTTGGCATAGGCCTCCTGCTGCACCGACACGTCGGGATAGCTGGGCCGGACCATGAAGGGGATTTCGGTGCGGTAGAGGCCGATGCCGTCGGCGCCCGTGACCTGGAGCTGCGGCAGGTCGATGTGCAGCCCGCAATTCAGCATGAGCCGCACCGGCACCCCGTCGCGGGTCACCGCCGGCAGGTCGCGCAGCCCGGCGAACTCCGCGGCCCGGCGCTGCCGCGCCACCAGCGAGGCGTGGAACAGCTCCTGGATGTCCTCCGCCGGGCGAACGAAGAGCTGGCCGTTGTCCCCGTCCACGATCAGGAAATCCAGCGTCTCCACCCGGGTCAGCACTTCCGAGCACTGGCCCACCACGGGAATGTCCAGCGCCTTGGCCACGATGGCGACATGGCTGTAGGCCGCCCCTTCCTCCAGCACCAGCCCGCGCAGCTTCCGGCGGTCGTAGTCCAGCAGCTCGGCCGGGCCCAGGTTGCGGGCGACCAGGATGCACTCGTCCGGAAGGGTGCCGCCCATGGCGTCCACCGGCTTGCCGGTGAGATGCATCAGCAGCCGGTTGGTGATGTCGTCCAGATCCAGCAGCCGGTCGCGCAGATAGGGATCGGCGATGGCCTGCATGCGGGCGCGGTTGTCGTTCTGCACCCGCTGCACCGCGGCTTCCGCCGTGAGGCCGGTGCGGATCGCCTCGCGGATGCGGTTCAGCCAGCCGCGGTCGGAGGCGACCAGCCGGTAGGTCTGCATGATCTCCGCATGCTCGCCATCCGATTCGCCCACCGCGATCATCATCTGGTCGATGGCGGAATGCATGCTGTCCACGGCCTGCTTCAGCCGCACCAGCTCTGCCTCCGGATCGTCGGCCACCATCTGGCGCACGGTGAGCTGGGGCCGGTGCAGCACGGCCAGCCCCATGCCGACGCCACGGTTCAGGCTGACCCCGTCCAGGCGCGACGGCAGCAGCACCAGATCGTTGACCAGCGACAGCTCCCGGCTGTCCACCAGGTCGCCGGCGGCCACCAGCTCCGCCACGATCATGGCGATGGTCTGGAGTGTCTCCACCTCCTGCTCGTGGTAGTCGCGGCGTTCGGTGTGCTGGATCGCCAGCACGCCGCGGACCCGGCCGCCGCGCAGGATCGGCACGGCCATGAAGCTGTTGAACGGGTCCTCGCCCGTTTCCGGGCGGTAGGCGAAGTTGGGATGGCTCTGCGCGTTGGCCAGCGCCACGGGACGGGAATGGGCCGCGACGTCGCCGACCAGACCCTCGCCCACCCGCAGGCGGGTCTTGTGCACGGCGCCGGGATTCAGACCGATGGTGCTGAACAGCTCCAGCACCTCGCCGGCCCGCATCACGTAGCAGGAGCAGACATCGGCCCCCATCTCATGGGCGATGGTCTTGACGATCTTGTCCAGCCGGTCCTGGGCGGAGCCGCTGCCGGCCATGACGTCCCGCAGCCGCGCCAGCAGCCGCCGCGCGCCCGATGCGGGGTCCGGCGGCTCGCCCCGTCCCATGATGCTCGACAGAATGCTCATCGACTGACCGCGTCCTCTACCATCGGTCCCTTCTAGCATCGGACCGGCCCCCTGTCACAGGGGAGTGCAGGGGGCGGACCGGCGCATCCCGCATGAACGGCAGGTGGATGAAGTGGAACGCCGTGCAGAGGATTCCGGGGCGGGGCTCCCATCAGTCTTTTCTAATGCGAGGCGATCCGCAGGACCACGGCTCAATGCGCTATAACGCCCATAACGCGTCTCTTGACGCACCTAACGCAACGCTCGCCGGCCCCTGTTCCTCACCTGTCCCAAGACCCGGCCGCGGAGGGCACGGCGGACGGAACATAGCAGGGATTAGGATTATTGTCTCGGGATGTTCGGTGGGTTCGGGCAAGCGGGGTGTCGCAATTCGGCCCTGCGGGCCTGCTTGCGACCTACGGCGAGGTGAGGGCCCGGCGCGTAGGTCGCATGGAGCGGAGCGGAATGCGACGGTGGGGCGGGCTTGGGGGATGTCGCATTCCGCTGCGCTGCATGCGACCTACGGCGATGGGGGGGACATCCGCCCGGACAAGGCCGCTTCGGCCTGTTGCACCAGCTCGGCCAGGATGTCGGCGCAGGGCTGTTCCCGGGTGACCAGACCCACGGACTGGCCGGCCATCACGGAGCCGGTTTCGACATCGCCGTCCACCACGGCGCGGCGGAGCGCGCCGGCCCAGAAATGCTCGATCTCCAACTGGGCGGCCTTCTGGTCCAGCTCGCCGCGGTTGAAGCGCTCGATCACCTCGCGCTGCTTCTCCATGAAGCGGCGGGTGCCCTCGTTCTGGAGGGCGCGGACGGGGATGACGGGGAAGCGGGGGTCGATCTGGACGCTGGGGATGGCGTCGCGCGCACCGGCGCGGATGAAGGCCTTCTTGAAGTTGGGGTGCGCCCGGCACTCGCTGGCGCAGACGAAGCGGGTGCCGAGCTGCACGCCGGCCGCCCCCATCTCCAGATAGCTCAGCATCGCCTCGCCCCGGCCGATGCCGCCGGCGACGAAGACCGGGACATCGCGGATTTCCGGCAGGATCTCCTGCGCCAGCACGGAGGTGGAGACCGGGCCGATATGGCCGCCGGCCTCCATCCCCTCGATCACCAGCGCGTCGACGCCGCTGCGCACCAGCTTCTTCGCGATGACCAGGGCCGGGGCGAAGCACATCACCTTGGCCCCGCCCTCCTTCAGCGCCTTGATCGCGGTGCCGGGCGGCAGGCCGCCGGCCAGCACCACCACGCCCACCCTCTCCTCCAGGCAGACCTGGACGAGCTGGTCGAGCTGGGGATGCAGGGTGATGAGGTTGACGCCGAAGGGCCTGGCCGTCAGTTCCCGCGTGGCGCGGATCTCCGCCCGCAGCACCTCCGGCGGCATGGAGCCGGAGGCGAGGACCCCGAACCCGCCGCCATTGCTGATCGCGGAGACCAGGTGCCGGTCGCTGACCCAGGTCATGGCCCCGCCCATGATGGCAAGCTCCGTGCCCAGGAAATCGCGGCCACGCTGCCAGAGACGGTCCAGCCGGCTGCGGGCGGATGTGGCGGTCATGAAAGAATCCTCAACGGTCAAGCACCCGCATTGTTCGGCGGGGTGGTGGAAAACGGGCCGGAATGTGACACTGCACCGCAGCAAGGGCAAGGGAATGCCGCGGGCGGCCGGGAGCGTGGCGGGGGCGGCCGGCGCTGGGATGTCGCAATCCGCTTCGCTGCTTGCGACCTACGGGCGTCGCGGAAAAAACTTCGGCGGGGCTGTCGGGACGGCGATCCCCCGTACGTCCTTGGGGCAGGACCATATAAGGGAGGCATTCATGTCCTATGTCGACGGCTTCGTGCTGGCGGTGCCGAAGCAGAATATCGAAGCCTACAGGAAAATGGCCCAGACGGCCGGGGAGGTTTGGAAGGAGCATGGCGCCCTGGCCTATGTGGAATGCGTCGGGGACGACGTTCCCTATGGCGAGCTGACCTCCTTCCCGCGCGCGGTGCAGGCCACGGAGGACGAGACCGTGGTGTTCGCCTGGATCGTCTATGAATCCCGCGAGCAGCGCGACGCCGTCAACGCCAAGGTCATGGCCGATCCCCGGCTGAAGGACAGCATGACCAACGCGCCCTTCGACGGGAAGCGCATGATCTATGGCGGGTTCAACACATTGCTGGAGATGTGAGGGGCGCTCATCCTCCGGCCCGGCGGGACGCTTCCCTGGTGACCCCGCGGCCGGGATGGCCTATATCCACGGGCCGGAGGATGAAGTCCCGTGAATTTGAGACTGGAAGACCGTTTCGCGGAAGCGCTGGGCAAGGTGGCCATGCGCTTCGACGAGCTGCGCGACATGCTGGCGTCCGGCACGCTTTCCGGCGACGCCTTCGTGCGCGCCAGCCAGGAATATGCCGAGCTGGAGCCGGTGGCAGCCGCCATCGCCGACCTGAAGCGCGCCCGCGCCGACCTGGACGAGCTACGCGCCATGGCGGAGGACCCGGCGGCGGATGCCGACATGCGGGCGCTGGCGGAGGAGGAGCTGGACGCGGCCCAGCGCCGGCTGCCGGAGATCGAGCACAAGATCCTGCTGGCCCTGCTGCCCAAGGACGAGGCGGACGAGAAGAACGCCATCCTGGAGGTGCGCGCCGGCACCGGCGGGGAGGAGGCGGCCCTGTTCGCCGCCGAGCTGTTCGAAATGTACCGGCGCTATGCCGGGCTGCGCGGCTGGCGCTTCGAAACCATCGAGGTGAACGAGACCGGCCTTGGCGGCTACAAGGAGGCCAGCGCCACCATCACCGGGCGCGGCGTGTTCCGGCGGCTGAAATTCGAGAGCGGTGCGCACCGCGTGCAGCGCGTGCCGGAGACGGAGGGGGGCGGGCGCATCCACACCTCCGCCGCCACCGTGGCGGTGCTGCCGGAGGCGGAGGATGTGGACATCCAGATCGATGACAAGGACCTCCGCATCGACGTCTTCCGGTCCCAGGGCTCGGGCGGGCAGTCGGTGAACACCACCGACAGCGCCGTGCGCATCACCCACCTGCCCACCGGGCTGGTGGTGCAGTGCCAGGACGAGAAGTCCCAGCACAAGAACAAGGCCAAGGCGCTGAAGGTGCTGCGCGCCCGCCTCTACGACGCCGAGCGCAGCCGCGCCGACGCCGAGCGCGCCGCAAACCGCAAGAACCAGGTCGGCACCGGCGACCGGTCGGAGCGCATCCGCACCTACAACTTCCCCCAGGGCCGCGTCACCGACCACCGCATCAACCTGACGCTCTATAAGATCGACAAGGTGATGGTGGGCGAAGCGCTGGATGAGCTGGTGGACGCCCTGATCGCCCAGGACGAGGCGGAGCGGCTGGCGGAGCTGGAGTAGGGGCGTGCCCGGATTTCCAACCATGGCGGCCATCAATCTCCGTCACTCCGGCGAAAGCCATGGCTGAACAGAGGACCCTTTCCGACCTCCTGAAATCCGCCGAGGCGCGCCTTGCCGCCGCCGGGGTGGACAGTCCGGCGCTGGATGTGCGCTGGCTGGCGGAGCATGCCTTCGGCCTGACCCGGACGGAGCTGCGCAGCCGGGGCAGGGACCTGCCGGACCCGCAACGGGCCGCCGCGTTCGAGCAGCTGCTGGCACGACGGGAGAAGCGGGAGCCCTTGCAGCGGCTGCTGGGAAGCTGGGAGTTCTGGGGGCTTGAGCTGGCGTTGGGGCCGGACACGCTGATCCCGCGCGCCGATACGGAAACGCTGGTGGAGGCCGTGCTGCGCCGCCGGCCGGACCGGGCGCGGCCCTGGCGCGTCCTGGACCTCGGCACCGGCACCGGGGCGATCCTGTTGGCGCTGCTGCACGAATACCGGGCGGCCGCCGGTGTCGGCGTGGATTTCAGCCCCGGCGCGGCCTCCGTCGCGTCGTTGAATGCAAGACGGCTGGGCCTGTCGGACCGGGCGGTTTTCCTGGTGGGAAGCTGGGCGGACGCGCTGGGCGGCGGGCAGTTCGACATTCTGGCGTCCAACCCGCCCTATATCCCGGACGCGGATATCGCGGGGCTGGAGCCGGAGGTGGCGCTGCATGAGCCCCGGCTGGCGCTGGCGGGCGGGGCGGACGGGCTGGACCCCTATCGCCACCTTGCCCGGGAGGCGCTCCGGCTGCTGGCGCCCGGCGGGCTGATTGCGCTGGAGCATGGGTTCGACCAGGGGGAGGCCGTGCGGGAGCTGTTGAACCAAGCGGGTCTTTCCGGGGCCGAAACGCTGGCCGATCTGGGCGGGCGACCCCGTGTGACCTGTGCAACGCTCCCCTGAAGAGCGGGTTTGAGCGAAAGAATTGTGTTGGAATGGGCTGCGCTAGCGTTTAGAACCTATTTCAGTAGGCAGACGAACTCCCAGACGGTGATGGCGCAGACGAAGTGGAGCATGGCTTCATAGGTGTCGGCGCGCTTTTCCCATCGGACGAGGATGCGGCGGTATCGGTTCAGCCAGGAATGTGCCCGCTCGATCATCCAGCGGCGGGGTTGGTGCGGGTGGGCGGGCGTTGCCGTGCGATCCTCACCCCTGCGGCGGATGTGGGTCGTGAGCCTGTAATCATACCCAAGCTGCCGCGGCCCGTCATAGTCGTAGCCCTTATCGAGGCAGAGATGCTGAGGATGCGCTGGGGTGGGCTCAGGCCGCGGCACGACAACAGCCTCAAGCGTCTGCTCCAGCAGCTTGAAGTCGATCACGTTGGCGCCAGCGACCGCGAGGCCGAGGGGGAGGCCGCGTCCATCGGTCAGCAGGGACCGCTTGGTGCCCAGCTTGGAGCGGTCGGTCGGGTTGGGGCCGACTTTTTTCCCCGCCCAACGGTGCCTTGGTCATTGCTCCGTCTGCCGACATCCAACTCCAATCAATCCCGACCAGGCCGTCATAGGCCAGCAGCCCCTCACGCCAGAAGGCCTCGAACACACCGGCCTCGGTCCATTCGCGAAAACGGCGGTAGGCGGAAGATGGCGAACAGATGCCGGTGGCTTTGAGCGCCTGCCACTGACTACCCGTGCGCAGGACAAAGAAGATCGCGTCCATCGCGGCGCGATCTGGAACCCGCGGATTATGGCAGCCCAGCGGATGCGCTGGACGCTCCGGCAGCAGCGGCTCCATGCGCCACCAGAGCTCATCCGGCAACCGCCAGCCATCGTCCTGGACCAATCTCCCCATCGTGACCTCCACCCGTTGAAGAGCAAAAGTCCAACAGCCCAGATACGGCAAGCTCCCTACTGGAATAGGCTCTTAGGGTCGCAGCCATGCGGAAACCGCCGTTTTCGGCTGATTCCGCCTGATGCCCCCGGATTGGGGCCTCACCGTGGACAATTTCCCGGGGACCGGCCTCGCGCGATGCGCGGGACGCAACCTCGTCGGAGTCCAGGGTGCGGGATCCGCGGCGATGACGCCCGGATCGGAATTCCGGCGGCGCAAACTTAATCGGGGCAGAGCAATATCCGTATGAGACAGGGACAGAACTCTCGGCGCTCGCGCGGCCGCGGCGGCAACAACAATTCCGGTGGCGGTGGTGGCGGCGGTGGCGGTGGCGGCAATCGCCGCCAGAACGTGCCGCTGCGGCATCAGAACTTCGACAGCAACGGCCCGGACGTCCGTATCCGCGGCAGCGCCTTCCAGGTCTATGAGAAGTACCTGGCCCTGGCCCGCGATGCGCAGACATCCGGTGATCGGGTCGCGGCGGAGAACTACTTCCAGCATGCGGAGCATTACTTCCGCATCATCAATCAGATCAATGAGCAGGAAGGCCGCCAGCGTCAGGGCAATCCCCGCCATGACGGCAACGGCTACGGCCAGCCCAACGGCGCCGAGCAGGACGGCGATGAGGGCGAAGGCGATGCCGGCGGTGGCGACGACGACCGCGAAGCGGTCACTGTCTGAGGCCATCCGGTCCTGATCGATGAGGTGAGCCGGCCGCGGTCTTCGCGGCCGGCTTTGGCGTGTCTGCTGTTTGCTGTGCTGGAAACGTCGCAATCCGCTGCGCTTCTTGCGACCTACGGCGGATGAGGGTGCCGTAGGTCGCAAGGAGGCCGAAGGCCGGATTGCGACAACCCGCCCCGATCCGCCTCAGTGCGCCTCGTCCCAGTTGGGACCGAGGCCGGCTTCGGCGACCAGCGGCACGCCCAGCGTGGCGGCCCCTTCCATCACTTCGCGCACCAGCCTGGACGTAGCTTCCGCCTCCGCCTCCGGCACTTCGAACAGAAGTTCGTCATGGACCTGGAGCAGCATGCGGGCATTCAGGCCGGCATCCTTCAGGGCAGGGGGCAGGCGCACCATGGCGCGCTTGATGATGTCGGCGGCCGTGCCCTGGACGGGGGCGTTGATGGCCTGCCGCTCGGCATAGGCGCGGCGGTTCGCGTTCTTTTCCTGGATGCCCTGAATCCAGCATTTGCGGCCCAACAGCGTCTCCACATAGCCGTGGGTGCGGGCGAACTCCTTGGTGGTCTCCATGTAGTTCTGGAGTTCCGGGAACCGCTCGAAATACTGCTTGATGAAGGCCCCGGCCTCGCCCGGCATGATGCCGAGCTGCCGGCCCAGCCCGAAGCTGGAGATGCCGTAGATGATGCCGAAATTGATGGCCTTGGCCCGACGGCGGATTTCGCCGGTCATCTGG
Organism: Indioceanicola profundi; assembly: GCF_003568845.1. Taxonomy (NCBI): domain Bacteria; kingdom Pseudomonadati; phylum Pseudomonadota; class Alphaproteobacteria; order Rhodospirillales; family Azospirillaceae; genus Indioceanicola; species Indioceanicola profundi. The sequence continues at coordinate 2,654,212 of NZ_CP030126.1, read as the reverse complement.
TCCAGCGGCACGCCGAACACCTGGCTGGCCGTCATGGCATGGATGTCGATGTTTTCCTGGAAGGCGCGCTTCAGGGCCGGGATCCCGGCCATGTCGGCCACCAGCCGCAGTTCGATCTGGCTGTAATCCACCGACAGGATCAGATGGCCGGGGGCGGCCACGAAGGCGCGGCGGATCTTGCGCCCCTCCTCCGTCCGGATCGGGATGTTCTGGAGGTTCGGCTCCGAGGAGGAGAGGCGACCGGTGGAGGTCAGCGCCAGGGCGAAGCTGGTATGGACCCGGCCGGTTTCCGGGTTGATCTGGCTGCCCAGCGCGTCGGTATAGGTGCTCTTCAGTTTGGAGATCTGCCGCCAGTCCAGCACCTTCTGGCAGATGTCGTGGCCCTGTTCGGCCAGCGCCTCCAGCACGGAGCTGTCGGTGGAATAGGCGCCGGTCTTGCCCTTCTTGCCGCCCTTGATCCCCATCTCCTCGAACAGCACCTCGCCCAGCTGCTTGGGGCTGCCGACATTGAAGGGGTGGCCGGCCAGACGGTGGATTTCGGCCTCCGTCTCCGCCATGCGCACGGCGAAATCGGCGGACATGGCCTTCAGCACGGCCGGGTCCACCAGCACGCCCGCCATCTCCATCTCCGCGATCACGGGGATCAGGGGGCGCTCGATGGTCTCGTACAGGGTCACGGCGCGGCCCTGGACGACGTCATGCTTCAGCACCTGCCAGAGGCGCAGGGTGATGTCCGCATCCTCCGCCGCATATTCGGTGGCCTTGTCCAGCGGAACCCGGTCGAAGGTGATGCGCGCCTTGCCGGTGCCGGTGACGCTGTCATAGCTGACGCAGCTATGGCCCAGCAGGCGGACCGCCAGCTCATCCATGCCGTGCCCGTGCTTGCCCGCGCCCAGCACGTAGGACAGCAGCATGGTGTCGTCCAGCGGCGCGATACGGAGGTCGCCGCCCGCGGCCTTGCGCAGGACCTGGAGGTCGAACTTCACATTGTGCCCGACCTTCAGCACCGCCGGGTCCTCCAGCAGCGGGCGCAGCCGGCTGATGGCGTCCTCGACGGCGATCTGCTTCGGGGCCGACGGGGCGGTGCCGAAATCCAGGCCGCCCGCGGACGCCGCCGGGGCGGACGGGTCCACATGGCCCAGCGGGATGTAGCAGGCGCGGCCCGGCTCGACGGACATGGAGATGCCGACCAGCTTGGCCGACATGGGCGTCAGCCCCACTGTCTCCGTATCCACCGCCACCACTCCGGCTTCCGTCGCGCGGGCGATCCAGCCGTCCAGCGTGTCCAGATCGGTGACGGTGACATACTCGACCGTGGCGGGCCTGACCGGGACGAAGTCGCCGCTGCGCGCCTCCACCGGCTGGGGGGCGTAGCTGCGGTTGTTGAGCTGGGCGCGGGCCTGACCGGCATCGGAGGGGGGCGGCAGCAAGGCTCCGGCGGCGCTGGCGGCGGCATCCACCAGCCTGCCATCCTCCGCCAGCTCCGCCTCCACCTTGTGGATCACGGTGCGGAAGCCCTGGATCTTCAGCCAGTCGATCAGCTTCCGGTGGTCCGGCTCGCGCACCTTCAGCTCATCCACGTCGACCGGCACCGGCACATGCTGGTCCAGCCGGACGAGCTGCTTGGAGATGCGGGCCTGGTCCGCAAAGGTGGTCAGCTTCTCCCGCCGGCCGGCCTGCTTGATCTCATGCGCCCGCTCCAGCAGGGCTTCCAGGCTGCCATATTCGGTGATGAGCTGGGCGGCGGTCTTGACGCCGATGCCGGGCACGCCGGGGACATTGTCCACGCTGTCGCCGGCCAGGGCCTGGACATCCACCACCTTCTCCGGCGGCACGCCGAACTTCTCCGCCACCTCCTCCGGCCCGATGAGCTTGTTCTTCATCGGGTCCATCATGCGGATACCGTCGCGGACGAGCTGCATCAGGTCCTTGTCGGACGAGACGATGGTGACCGGCCGGCCCTGCTCATTGGCGAGGCGGGCGTAGGTCGCGATCAGATCGTCGGCCTCATACCCTTCGAGCTGGAGGCAGGGCAGGCAGAAGGCGTCCACCGCCTCCCGGATCAGGGCGAACTGGGGGCGCAGATCCTCCGGCGGTTCCGGCCGGTGGGCCTTGTACTCGGCATAGATCTGGGTGCGGAAATTCTCGCGCTTGCTGTCGAACACCACGGCGACGGCATCGGCCTTCTGGTCGGCCAGCAACTTCATCAGCATGTTGGTGAAGCCCAGCACGGCATTGACCGGCGTGCCGTCCGGCCGGTTCAGCGGCGGCAGCGCGTGATAGGCGCGGAAGATGAAGCCGGACCCGTCCACCAGATAGAGCGGAGCCTGCTGCTGGCCGGCCACGGGGGCGGAGGTGTCGGTGGCGGCCGTGGCCGTGTCGGTGGTCATGCGCGCATGTCCGGGCTATCGGGATCGGTCGCCCGGAACATGGCGCAGAGAGGGGACGGAGTCCATGGCCGTGGGAGGGGGGCGGGGTTTCGCCTCCGCTCATCGGGCCCGGAGGCTTCCGCCCCCTCGCCAGTTCTTAGAACTGGTAGCGCGCGGCGACGGTGAAGATGTCCGCGGTGCTGTCGAACTGGCCGGCCAGACGGTTGCCGGTGCCGGTCGTGATGTCGATGTCGGCGTTCTTGACGAACAGGTGGGCGTAGCCGGCGTCAACCGACAGGCCGTCCATGGGCTGCCAGCTCACGCCGGCGCTGATCCAGGTCCGCTCCTCATCCGGGATGCGGGGGGTGCGGTACTGGGTCTGGGAGGCGCGGCCGTCATGCGCCACGCCGGCACGGAACTGCAGGCTGTCGCTGGCCCGGTAGGTGCCGCCCAGGGACAGGAACCAGGTGTCCTGGTAGAACTGCTCATCCACCGCGTCCGGCTGGGCCGGGTTGGCGAAGCGGATGCGGATCTCCTCGAAGCTGGACCAGTTGGTCCAGGCCGCGGTGGCGTGCAGGCCAAAGGCGCCGATATCCTGGCTCAGGCTGAACTCCACCGTTTCCGGGGTGGTGAGGTCGGCCGTCGCGGCGGATTCGGGGGCGAAGGCCTGGATGCCGGCGGCGGTGAGCACGGCCCGCACCTGCGCCGGGGCGTCGAAGCTGGCCGTGCCTTCCAGCGTGTGGTCGATCTCGGACCGGTAGGTCACGCCGAAGCGGGTGCCCTGGACCGGCTCCACCAGCAGGCCCAGCGTATAGCCCCACGCCCAATCGTCGCCCTGCACCTCGGCGAAGCCGTCGGCGGTGGTGGGGAGGAAGCCGGGAATGCCCTGGGCGGCCAGGATGGCGCCGAAATCCACGGCGTTGGTCAGCTCCGCCTCCGCCCGCTGATAGGAGACGCCGCCGCCGATGCTCACCCCGTCCAGCGGCTCCCACGCCGCGGTCAGGGCCAGATTGGCGGTTTCCAGCTTGGACTTGATGGCGCTGTAGCGGCCAACCCAGTCGTCGTCATAATCCGTCTCCAGCCCGTAGGGGACGGTGGCCGCGAAGCCAAGACGGACAGGCAGGTTGGATGGAGCCCACATCAAATAGCCGGCCGGGACATAGAGCGGGTCCTCCGACTTGCCCTCGCTGCCGGCGATGGGGCGGCCCAGCGCGTCGGTGGAGGTTCCCTCGAACTCGGCACGGGGCCAGACGACGCTCAGCACCGCCTCGGCGCCGCTCTGCTCCAGCAGGGTCATACCGGCGGGATTGTTCCAGACGATGGACAGGTCGCGGGCGTCGGAATTCAGGCCGGCGAAGGCCGTGCCCAGCATGGCGGCGCTGTTCTCCCGGACCTGGAAACCGGCGGCATCGGCCTGGCCGGCCATCAGCGCTCCGGCGGCGACGCAGCCGGCAGCCGCTGCGGTGAGCCGCACGGGACGGCGAGCCGCAGGGGCGGAGGTCGGATGGGTTTTTTTCACGTTTCTTGTCCTGTTCAAAACGAAGACGGGCTGGCGGATCGCCGGATTAACATGGCGTCCCTCGCGGGGTTGCGGCCCGATGCGGCGAAAAGTGGGCTGGATTGCCGCAGGGGTGTCGCCGAAGTATGCTCCGGGTCCAGCGCCGCATTCCCGCGGCTCCGCCCACCGCCCCGCGGCCGACGCCGTCCGGGCTTCCGACCGGTCCCCATGTTCCTGAACCGTCACCCGATCCCGGTTTCCCTTGCGGGGCTGCTCCTGGCCTTCTGCCTCCTGCTGCCGCCGCGGGCGGCGCTGGCCGCGGCGGCGGAGATCACGCTGCTGTTCGTTGCGCGCACGACTGAGCTGACCGAGGCGGACAGGCGGGGCGGATTCGCGCGGCTTGCGGCGCTGGCGAAGGCGGAGAGGGCGCAGGGTCGGCCGGTGCTGTTCATCCATGGCGGCGACACGCTGAGCCATGGCGTGCTGTCCGCCTTCGACCAGGGCGCCCACCAGATCGACCTGCTGAACGCGCTGGAGATCGACGCCTTCGCGGTGCAGCCGCGCGAATATAATCATGGGGAGGATGTGCTGACCCGGCGGGCGGCGGAGGCGGCTTTCCCCATGGTGGCCAGCAATGTGCGCGACAGCGCCGGCGGCGGCACGGTGGAGGGAATGGAGGAATCGCTGGTCCTGTCCGCCGGTCCGTTCAAGATCGGGCTGATCTCCATCATCGGCACGGACGATCTGGTCCGCTCCGCCGCGCGCCGCAGCCGCCCGCTCGATCCACTGCCGACGGCGCGCGCGCGGGCGGAGGCGCTGAGGGCCAGGGGGGCGGATCTGGTGGTGGCCATGACATCCGACCGGCGCGGCCTGGATGTGGAACTTCGCGACAGCGGCATCGCGGACATCGTGTTCACGGCCGAACGGCCGGACATGCGGGCGGCGGTGGAAGTGGATGCGAAGACCCTGTTCGCCGCGCCCGCCAGCAATGCGCGCTGGGCCGTGGCGCTGGACATCGTCGCCGATCCGGCAGTCCGCCGGCCGGACGGAAGGCTGGACTGGCGCGCCACGGGGCGGGTGATCGACAGCGGGCTCTACCCGCCGGACCCGGCGGTGGGCCGGCTGGTGCAGTCCTATCTGGACCGGTTGGCGGCCCAGCAGGAAACGCCGGTGCTGACCCTCGCCACCGCCGTGGACACCCGGGCGGAGGCGGTGCGGACGGGGGAGAACGGCTTTGCCAATCTGGTGGCCGACACGGTGCGCGTCGCCATGGACGCGGACGCGGCCCTGCTGAACTCCGGGCTGATCCGGGGCTACCGGCAGTATGAACCCGGCCATGTGATGACACGGGGCGAGGTGCTGGCGGAACTGCCCTTCCGCAACCGGGTGCTGCTTCTGGAGCTGACAGGGGAGCAGCTGCGCACGGCCCTGGAGAACGCCCTGTTCGATGCGGAGAACCGGGGCGGAAGGGTGCCGGACGGGCGCTTCCCCGCGATTTCCAACATCCGTCTCTCCGCCGACCTGAGTCGCCCGCCGGGCGGAAGGCTGCTGGAAGTGCGGGTGGGCGGCCGTCCGCTGGATGCCGCCGCCGTCTACCGCGTCGCCACCACCGATTTCCTGGCCAGCGGCGGCGACGGGTACGGCGTCCTGTCCACGGCTCCCCGGCTGGTGGGAGAGACGGAGGCGGACCAGCTCAGCACCATCGTGCTGTCCGCCTGGAGCCAAATGGACAGCGCCGCCCCCGCGACGGACGGGCGGATCGAGTTGAAGACCCGGACGGGCCGGCGGTGAGAGGCGGGCGGCGCTGACGGGTGGGAAGTCCTGTGCTAGGATCGCGCCTGCGGCTCACCGTCGCGCCGTTCCTGGAAAAGCCCGGCCCATGTCGCCCATCGCCGCCGATCCCCCGCTTCCGGTCAGTGCGGGCCCCGCCCGCCGCCGGGCGGGCATCACCCTGCGGGTCACCGCCGGGCTGGTGGCGATGGCGGCCTTCGTGCTGGTGTCGGGCGGCCTTTCCCTCTTCGCCTTCAGCGAGGTGGAGGAGGATCTCTCCTCCCTCACCGGCCGGACCCTGCCGCGCATCACCGCCAGCGCCGAGTTGACCGGCGCCGTCCAGCAGTTGCTGACGCTGGTGCCGCTGCTGGCGGAGGCCGGTTCCCAGGCGGAGCGCCGGATGGCGCTCGACGGGCTGATGCGGCAGTCGGCCCTGACCGAAACGCGGCGCAAGGCGCTGGGCGGGCTGTCCGACGCGGAGGCGGAGATGTGGAGCCGCCTGTCGGACGAGGTCGGGACCTCGCTGGCTCAGCTCCAGACCACCATCGCCGAGCTGGACCGGGTCGTGGAGCGGCGGATCGAGGCGCAGGCCCGCGCCGGCGTGGACCTGGACGCCCTTTCCACCCTGATCGCCGCCGAGGCGGACCAGCCAGGGCCGGCGGACGTGGCGCCGGAAACCGCCGCGCGGCTGGTGGAATGGGAGCGGACCCTGGGCGCGCTGCTGGCCCGCCTGTCCGACCTGTCGCGGGCCAACCGGTTGAGCCAGCTCCGCGCCGACCGGCAGGCGGCTGAAAGGCATCTTGCCAGCCTGGACGGGATCGCCGCCAGCCTGCCCGCGGGGGAGCGGGAGCGGCTGACCGCCCAGCTCGACCGCATACGCGCCATCGTACTGGGCACGCCCGCCGCGCCGGGAGGCCCGCCCGCCTTCGGCCTGATCGATGCGGTGGAGGAGGCGCTGCAGGCGGAGACCCGGGCCAATGCCATCCGCAACCAGACCCACGCCCTGGCGGAAGGGGTGGAGTATGCCGCGCGCGAAATCTTCGCCACCGTCAACACCCAGGCCGCCCGCGACGCATCGGGGCTGGCGGCCATGCTGGACCATGAGCGGCGCATCGTCCTGCTGATCGTCCTGGCCTCCCTGCTGGTGGCGGCGGCGGTCTATGCCTGGTTCCGGGTGTTCCTGACCAGCCGGTTGACGGACCTGTCGGCGGCGGTGCTGGACCGGGTGGACGGAAAGCCGACCCCGGTGCCGGTCAGCGGCAATGACGAGATCACCGATATCGGCCAGGCGCTGTCCTGGTTCGTCGAGACCATCTCCGCCCGCGAGCAGGACCTGCTGGAGAGCGAGGGCCGCTTCCGCGATCTGGTGGAGGGGGCGCTGGTCGGCATCTACATCCATCACGAGTTCGAGATCGTCTTCTCCAACGAGACTTTCGCCCGGATGCTGGGCTACGGCTCGGTGGAGGAACTGATGCAGCAGCGCAGCCTGCTGGCCTACATCCCCGAGGAGCTGTGGCCCTTCGCCCGGGAGAACTACCGGATGATCGTCTCCGGCCGGGAGATCGGGCGGCACCGGGTCCATTCGCGCCGCCAGGACGGCAGCTATGTCTGGCTGGACCTGACGGAACGGCCGGTGGAATGGATGGGCCGTCCGGCCATCCAGTGCACCGTGGTCGACGTCACCCGCGAGGTCGAGGCGGAGACGGAGCTGGCGCGCAAATCCGCCCAGTTGCAGGCGGCGCTGGCCGCCATGCCCAGCGGCATCCTGATGGTGGGGCGGGACTTCACCATCCAGCTCGTCAACGACCGGGCGCGGGAACTGTGGGACGGCCCGCCCGAGCTGCTGCAGGTGGGGGCGAATGTCAGCGAGCTGGCCCATGTCGATGCCGCCCGGCGGGGAGAGCCGGCGTCCGTCGCCGACGAGCGGCTGCGCCGGCTGATCGATCCCGGCAACCCGGCCCGGCTGCTGTCCGAGGAGCGGGCGATGGCCAACGGGCGCATCCTGCTGATGCAGGGGCGCATGGTGCCCGATGGCGGGGCGGTGCTGACCTACACCGACATCACCCAGTTGAAGCGCATCCAGGCGGAGCTGAGCCAAGCCAGGGACGAGGCGGAGCAGGCGACCCGCGCCAAATCACTGTTCCTCGCCACCATGAGCCATGAGATCCGCACGCCGATGAACGGCGTCGTCGCCATGGGCCAGTTGCTGGCGCAGACCGACCTTTCGCCCGAACAGGCCATGATGGTGCGGGTGATCGGGGATTCGGCCCAGGCGCTGCTGACAATCATCAACGACATCCTGGACTTCTCAAAGATCGAGGCCGGCCATCTCGACCTGGAACGGGTGGAAATGCCGCTGGCCGATCTGGTGGAGGGGGTGGCGGACCTGCTGGCCCTGCGCGCCGCCGACAAGGGGCTGGCCTTCCAGGTCTTCATCGACCCGGCCCTGCCGGACCGCGTCGTCGGCGATCCCGTGCGGCTGCGGCAGGTGCTGCTGAACCTGGCCGGAAACGCCGTGAAATTCACCCAGGCCGGCCGGGTGGAGCTGACGGCGGAGCCCGGCAGCCATCCGGACCGGGTGCGGTTCCGGGTCTGCGACAGCGGCATCGGCATGTCGCCGGAACAGCAGTCCCGCCTGTTCCAGCCCTTCATGCAGGCCGATGCCAGCACGTCCCGCCGGTTCGGCGGCACCGGCCTCGGCCTGTCCATCAGCCGCCGGCTTGTGGAGCTGATGGGCGGGACCATCGAGGTGGAGAGCATGCAGGGCCAGGGCTCCACCTTCCAGGTGGAGGTGCCGCTTCCGGCGGTGGAGGGGGCGGTGACCCGGCCCGACCTTTCCGGCCTGCGCGTCGCCATCGCCACGGACGATCTGTGGCTGGACACCATCCTGTGCCTCTATCTCGCCGCCGCCGGGGCGGAGCCGCTGGCCCTGGTGCGGCCGCGCACGGTCGCCGGACAGCCGGAACTGGCGCTGCCCGACGGGGACGCGCCGCAGATCGCGCTGGTGGACATGCAGGGCTGGGGCGGGGCGGGGGCTGCCCTGCTGCCGGCGGTGGAGGCGCTGCTGCCAGGAACGGCCCGCATCCGGATCGGCGGCGGCAGCCAGAGCCGCGCCCTGGTCGGCGGCGGCCTGCCCGATCCGGTTCTGGCGAAGCCGGTGCGCCGCGCCCGCCTCTGGCGCGTCCTGGCCGCGGCCGCCGGCCGGCCGATGCCGGCGGAGGAGCATGGGCCGGGCGGCGGCCTGCCGCACTGGTCCGCCCCGACGCGGGAAGCGGTTGAGGCGGCGGGCGCCCTGATCCTGGTGGCGGAGGACAATCCCACCAACCGGCTGGTCATCCGGCACCAGCTCGAACGGCTGGGCTGCATCGCCGACATCGTCGCCAATGGCGAGGAGGCCCTGACCGCCCTGGCGACGCGCCGTTACGGCCTGCTGCTCACCGACTGCCACATGCCGGTCGTGGATGGCTACGAGCTGTCGGCGCGGCTGCGCCGGCGGGAGGCGGCCGACCGCCGCGGGACCCGCCTGCCGGTCATCGCGCTGACCGCCGACGCCATCCAGGGAACGCGGCAGCGCTGCCTGGATGCCGGAATGGACGGATATCTGGTGAAGCCGGTGGACCTGCTGGAGCTGGACGCGATCCTGCGCGACTGGCTGCCGGCCATTGCGGAGCTGCGCCGGCCCCTGGACCCGGCGGATGCGGCGGGCCGGCCTGCCCTGGCGGAAACCTCCGACCCGGCCGGCGGCGATGCCGCGGTGCTCGACCCCACGCGGCTGCGCGACGTGTTCGGCACACTGGACGGCCGTGCGGCGGAGATGCTGGAGCTTTATCGCAGCTCCACCGAACCGCTGCTGGCCGCCATACGCGCCGCCCTGGCGGTGGAGGATGCCGCCGCCCTGCGGCAGGCGGCACATGCGGCCAAGGGCGCCTCCATCGGCATCGGCGCCAAGGAGATGGGGGAGATAATGGCGGGGCTGGAGAGGGCCGCCCGTGCCGGCGACCTCACGCTTGCGGCGGAGCAGGCGGCGCGCCTGCCCGAGGCATGGTCCCGCCTGCTGTCCGAACTGGACGACTTCTCCGCCGCGGTCCGGGCGGACGCGGCGGCGGAGTAGGGCAAGGGATCAGGCCGGCGGCGCTTCCGCCTGTTCCTGCGCGCAGGCGGTTTCGAACAGCTTGGCCGGGCCGCCCTCCACCCATTCCAGGCCAGCGGGCAGCCCATCGGGACCGTAGCCAGCGCCCATGGTCACCACGGCGTCGCGCTTGCCGGCGCAGTCGACCAGGTGCCGCTGGATCAGCGTCTCCGCATCCCGCCGCAGCAGCAGAATGTCGATCATCGCCATGCCGGGATGGGCGGGATTGCGCTTGATGCTGGCGCTGTCGGCCACCACCAGCTCGGTGGCGACGGGCTGGACCAGGGACCAGGGTTCCAGCAGGGTCTTCTCCTCCAGCCGCTCCACCACCACCATGTGCGGCGGCAGCAGGCCCGCGGTGCGGTCGGCCCACTGGTAACGTACGGCGGCGGTGACGGCTATGATCGCCAGCGCGGCGACGGCGGCCATCATCCAGCGCGGCGGGCTGGCGCGGAACAGCTTGAAGCCCGCCATCACAAGGCCGACCGCCGCCAGCGCGGCGCAGGCCGCAATCACTACATCCAGGAACATTTCCCCCGAACCCTTTTTCCAGATTTGCCGACAAGCTATCCGGAATCGGGCAGGCTCCGCCAGCGTCCAGCCTTGCCGGCCACGTCAGGCCCGGCCGCCCCGATAGGCGGCGATGGCGGCGCCCTGCATGTTCTTCACGACCGAGAACGCGTCCTTCAGGTGGCCGCGCTCGAAAGGCGAGAGTTCCTGCGGGGTGAGATAGTTGTCGGGCTTGTGCCCGGCCCGCATCAGCCGGGCCTGGTGACGCAGCCGGACTAGGCTCAGGAATTCCAGCGCGTCGATCAGGTCGCGGCCGCCATCCTCGCTGATTCGGCCGTCCTTGACCGCCGCCTCGATCCGGTCATGGCTGTTCACCGGGGTGAGGCCGCCATCCAGAGCATAGATCCGTGCCAGATCCACGATGGGGGCGATGCCGCTGTGCTTCATGTCCAGCGTCCTGTTGTGCTCCCCGCCGGAGATCAGGACGAAGTTGCGGAAGATGCCCAGCGGCGGCTGGTGGGTCAGGGCGTTGCCCGTCATATGGCCCAGGAAGAGGCGGCTGCCCTTGGCCTGGGCCAGCACGGCCGATTGCAGCTCCTGGAACATGGCGGTGTCGCCGGCGACGGCGCGCATGTCGAAGAAGACGCTGGAATACATCAGCGCCTCCGGCTCCGGCTGGCCGATCCAGCGGGCGAAGGTCCGCTTCCATCCGGTCAGCGTCTGCCGCCAGCGCGGGTTCATGGCCATGATGCCGCCGGGGCAGTGCACATAGCCGGCAATGTCCAGCCCGTCGCAGACGAAGCGGGCGAATCGCTCGAACCAGACGGCGTGCCGGGTCGGGTCGTAGCTGTCGGCGATGACCAGGCAATTATCCTGGTCGGAGCGGGCCGTCTGCTCGTTCCGGCCCTGCGATCCGACGGCCAGCCACAGCCAGGGCACCGGGGCGGGACCCAGCTCCGCCTCCGCCAGTTGGATCAGCCGGGTGGTGGACGCATCCGCCAGGGTAGAGACGGCGTGGCCGATGCTGTAGGCGCTGGCACCGCCCTCCACCAGCTCATAGACCATGTCGGGGATGCCGCTCAGGGCCTCCGCGATGCCGTGCGGGTCGGTGCGCTGGGCCACGTCGCCGGCCAGATAGACGACCGACTTGGATTGGGTGCGCAGCAGATCCGTGGTGGTCACCACGCCCACCGGCACCTCCCCCCGTACGACCGGCAGATGGTGGATGTCGTGGCGCGACATCAGGATCAGCGCCTCGAACAGCCAAGCTGTGGCCTGGATCGCCTGCGGCTTCGCCGTCATCACCTGCTCCACCGGCAGGTCGGGGGAGAGGCCGGCGGCCAGCACGCGGCGGCGCAGGTCCCGGTCGGTGAGGATGCCGCGCAGCCGGCCTGCCTCCACCACCAGCAGGCAGGAGACATTGTGGCTGCTCATCGCCTCGGCGGCCTGCCGGATACTGGCGTCGGGCGCGATGGTGACCGGTTCCCGCTTCAGCAGTTCGGCGAGCCGCCGGCCGGTCAGGCCCCACCGTTCCGTCACGGCGCTGCCGCCCCGCGCGCCGCGCAGCCGGTCCCCGCCCTGGGGGGAGAAGAAATAGCCGAAGCTGGGATGGGTGGCCCGCAGCCGGTCGAACTCCGCCCGCGGCAGGTCGTAAAGCTCCGTATCCTCCAGCGCGGTGATCTGGTTCACCGCCGTGCCGCCGGCCAGCAGGGCGCGCACGCCGGCGCATTCCCCCTCGCCCAGGCGGGCCAGCAGGTGCCCCTCCGGCGAGCGCGTCTCCAGCGCGCCATGGCGCACTACGCTCAACGCGCCGACCCGGTCGCCGGGCGCCATCAATATCCCGCCGCGGCGGATGGAACGCTGGGCGATCCTGCGCGCCAGCGCTTCCAGCTCCGTGTCCGGCAGCAGGGCGAACGGGTGGTGTTCCGCCAGGAACTCCCGGATCGGCTGGAACGGGTCATCCATGGGCAAGACCTCCTGCCCGGCATTGTGACCGGGGCGCCCGCAGGTCACAAAAGAAAACGGGCGGAGTTCCCGGAGGAACCCCGCCCGCTCTCATGCTCTGATTGGAGCGGAAGCGGTCAGTGGTGGGCGATGGCCGCCGCCGCGCCGCGCGGCGACCGGATGAAGTCCACCAGATCCTGGATACGCTGCGGCGGGGCCGCAGTGAGGCGGCTGATGATGAAGGCCGCGACGAAGTTCAGGATCATGCCGATGAAGCCGATGCCTTCCGGCGAGATGCCGAACCACCAGTTGTCGGCCACGTTGGCGGTCGGGTTGATGAACTTGAAGTACAGGATGTAGGCGAAGGTGAAGCCCAGACCCAGCAACATGCCGACGATGGCGCCTTCCCGGTTGATGCGCTTGGAGAAGATGCCCATTAGGATGGCCGGGAACAGCGAGGATGCCGCCAGACCGAAGGCGAAGGCCACCACCTGGGCCACGAAGCCCGGCGGGTTGTAGCCCATGTAGCCCGCGATGACGATGGCGACCGCGGCGGAGATGCGGCCGGCCATCAGCTCCTGCTTTTCGCTGATGCCCTTCGCGAAGGTGCTCTTCATCAGGTCGTGCGACACGGCCGAGGAGATCACCAGCAGCAGTCCGGCGGCGGTGGAGAGCGCCGCGGCGATGCCGCCGGCCGCGACCAGGGCAATCACCCAGTTCGGCAGCCGCGCGATTTCCGGATTGGCCAGGACCATGATGTCGTTGTCGACGGTCAGCTCATTGCCGGCCCAGCCATACTGCTGCGCCTGCTCGGCCGGGAAGCGGGCCTCGTTGTAGTACTGGATGCGGCCGTCGCCGTTCTTGTCCTGGAACTTCAGCAGGCCGGTCTGCTCCCAGCGCTGGAACCACCCCGGACGCTCATCATAGACCAGATTGCCGTCCGGCGCGCCCACCGGACCGGACTGGATCGTGTCCGTCAGGTTGTAGCGGGCCATGGCGCCCACGGCCGGGGCGCAGAGATACAGCAGGGCGATGAAGAACAGGGCCCAGCCGGCGGAGGCGCGGGCGTCGCGCACGCGCGGCACGGTGAAGAAGCGCACGATGACGTGCGGCAGGCCGGCCGTACCGACCATCAGCGCCGCGGTGATCGCGAAGATATCGATGACCGACTTGTTGCCGTCGGTGAACTGTGTGAAGCCGAGGTCCGAGATGACCTGGTTCAGCCTGTCCAGCAGATAGGTGTCCTCGCCCCGCAGCGTGTCGCCGAAGGCCAGCGGCGGCACCGGGTTGCCGGTGAGCTGCAGGCTGATGAAGACGGCCGGGATGATGTAGGCGGCGATCAGCACGCAGTACTGGGCCACCTGGGTGTAGGTGATGCCCTTCATCCCGCCCAGCACCGCGTAGATGAAGACGATGCCCATGCCGACCAGCAAGCCGGTCAGGATCTCCACCTCGAGGAAGCGGGAGAAGACGATGCCGACGCCGCGCATCTGGCCCGCGACGTAGGTGAAGGAGATGAAGATCAGGCAGATCACGGCCACCACGCGCGCGGTCTGGCTGTAGTACCGGTCGCCGATGAACTCCGGCACCGTGAACTTGCCGTACTTGCGCAGGTAGGGCGCCAGCAGCATGGCCAGCAGCACATAGCCGCCGGTCCAGCCCATGAGGTAGACGGAGCCGTCATACCCCAGGAAGGAGATCAGGCCGGCCATGGAGATGAAGGAGGCGGCCGACATCCAGTCCGCGCCGGTGGCCATGCCGTTGGCGATCGGGTTCACACCCTTGCCGGCCACGTAGAACTCACCGGTGCTGGATGCACGCGTCCAGATGGCGATGCCGATGTAGAGGGCGAAGCTGAGCCCCACTACGATGTAGGTCAGTGTTTTAAGATCCATCGTTCCGACTCCCCCTTACTGCTCGTCGACGTCGAATTCGCGGTCGAGCTTGTTCATCCGCCAGGCGTAGTAGACGATCAGAATCAGGAAGATGACGATCGAACCTTGCTGGGAGAACCAGAAGCCCAGAGGGAAGCCGGCGAGTCGGAAGTTGTTCAGCGCATCGGCAAAGAGAATGCCTGCGCCGTAGGAGACCGCAAACCAGATGACCAGACATATGGCGACGGTACGAAGGTTCGCGGCCCAATATCGGCGCGCTGCGGTGTCCAGGTTGTCACTCACGCGTTACCTCCCTTGATTCATTAGCTTTGGCAGGATTTCAGCAGACCCGGCAACCATCGTCCATGGCACAGAAACCCTGAAACGTCAAAGGGGTGCGCGTTCGACTCGCCATATGGATAAACAGACTAAAGCATCTGTTTTCCTGCAAATTCTGGATCATTGCGGTTCCGGCATGAAAGTTCGGTCAGGCACCTGACCGGCGGGGAGAAGCGGTTTCCCCGTCCTGAACGCCGCTCGCGCACCGGATTCGCGCGACTCGGAACATAAGCTGCGCCGTGCCTGCAAGAGTCGGTCGGAATCTTGCGATCTCCTCGCTTCGGCGGGTAACAATCCGCTGATCGCGCTGTTTCACCGCGTCGGCTACGTGGAATCGTGTATTTCACACTTTGCCTTGCCGGAGCTGCATGCCTGTCCCGCCGCCGTCAGGGGACTTGGTGGCCCGGACAGTGGAAATCGCACCTAATCCATTGCGGCAGAAGGGAAATTCCCCAACGCCAATCTGACATATAGAACAATACGAATATGTAGAAATAATATTTCACCTCGACATCGGGCGTCGATGACGCAACCTTATGGTCGATGAACCCACAATGGGGGCGTTTCATGGCCTTGAAGACCTTTCCGATCTCGATGGCGCTCTCCGGGCGTGCCGTCCTGCTGGCCGGCGGGTCGGAGTCCATGCTGCGCAAGGCGCGCCTGCTGGCGCCCTTCGGCGCCCGCCTCCGCGTGGTCGATCCGGAACCGCTGGCCGACCTCGCCGCCATGGCGGCGGAGGTGCGTCGGCGCGGTTTCCAGCATGGCGACCTGGACGATGTCGCGCTGGCCTTCGCCGACGGCGATGACGAGGCGCTGTCCGCCGAGGTGTCGGCCCTGGCCCGCGCCCGCGGCATTCCGGTGAACGTGCCGGACCGTCCGCACCTGTCCAGCTTCATCATGCCGGCCATCATCGACCGCGACCCGATCACCATCGCCATCAGCTCCGGCGGGGCGACGCCCGTGCTGGTGCGCCGTCTGCGGGAGAAGCTGGAGGCCGTGCTGCACCCGAATCTGGGCGTGCTGGCCCGCTTCCTGGACGGGTTCCGCCCGGCCGTGAAGGCGACCCGCGATGGCGAGATCGAGAAGCGCCGCTTCTGGGAAGCGGTGGTGGACGGGCCTGTCGCCGACCGGGCGCTGGCCGGCGACCTGGCGGGCGCCAACGACGCCATGGCCCGCGCCCTCAACGATCCCGCCTACGGCCAGCAGGCCGCCGGCCGCGTGGCCCTGGTGGGGGCGGGGCCGGGCGATCCGGACCTGCTGACCATCCGCGCCCTGCGCGTGCTGCAGGATGCCGACGTGGTGGTGCATGACAAGCTGGTCGACGACCGGATCATGGATTATGTCCGCCGCGACGCCCGCCGCATCTATGTCGGCAAGTCCAAGGCGAACCACACGCTGAGCCAGGAGGAGATCAACCGCCTGCTGGTGGCGGAGGCGGCGGCCGGCCACCGGGTGGTGCGGCTGAAGGGCGGCGACCCCTTCGTCTTCGGGCGCGGCGGGGAAGAGGTGGAGGCCCTGCGCGCCGCCGGCATCGCGGTGGAGGTGGTGCCCGGCATCACCGCGGCGCTGGGCTGCGGCGCCATCAGCACCATCCCGGTCACCCACCGCGGCCTGTCCCAGGGCGTCACCTTCCTGACCGGACATGGCAGGGATGGCGAGCCCGAGCTGGATTGGGAAGCGCTGGCCCGTTTGAAGCACACGCTGGTGATCTATATGGGGCTGTCTGCCGCCGGCATGATTACCCGCCGCCTGTGCGATGCCGGGATGGGCCCGGATACCCCCGCCGCCCTGATCGAGAAGGGGACGCGCCCCGACCAGGTGCTGGCGGTGGGCACGCTGGGCACGCTGGCCGACATGGCCGCCGCCCACCATATGGCCGGACCGGCCTTGATCGTGGTGGGCGAGGTCGTGCGTCTGGCCGATCCCGCCCGCATCACCGAGATCGTCCGGCCCGCACTGGCCGTTGCCGCCGAGTAAGGAACGAAGAAGCATGCTGGTGAAAGCAAGAGGCCCCGTTCAGGCCGTCAGCGCGAACCGCCTCTCCGACGGGATCGCCGTGTGGCTCGGCCCGGACCACCGCTGGGTGGACCGGGTGGAGGAGGCCGGCGCGTTCGAAGGCGAAGCCATCGCCCAGGCGCTGGAGGCCGCGAAGGCCGACATGGCCGCCCGGCTGGTGGTCGACGTCTACCCGCTGGATGTGCGCGTCGAGGATGGCCGCACCATCCCCACCCACATCCGCGAGCGTATGAAGGCGCTGGGCCCCAGCATCCGTTCCGACCTCGGCAAACAGGCGGAAGCTCCTTCCGCCGTCATCCTGTGATCCCTGGAGACGCCAGCATGAACCACATGCCCCAGCCCTCCGACTTCGGCCCCGACAATGCGGGTCCGCGTCACAACGCGCCCGACCGGCACGCCGGCGTCTACCGCTATGACGAGCTGGACAAGGAATTCGTCTTCCAGCGCGTGGAGCAGTTCCGCGCCCAGGTCGAGCGCCGCCTGAAGGGCGAGCTGACCGAGGACGAGTTCAAGCCGCTCCGCCTGATGAACGGCGTCTATCTCCAGCTCCACGCCTACATGCTGCGGGTGGCGATCCCGTACGGCATGCTGGATTCCACCAAGATGCGCCGGCTGGCGGAGATCGGGCGGAAGTGGGACCGCGGCTACGGCCACTTCACCACCCGCCAGAACCTGCAGTTCAACTGGCCGGCCCTGGTGGACGTGCCGGAGATGCTGACGGCGCTGGCCGAGGTGGACATGCATGCCATCCAGACCAGCGGCAACTGCATCCGCAACGTCACCACCGACCATTTCTGCGGCGCGGCGGCGGACGAGATCGTGGACCCGCGGGTCTATGCCGAGATCCTGCGCCAGTGGTCGACGCTGCACCCCGAGTTCAGCTTCCTGCCGCGCAAGTTCAAGATCGCCATCTCCGGTACGCCGCAGGACCGCGCCGCCGTGCGCACCCACGATATCGGCCTGACCGCCACGCGGAGCGAGGCCGGCGAGGTGGGCTTCACGGTCTATGCCGGCGGCGGGCAGGGGCGCAGCCCCTTCCTGGCGGTGAAGCTGCGCGACTTCGTGGCGGAGCCGGAGCTGCTGGCCTATCTGGAAGCCATCCTGCGCGTCTACAACCAGTACGGCCGCCGCGACAACATCTACAAGGCCCGCATCAAGATCCTGGTGCATGAGCTGGGGGCCGAGGAATTCACCCGGCTGGTCGAGGAGGAGTATGCGCGGATGCCCAGGGCGGAATACGCCCTGGCGCCCGAGGTGGTGGAGGCCATCCAGACCCACTTCGCCCTGCCGCCGCTGACCGCGCTGCCGGCGGAGAGCGAGGCGTTCGATGAGGCGAAGCGTAGTGACCGCGCCTTCGCGCGCTGGACCAAGTCCAACCTGCATCCGCACCGCGCCCCCGGCTACGCCATCGCCACCATCAGCCTGAAGCCCGTCGGCGGCATCCCCGGCGACGTGACGTCAGACCAGATGGACGCGCTGGCCGAGCTGGCCGACCGCTACAGCTTCGGGGAGCTGCGCGTCACGCACGAGCAGAACCTGGTGCTGGCCCATGTGCGCAAGGACGACCTCTACCCGCTGTGGCAGGCGCTGGAGGCCATCGGTCTCGGCACCGCCAATGTGGGGCTGGTCAGCGACATCATCGCCTGCCCGGGCCTGGATTACTGCGCGCTGGCCAACGCCCGCTCCATCCCCGTCTCCCAGGCCATCTCGGAGCGGTTCGCGGATCTGGACCAGCAGCACGACATCGGCGAGCTGAAGATCAAGATCAGCGGCTGCATCAATGCCTGCGGCCACCACCATGTGGGCCATATCGGCATCCTGGGCGTCGACAAGAAGGGCGAGGAATTCTACCAGATCCTGCTGGGCGGCGATGCCGGCCCGAACGCGGCGCTGGCGGAGATCGCCGGCCCCGGCTTCGACTATGACGGCATCGTGGATGCGGTGGAGACGGTGGTGAAGACCTACCTGTCCGTCCGCAGCGGTCCGCAGGAACGCTTCATCGACACGCTGGCCCGGCTGGGCCATGCCCCGTTCAAGGAGGCGCTCTATGGCGCTGCTTGAGAATGGCTGTCCCGTCGCGGACGCCTGGACCTTCGTTCCCGACGACCAGCCGATCCCGGCCGAGGGGCCGGTGATCGTCACCCTGGCCCGCCTGACCGCGGAAGGCAACGCCATCGCCGCCGACCGCAAGCTCGGCGTCCGGCTCGCCAGCTCCGAGCTGGCGAAGGCGGTCGCACCCTATCTGGAGCGGCTGTCCCTGGTGGCCGTGGAGTTCCCGAAGTTCCGTGACGGGCGCGGCTTCTCCACCGCCCGCGAGTTGCGGGAGCATTACAGCTACACGGGCGACATCCGCGCCGTGGGCCACACGCTGCCGGACCAGTACCGTTTCCTGCTGCGGGTGGGCTTCACCCAGGTGGAAGCGCCGGACGACCGCGACCTGCGGGCCTGGGAACAGGCGCTGACGCAGATCGACATCGCGTATCAGCGCGCGACCGATGCGCCGACGCCGGCCAGCCTGCTGCGCCGCCGGTACACCCAGAAAGTGACATCATGAGCATTCTCGACCTGCATCGCCGGGTGGCGGATCTCAACGAGCGCTACGGCCACCTCAATGGCGAGGAGCTGCTGCGGCCGCTGCTGACGGAAGAGCTGAAGGGCGAGATCGCCCTAGTCTCCTCCTTCGGGGCGGAGAGCGCGGTGCTGCTGCATCAGGCGTCGCGCATCGATCCCGGCGTGCCGGTGATCTTCATCAACACCGGCAAGCTGTTCGGGGAGACCCTGCGCTACCGCGACACGCTGGTGTCCCGGCTGGGCCTGACCGACGTGCGCGAGCCGCGGCCCGATCCGGAGGATGAGGCCAGGGAGGACCCGCACGGGCTGCTGTGGCGGCAGAATGCGGGCGCCTGCTGCGCGCTCCGCAAGGTGCGGCCGCTGGCCAAGTCGCTGGAGCCGTTCGGGGCCTGGATCACCGGCCGCAAGCGCTATCAGGCCGCGACCCGCACTGTGCTGCCGGTGATCGAGGCGGCGGACGGCAAGATCAAGGTCAACCCGCTGGCCGGGTGGGGCCGCGACGAGCTGACCGCCTATCTCGACCGGCACGACCTGCCGCGGCATCCGCTGGAGGCGGACGGTTACCTCTCCATCGGCTGCATGCCCTGCACCGACCGCGTCGCGCCGGGCGAGGACCCGCGGGCCGGGCGCTGGCGCGGGCAGGAGAAGACGGAGTGCGGCATCCACCTGCCGATGAGCGCCGTCGGGGGCGCGCAATGACGGGCCTGCCGTCCGGCCGCGAACCGGTGGAGGCGCAGAGCTGCCCGGAGGCGGACACCGCCGACGGGCGGCGCGGGTTGAACCCGCGGATGCGCTCCCACCTGGAATCGGTCGCCAAGGCGGTGAGCTGGCGGGTCACGGCGGGGATCGACACCTTCGTGATCAGCTACCTCGTCACCGGCAGCGTCAAAGGCGCCGGCTCCATCGCCTTGATGGAGCTGTTCACCAAGATCGGCCTGTTCTGGGCACATGAACGGGCCTGGTTACGCATCGGGCGGCTCAATCTTTCCCGGTTCCTACCGGGGCGGACGCGCCCGTCTTCCGGAGTTGAGTGATGGCCGACAGTCTGGACCTGGCCTATACGGGCAACCGCAGCGCGACGCTGCCGGCGGCGCGCCTGACGCATCTGCAGAGGTTGGAGGCGGAAAGCATCCACATCATCCGCGAGGTGGCGGCGGAGACCGAGCGTCCGGTGATGCTCTATTCCATCGGCAAGGACAGCGCGGTGATGCTTCACCTGGCGCTGAAGGCCTTCCATCCGTCGCGGCTGCCATTTCCGCTGCTCCATGTGGACACCACCTGGAAGTTCAAGGAGATGATCAGCTTCCGCGACAGCCTGGCCGCCCGGCTGGGGGTGGAGCTGCTGGTGCATGTCAATCCCGAGGGGCTGGCCCAGAATGTCGGGCCCTTCACCCACGGCTCGGCCCTGCACACCCAGATCATGAAGACCGAAGGGCTGAAGCAGGCGCTGGACAAGTACGGCTTCGACGCCGCCTTCGGCGGGGCGCGCCGGGACGAGGAGAAGTCCCGCGCCAAGGAGCGCATCTTCAGCTTCCGCTCCGCCGCCCACCGCTGGGACCCCAAGAACCAGCGGCCGGAGCTGTGGAACCTCTATAACGCCCGCAAGAACAAGGGCGAGAGCATCCGCGTCTTCCCGTTGTCCAACTGGACCGAGCTGGACATCTGGCAGTACATCTACCTTGAGAACCTGCCGCTGCCGTCCCTGTACTTCGCCAAGGAGCGGCCGGTGGTGCGGCGCGACGGCACGCTGATCATGGTGGATGATGAGCGCATGCCCTTGCAGCCGGGCGAGACGCCGGAGATGCGGAAGGTGCGGTTCCGTACACTGGGCTGCTATCCGCTGACCGGCGCCATCGAGAGCGAGGCGGACACCCTGCCCGCCATCATCCAGGAAATGCTGCTGACCAAGCAGTCCGAACGCCAGGGGCGCGTCATCGACAAGGATGCCGGCGCCTCCATGGAACTGAAGAAGCGCGAAGGGTACTTCTAAGATGGCCCACGTCTCGGACCTGATCGCCACCGACATCGGGCGGTACCTGCACACGCACCAGCACAAGGACCTGCTGCGCTTCATCACCTGCGGCAGCGTGGATGACGGCAAGAGCACCCTGATCGGGCGGCTGCTGTACGAATCCAAGATGCTGTTCGAGGACCAGTTGGCGGCGCTGGAGGCGGACTCGAAGAAGGTCGGCACCCAGGGCGGCGACCTGGATTTCGCGCTGCTGGTGGACGGGCTGTCGGCGGAGCGGGAGCAGGGCATCACCATCGATGTTGCCTACCGCTTCTTCTCCACCGACCGGCGCAAGTTCATCGTGGCCGACACGCCGGGCCATGAGCAGTACACCCGCAACATGATCACCGGGGCCTCCACCGCCGATCTGGCGGTGATCCTGGTGGATGCGCGCAAGGGCGTGCTGACCCAGACCCGCCGGCACAGCTTCCTGGTCTCCCTGATCGGCATCCGGCATGTGGTGCTGGCCATTAACAAGATGGATCTGGTCGGCTTCGGCCGGGAGCGGTTCGAGGAGATCCTGGAGGAATACCGGGCCTTCGCCGCACCGCTGGGCTTCCAGACCATCACCCCCATCCCGATGTCGGCCCTGAAGGGCGACAATGTGGTGGAGGGCAGTGCGGCCATGCCCTGGTACCAGGGCCCCAGCCTGATGCAGCATCTGGAAACGGCGGTCGTGACCCCGGCGGAGGGCAACAAGGCCTTCCGCATGCCGGTGCAGTGGGTGAACCGCCCGAACCTGGATTTCCGCGGCTATTCCGGCCTGATCGCGGCCGGCGAGGTGCGCCCCGGCGACCGCGTCGTGGCGCAGCCCTCGGGCCGCGAGACCCGTGTCGCCCGCATCGTCACCTATGACGGCGACCTGGACGTGGCGGTGGCCGGCCAGTCCGTGACCCTGACCCTGACGGACGAGGTGGATATCAGCCGCGGCGACCTGCTGGCCGCGGCCGACGCCCCGGCGCAGGTGGCGGACCGGTTCGAGTCCACCATCGTCTGGATGAACGACGCCGCCATGCTGCCGGGTCGGCGCTACCTGATGAAGATCGGGACGCGCACCGTCACGGCCTCGGTCCTGGCGCTGAAGCACCGGATCGACGTCAACACCCAGGCGCAGCTCGCGGCGAAGACCCTCGACCTCAACGAGATCGGCGTCTGCGACCTCAGCCTGGACGAGGCCATCGCCTTCGATCCCTATCAGGAGAACCACACCACCGGCGGCTTCATCCTGATCGACCGGATCAGCAACGAGACGGTGGGCGTCGGCCTGCTGCGCGCTGCACTCGCCCGGTCGCGCAATGTGCGCTGGGAGACGCTGGACATCGACCGCGCGGCGCGGGCGGCCCAGAAGGGCCAGAAGCCCTGCGTGCTGTGGTTCACCGGCCTGTCGGGTGCGGGCAAATCCACCATCGCCAACCTGGTTGAGAAGAAGCTGCATGCCGACGGGCGGCACACCATGCTGCTGGACGGCGACAATGTCCGCCACGGTCTGAACAAGGACCTCGGCTTCAGCGACGCCGACCGGGTGGAGAATATCCGCCGGGTGGCGGAGGTGGCGAAGCTGATGGCCGACAGCGGCCTGATCGTGCTGGTCTCGCTGATCTCGCCCTTCCGGTCGGAGCGGCAGATGGCGCGCGACCTGCTGCCGCCGGGCGAGTTCCTGGAAATCTTCGTGGACACGCCGCTGGACGTGGCGGAGGGCCGGGACGTGAAGGGCCTCTACAAGCGGGCCCGTGCGGGCGAGATCCGGAACTTCACCGGCATCGACAGCCCCTATGAGGCGCCGGAGCAGGCCGACATCCGCATCGATACCCAGACCACCGGCCCGGAGGCCGCGGCCCTGGCCATCGTGGAAG
Organism: Indioceanicola profundi; assembly: GCF_003568845.1. Lineage (NCBI taxonomy): Bacteria > Pseudomonadati > Pseudomonadota > Alphaproteobacteria > Rhodospirillales > Azospirillaceae > Indioceanicola > Indioceanicola profundi. The sequence continues at coordinate 2,631,328 of NZ_CP030126.1, read as the reverse complement.
AGCTGGAACGCCGCGGCCTGCTCACCGCCGACCTGCTGGTGGACGGGGCGGCGATCTGAGGGGGGCAGTTCGCAGGGCGGATAGAGGTCCTAGCCGCCTACGGCGTCCGCTGAAGCGACGACAGGCTCAGGACGAGGGAGTAGGCACTCTCTCCACACCAATGAAGAAGGGGCGGCCCGATGGAGCCGCCCCTTTTCCGTTCCGGTGAAGACCCGGTCAGTGCCCGTGATTGTGGCCGTGGCCGAGGGTGTGGCCGTCGCGGGCCCAGGATTCGCCGCCCTCCTGCTGAAACCAGAAGGGCTTGTGCTGCACGGCGGTCGGGAGCACCTGGTTCATCTCGGTGTCGTAGACCCGGCCGTTCAGCACCGTGTAGCGGATGGACACGCTGTTGCGGATATCCTCCAGCGGGTTGGCGTCCAGCACGATCAGATCGGCCAGCTTGCCCGGCTCGATAGAGCCGAGGTCGCGGTCGTAGCCCAGGGCCACGGCCCCGTTCATGGTGCCGGCGCGCAGCGCGTCGATGGTCGGCATGCCGCCCTGGGCCAGCATCCACATCTCCCAGTGGCTGCCCAGACCCTCGCGCTGGCCGTGGGCGCCGATGACCACCGGCACGCCGAGCTGGTTCAGCTCATGAGCGACGCTGGCGACCTGGACGTGGTTCAACTCCTCCTCCGGCACCTGGACCGGGCGGCGGGCGCGGCTGTCCAGGATGCGGCGCGGCACGTACTTGGTCAGGATCGGGTCGGCCCACACGGGAGAGGACTGGTACCAGTAGTTCTCACCCATGTTGCCGCCATAGGCCACCACAAGGGTGGGGTTGTAGGCGGTGCCCGACGCGTCCCAGAGCTGGCGCACATCGTCATAGATGCGGCCGACCGGCAGCGAGTGCTCGATCGTGGTGTGGCCGTCCACGATCATGGTCATGTTGTGCTGGAACAGCGAACCGCCCTCCGGCACCACATTCACGCCCAGCTCGCGCGCGGCCTCGATCACCTGCTGGCGCTGGTCGCGGCGGGGCTGGTTGTAGCTCTTCACGCTGTGCGCCCCCGCCGCCTTCATGCGGCGGAGGTGGGACTTGGCGTCCTCCAGGCTTTCGATCTTCGCGGCGATGGACCCCGCCGCACCATAGAGGATGGTGCCGGTGGAGAAGATGCGCGGGGCGACGATCTCACCCGCCTTGGCCAGCTCCGACGCGGCGAAGATCTCGCTGGTGTCGTTGGAGGGGTCGTGCAGCGTGGTCACGCCGAAGGCGAGCGAGGCATAGTTCACCCAGCTCTGCTGCGGGATGATCTCGTTCGCGCCCATGGAGCCGTGCCAGTGCCCGTCGATCAGGCCGGGCATCACGGTCTTGCCCTTGGCGTCCACCACCTCGGCATCCGCCGGCACGGTGACCTCGGCCGCCGGCCCGACCGCCTCGATCCGGTTGCCGTTGACCAGGATGGTGCCGTCCTCGATCACCTCGCTGCCGCGCATGGTGATGACGCGGGCGTTGGTGAAGGCGATGCGGCCCTTCGGCACGTCATAGGCATGGGTGAAGCCGATATCGATGCCCTGGGTCGGGGCATCCGGCAGCTTCTCCGGCGCGCCGTCGATGAAGGCGAAGGCCTCCTTCAGCTCCCGGCTGAACAGCTCGGGCCCGAGCGACCACCAGAGGCGCTTGCCGTCGCCCGACCAGTGGATCCACTCGCCGGCATCCTTGGCCACCGTGGCGACGGGCAGGGCCTTCATGTCCGGCCCGATCTCCACCGTCTGACCGGTGGCGGGGAAGGGGGCGATGTGCGCCTTGAACCGCTCGGTCCAGGCGATCCACTTCCCGTCCGGGGAGACGGCGTATTCGGTGGCGAGGGCGGAGCGGAGATGGGTGTGCTCGTCCGACCCGTCCAGCTCCACCGACTTCAGCAGCCGCTTGGTGGGCTGACCGGTCTCGCCGGGCTCATGCTCCATGAAATAGAGCCGGTTGCTGTCGGCGCCGAAATGGGGCAGCACGCCCTCATGCCGGATTTCCGTCGGCTCGCCGCCCTTGGCGGGGATGGTGTAGATGCCGGTCTCCCGCGCCCAGACGGCTGGGAGCAGATAACCGTCCGCCACGGTGCGGTAGACGATGGTCTGCCCGTCGGGGGAGAAGGCGGGCTCCACATAATGGCCGGGCTTCTCCGTCACCTTCCGCCCCTCGCCGCCGCGCGGGGTGATGGTGCGGATGGAGCCGAACTCCTCATCGCTCCAGGTGGTGTAGACGATGCTCTTCCCGTCACGCGACCAGGCCGGATACAGCTCGAAATGGTCGTTCTGCCGGGTCAGCCGGCGCGGCGTGCCGTTGGGCAGGTCCCGAATCCACAGCTTGCCCAGGGCCTCGTACACCACCTGGCTGCCGTCCGGCGACGCCTCCGCCCAGCGGAGCATCTTCACGTCGAACTTTTCGGGCGCCACTTCGACGGGGAAGCGGACGGCCTCCTGGATCTTGCGGCTGGACTTCACATGGAAGGGGATGGGCGTGACCTGCTTCGTGGCCACATCGATGCGGTGGAAGCCGCCATCCGCCCAGAAGACGACGGACTTGTTGTCCGGGGTCCAGGACATGGCGGGATAGACGCCATGGATGGCCCAGGTCTCCTGCATGTCGCGGTCGAGGCCCTCATAGATCGGCACCTCGCGCCCGGACTCCAGATCCATGACATAGAGCACGGATTTGTAGCGGACGCGGCGGATGAAGGCGAGGGACTTGCCGTCCGGGGACGGGGTGGGGCGGATGGAGCCGCCGGGACCGGACACGAACTTCTCGATCTCGCCGGTCTCGCGGTCCAGCCGCTGGATGGCGTAAAGCTCGGTGTTCGGGTCCTTGCTGTACTCGAAGACCCCGCCCGGCGTGACGTCGTCGCTGAAATAGACATAGCGGCCGTCGGGGGAGAAGGCGGGCTCACCGGTATCCTTCTGCTCCGTCCGGCGCTTGGTGAGCTGCACGCCCTCCCCGCCGGAGCGGTGGTAGAGCCACATCTCGCCCGCACCCAGCGAGCGGGTGGAGGTGAAGTGCTTGCGCGCGATGATGAACTGGCTGTCCGGCGACCAGTCCGGCTGGTTCAGGAGACGGAAATCCTCCTTCGTCACCTGCCGCGGGTTGGAGCCGTCGCGGTCCATGATCCAGATGTTGTCGCCCGCCCCGCGGTCGCTGGTGAAGGCGATCCACTTGCCGTTGGGGGAGTAACGGGGCTGCATGTCCCAGGCAATTCCGCTGGTCAGCGCCTTCGCCTCGCCGCCCGTGATCGGGATCGTGTAGAGGTCGCCCAGCAGGTCGAAGACGATCTCCGTCCCGTCCGGGCTCACATCCAGCGACAGCCATGTGCCGGAGGTGACGTCGATCGTCACATCCTTCATCGGCCCCGGCGGGTTGGAGACGTCCCACTTGGGCTTCTCCTCCTTGCCGTCCTTCTTCGCGTCCTGGGCCCCGGCCGGTTGGGCCAGCAGCATCAGGCCGAGCGTTGCGGCGCAAATCCGCTTCATCCACTCTGTCTCCCGGTTCTTTCCGCGGCTCGGAGCCGCGTTTCCTGCCGGGGGACCTTAGACGTCGAAGCGACAGGGATCACCACAAGATTTGTAGCTGGACGGTAAACCGCAACCGGATCAAGCCGATAGGCCGGGTCCGGCCTCAGTCGTAGGGCCAGACGGGGGCGTGAAGCAGGCGCTGGGCATCTATCCGCAAGCGGTCGTGCAGCTCACGGATTCGGTCGCCGGCCTCCTCCTGCAACACCGCGTGCGGGGTGGTGCGGTTGGCGTTCAGCAGATCCTTGAGCTGGCGGGCGGTGCGGGCCAGGGGCGGGAAGGCGGCGCCGAGACGCCGGACCTCCTCCCGGTAATCCGGCTCCATCACATTGGGATAGATCCGGTCCATCCGGTCCAGGGCAAGGGAAAGCTGGGTCTTGTTCATCGGGCGGAGTCTCGGGGGCGCGTCCGGGGCGGGCGGTCAGATGTACAGGACGGAACGGCGTCATTCCAACCCCTCGTCCGTTCCGGCCGGAACCTGCCGCCCCCATCCCTCCGATAGGGACAGGGGCGGCTTCTCCAACGGTTAAGCCGAACGGAACCGGTCTCTCCGGTTGTGCTGTTGCCGCTCATCATAGGTTGGGCACATCATGCCGTCGGAACGGGCATAACCCATCTCGGAGGGGCTGCGGCCTGCCGCGAATATGGAAGGGTGGAATGCACGGCGGGAAAGCGGCCGTGATAGTCCGGCCTGCTCCCGCGCGGGCCGGCTTCGACAAGTCAGGCGTGCCTGGCCGGCCATGACAGGGCAGGCGGCGGCCTTCTGCAAAGCCCGTCATATGGCCGAGCATATCCGACGTTCGGCATAGATGATCGCGCACCCCTATTGTTGCATCAGCTAATCCGCAAGCACCCGGCGACAGAGCCGTGACAATTGCGTTTGAAGTATAGGCTCATTGCTGCGCGGACCATTGGTCCTTCCGTCACCCTGAGGATGCAGATGGCAGTCCGCCGGTCTCTTTTTTTCTCCTTGTCCCAGCGTTACCTGACGATGGTGATCAGCCTGCTGTCGACGGTGATTCTGGCCCGGCTTCTGACGCCGGAGGAGATGGGGATCTTCTTCGTCTGCGCCGCCATCATGATGGTGGTGCAGACGGTGGCCCAGTTCGGCGTCCTGCATTACATCGTGCAGGAGCGGCGGCTGACCCCGGCGCGGTTCCGCGCCTCGGTGGGCGTCATCGTCGCCAGCAGCCTGGTCGCCTTCGCCGCCCTATGGGCGGCCCGTTGGCCCATTGCCGACTTCTATGGGGAGCCGGCGCTGGCGAACGTGATGTCCGTCTATGCGATGAGCCTTCTGGTCATTCCCCTGAACACGCCGGCGGTGGCCTGGCTGCAGCGGGAAATGCGGTTCGACGCCGTGTTCGTCATTGGCCTCACGGGAGCGGTGGTGCAGGCGGTCACGTCCGTCGCGCTCGCCATCGCCGGATACAACTACATGGCCCTGGCCTGGGCGGCCATTGCGGAGCAGGTCGGCATCACCGCCGCCACCCTGGCCTACCGCAGCCGGGAGACATGGGCGATCCCGTCCATCATCGGGTGGCGCAAGGTGGTGCGGGTCGGCGCTTCCATGAGCGCCGCGCAACTTCTCCAGGAGATGGGCAACCTTGCCCCGCAGCTCGCCATCGGCCGGTTCCAGGGCTTCGGCGGGGCGGGCCTGTTCAACCGCGGCCTGACCGCGGTGAACCTGTTCCATCGGTCCTTCGTGCAGGCCATCGTGCCGGTGCTGCTGCCCGCCTTCTCGCGCACCCACCGGGAAGGCGGGAATGTGCCCGAAGCGCTGATGCAGACGGTGTCCTATGTGGCCGTGATCGCCTGGCCATTCTTCGCCGTCACGGCGATCATGGCCTTCCCCATCGTCCGGCTGCTGTTCGGCGACCAGTGGGACGCGGCGGTTCCGGTGGTGCAAATCCTGGCGCTGACGGCGCTCTGCCTGCCGGTCAACAGCATCTCCGGCGAAGTGCTGGTGGCGCTGGGCCGTAGCGGCTCCTTCTTCCGCATCCAGTCGGCGGTGCAGGTGGTCCGCATCGTGTCGGCCATCCTTCTGGCCGCCGTCAGCATCGAGGCGGTGGCCGGCGCCATGGTCGGGGCGACGGTGATCCAGCTCGTGCTGGTTCTGGCCACGCTGAAGGCGGCCGTCGGCCTCAATCCCGGCCAGCTCGTCCTGCGCATGCGGAGCAGCGGCATCGTCACGGTGCTGGCAGCGTCGGGTCCGCTGGCCCTTATGCTGCTGGACCCCGTCGCGGTGCTGGGCGTCATCCCCACGATCATGATCGGCGGAGCGCTGGCAGCCATGGGATGGGTGCTGGGCATCTTCGTCGGGCAGCACCAGGTGGTGGACGAGGTGCGGCTGGTGCTCTGCCAAGCGCGTCAGCGCATCTCGGCGCGGCGCCGGACGGCGCCGGTCGGCCGGGGAGAGGATGAGCGGGCGGAGGAAAGGCTCCGCGTCAGCCGGGCGGCCGTGCCAGATCGTCCCGTTCCGCCCGCAGCCGCGCCAATTTCTCGTTCAGCTTGAGGATCTTGCGGTCCAGCTTGGCAACCCGCCTGGCGGCGCGGCCGTCCGGTCGGGCCGCCATCTGTGGCCGGACCCGATCATTGATGGCCGCCCGCGCCGCTTTGGACAGGGCTTTCCAGCCTTTGACCTCGTCCCGGGTACGGTAGCAGCCGGTACAGACATGGTCCGAATTGAAGCGGCAGACCTTGATGCAGGGATTGGCGTGGTCGGATCGGGGCATGGGCTCACGCGCCGGGGACGGGAAGGGCTCGTGCGCATATTGGCCTCCCGGCCCGCCTTGCAATGCCGTGCGGCGCCCGGCCTCAGCCGTTCCGGGCCTCGCGCCAGTAGCGCCAGGGCCAGGACAGCGCATACCGCAGCGCCACGGCGCAGACCGCCACATGGGCGCGGAGATCATGGTGTGAGGAGCGGAAGCCGGTCGGGATCAGTTCCCCGATCGCCACCAGCAGGTAGCCCATCACCATCAGCCAGAGAACCGTCAACATCGTTCGCCTCGACACTCGGAACCAGGAGCACGGGAAGGCCTCCAGGATCGTTCCGGGCCGTTAACGATTACTGAATGGGCTACGCCGGTGGGGTGCAGTTCGCCATTTTCGCTCCAGCGAATCCAGCCGGTCCCGGCCGCGCGCCGGTGAGGTCGCACCAATCCAGCACCGCGCCCTGGAATCGGGCGGGCAGGGCATTGCCGTTGCGTAGCGGCAGGTCTCCCAGGTCGGCGGCTTCCAGCCGGCCATGCATCAAAGTCGCGCCGGTGAAGTTGGCGCCCCTGAGGTCCGTCCCCGACAGGTCGGTGTAGAGCAGTCTGGCACCCTGGAAGTCGGCCGCCGCGAGTTTCGCATGGGCAAGGTTGGCGCCGGCCAGTTCCGCCCCGCGGAAGGACACGGCCGACAGTTCCCGCCCGCGGAAATCCACACCGCGCAGCTTCTGCCCGGTGAAGTCGGCCCGCCGCCCCTCCCGTCCGGTGCTGTCCACCCAGCGCTCATGCTCGGCGATGATGCGCTCCATCTCGTCCAGCCCGCGCAGATGGGCTTCGAAGGCTGGATTGCCGCGGAAGGCGCGCCGGGTCTGCTCATCGACGGAGAAGACGGCATCGGAGATGTCGGCCAGATGGAAGTTGGCCCCGTTCATCTCGGCGCCCAGCAGAACGACGCCTTGCAGGTCCGCTTCCTGGAAATCCACCTGCTTCAGGTCGGCATTGCGAAGATTGACGCCCCGCATGCGGCACTTGCGCATGACGGCCCCCTGCAGCGACGCCCCCTCCATGTTGCAGAAGGACAGGTCGGTCACAGCGCCGAAGCTGTTGTGGTCGGTCTGGTTCTTCGTCCCGGTCTTGATGACCAGGGTGCCCACCCGCATGTCGGTGCCGTCCAGGCGGGCCGATTGCAGGTCCGACCTGTAGAAGCGCGCGCCCCGCAGGTTGGCGCGGCTGAAGTCGCAGCTCCGCAGATTGGCCCCGATGAACAGGCTGTTCTCCAGATCGGCGTCACGGAACAGCACCCCTTCCATATCGGCGGACGACAGGTTGCTGGCCAGCATGCGCGCCCCGGACAGGTCGAACCCGCGCAGCCGCAGCCCGGTCAGGTTCGCCAGCCGCAGTTCCAGCCGCTTGCCCCCGCGGCCCTTGGCGAACTGGGCATGCTCGGCAAGCTGCTGCGGCAGGTTTGATACGCGGGCCGCAGTAGCATCGGTGGTGGATTGCATGGGGGCGGAACCATTCAGGGTTCCCACCATTATGGAGTAACTCTTTGCGGTTGCGCAATCCTGTATGCAGATGGCGCCTCTATTCGGCGGCCGGCCCGCTCCCCGCGAAGGCGGAGGGCAGGGCGCAGGCAGCGCTGTACTCCGCCGCCATGCGGTCCACCAGCTCGGCCACGGTGGGTACGTCGCCGATGCTGCCGATGCCCTGGCCGGCGGACCAGACATCCTTCCAGGCCTTGGGCTTGTTGTCCCAGTTGCTCACGTCCGGGGTGCGGCCCGGTGTGGTCAGCTCCGCCACGTCCAGGCCGCTGGCGGCGATGCTGGGGCCGAGATAGTTGCCGGGGATGCCGCTGAAGAAGGGGGTGTAGACGATGTCGGCGGCCTGGCCGTCCAGGATCATCTGCTTATAGGCGGGGTTGGCGTGCGCTTCGGCGGTGGCGATGAAGCGGGTGCCCATATAGGCCATGTCCGCCCCCATGACCTCCGCCGCGCGCACCGCCTGTCCGGAGGACATGGCCCCGGCCAGCACGATGGTGCCGTCGAAGAATGACCGCACCTCCGGCAGCAGGGCGAAGGGCGACAGCGTGCCGGCATGGCCGCCGGCCCCGGCGCAGACCAGGATCAGCCCGTCCACCCCGGCCTCCATGGCCTTCTTCGCATGGCGCACATTGGTGACATCATGGAAGACGATGCCGCCATAGCCATGCACATGCTCCACGATCTCCGTCGGCGCACCGACGGAGGTGATGACCAGCGGCACCTTGTGCTTGACCACCAGCGCCAGATCCTCCTGCAGCCGGGTATTGGACCGGTGCACGATCAGGTTCACGCCGAAGGGCGCCACCTTCCTGTCTGGGTTGGCCGCCGCGTAATCGCCAAGGTCGTGGGTCAGATTGCCCAGCCATTCGTCCAGCAGCTCCACCGGACGGGCATTCAGGGAGGGGAAGGTGCCCACCATCCCGGCCTTGCACTGGGCGGCGACCAGTTCAGGATAGCTGACAATGAACATCGGCGATCCGATCAGCGGCAGCCGCAGCTTGCCCTGGAACAGGCTGGGAATGGGCATGTGGTCTTCTCCCTGAGGACAGGTTCTTGTTGTTACGTTCCGGCGGGGCCGTCGCGATCCTGGGCGCCGTGCCAGACGCGCAGGATGGTTACGGTCGCAGCATTCTCATCGACTTCGTAGACGATGACATAAGGGTAGGCCAGCGTCAGTTCGCACGTGCCGTCGGGCTTCGGCCGGCCGTGCAGGGGGAACGCGGCCAACCCGTTTCCGGCACCGTGCATCCGGCGCAGCATTCCGGCGGCGGCATGGGGATTGAAGCCTGCGATATACTGGACATGGCTGATGGCGTCGCGCTGGGCCTCATCGGTCCAGACCACCCGCATCAGCGCCGATCCGACAGCGGCGCTGGCGGCATCGGCCGGCCGTTCTCAAGCGCTTCCGCGGCTTCCAGCAGCCAGCGCCCGACCACGGAATGATCGGTCACACGCCCGGCGCGCAGGCTTTCCCGCGCCTCCGCGATGGCCTGCGCCCTGCGGTCCTCATCGACCTGATCGAAGATGCTGTCCGGCTGCTCCATGGGGCGGATTCTGACAGGTTGCAGATGCCCCCGCAACAGCCGCCTCGCCCCGCTGTCTCCACTGCGCATGCATGCAATGCGCGCCTAGCGGCGGGCGGCGGCGCTCTGTACCATGCGTCGACTCGCCAATTAACCAAAATGCGGCACGGGAGTGAAACATGGCCGACAGCAATACCAAGGTCACCGAGGAAGAGGCCCTGTGGCTGCACAGTTCCGGCCGCCCCGGCAAGCTCGAAGTCACGCCCACCAAGGCGCTGACCACCCAGCGCGACCTCTCTCTCGCCTACTCGCCCGGCGTGGCTGTGCCGTGCCTGCGCATCCAGGCCGATCCCGCGACGGCCTATGACTACACGGCCAAGGGCAATCTGGTCGCCGTGGTGTCCAATGGCACGGCCGTATTGGGTCTGGGCGACCTCGGCGCGCTGGCCTCCAAGCCGGTGATGGAAGGCAAGGCGGTGCTGTTCAAGCGCTTCGCCGATGTGGACGGCATGGATCTCTGCGTCGATACCCGCGACGTGGACGAGTTCGTGAACTGCGTCCGTTACCTGTCCCCCAGCTTCGGCGGCATCAATCTGGAGGACATCAAGGCCCCGGACTGCTTCATCATCGAGCAGCGCCTGCGCGAGCTGATGGACATCCCCGTCTTCCATGACGACCAGCACGGCACCGCCATCATCGCCGCCGCCGGCCTGATCAACGCCATCGAGCTGACCGGGCGGACCATGGAGACCACGCGCATGGTGGTGAACGGCGCCGGTGCCGCCGCCATCGCCTGCGTGGAGCTGATCAAGTCCATGGGCATGCCGCACGGGAACATCACCCTGTGCGATACCAAGGGCGTGGTCTATCAGGGCCGCACCAACGGCATGAACCAGTGGAAGTCGGCCCACGCCGTGGAGACCGACGCCCGCACGCTGGCCGAGGCCATGCAGGGCGCCGACGTGTTCATGGGGCTGTCGGTGAAGGGCGCCGTGACGCCGGAGATGGTGAAGTCCATGGCGGACAAGCCCATCATCTTCGCCATGGCGAACCCCGATCCGGAGATTACCCCGGAACAGGTTAAGTCCGTGCGCTCGGATGCCATCGTCGCCACCGGTCGCTCGGACTATCCGAACCAGGTGAACAACGTTCTCGGCTTCCCCTACATCTTCCGCGGCGCGCTGGATGTCCGGGCCAGCACTATCAATGACGAGATGAAGATCGCCGCCGCCCGCGCCCTGGCCGAGCTGGCGCGGGAGGATGTGCCGGACGAGGTGGATGCCGCCTATTCCGGCCGCCGGCTGCGCTACGGGCCGGAATACATCATCCCGGTGCCTTTCGATCCCCGGCTGATCGTGAAGATCCCGGCGGCTGTGGCGAAGGCCGCCATGGATTCCGGCGTGGCCCGCAAGCCCATCGTCGACATGGAAGCCTATGGGCAGGCCCTGCGCCTGCGCCTGGACCCCACCAGCGACAGCCTGCAACTGATCTTCGAGAAGGTGAAGGCGTCGCCGAAGCGCGTGGTCTTCGCCGAGGGCGAGGAGGAGCGGGCGATCCGCGCCGCCATCGCCTTCCGCAGCGCCGGCTACGGCACGCCGGTCCTGGTCGGGCGCGAAGAGGTGATCCGGGAGCAGGTCGCGGCGCTGGGCCTCGGCGCGATCGAGCCGCTGGAAATCCACAATGCCCGCATCTCCCGGCATAATGAGCGCTACACGGAGTTCCTCTACGACCGCCTCCAGCGCCGGGGCATGCTGCACCGTGATTGCCAGCGCATGGTAAACCAGAACCGCAACGTCTTCGCCTCCTGCATGGTGGCGATGGGCGATGCGGACGCGCTGGTCACCGGCCTGACCCGAAGCTTCTCCGTCAGCTTCGAGGATGTGGCGCGGGTGGTCGATCCGCAGCCGGACCATCTGGTGTTCGGCCTGTCCGTGCTGGCCAGCCGGGCGCGCACCGTCTTCATCGCCGACACCACGGTGAATGAGCGGCCGACGGCGGAGCAGCTCTGCGACATCGCGGTCCAGTCCGCCCGGATGGCCCGTCAGATGGGGCATGAGCCGCGCGTGGCCTTCCTCTCCTTCTCCAACTTCGGCCAGCCCATGCGGGAGCGGGCGCAGCATGTCCGCGACGCCGTGGCCCTGATGCGCACCCGCGACGTGGATTTCGAGTTCGATGGTGAGATGTCCGCGGACGTGGCGCTGGATTACGAGCTGATGCAGCGGCTCTACCCGTTCTGCAAGCTCTCGGGTCCGGCCAATGTGCTGGTCATGCCGGCGCTGCACGCCGCCAATATCGGGGCCAAGCTGCTGCAGAAGATGGGCAACGGTACCCTGGTGGGCCCGCTGCTGATCGGGATGGACCGGCCGGTGCAGATCGTTCAGATGGGCGCCACGGTGAACGATCTGGTCACCACGGCGGTGCTGGCGGCGCACGACGCCCTGGCCTGGTGACCATGTCCGGGGCTGGGCATCCCATCCGGCCGGGGGCAGGCCCGGTCAGATCGGGATGCCCAGCTTCGGCAGCAGCCAGACCGTGAGGAGATACAGCGCCACGGTGAGGGCGCATCCCGCCAGCAGGGCGGGATAGAAGCCGATGCCCTGGCGCAGAAGCGCTGGAACCAGCAGGAACATCGGAAGCGACGGCAGGACCAGCCAGAAGGTCGCCTCGGCATGGGCGGCGAGCCGCTGCGCATCGCCCGTATCCTGCCAGAGCCAGATCATCCCCAGCAGGGACACCAGCGGCAGGGATGCCACCAGCGCCCCAAGAGCGGGGCTCCGCTTCGCCAGTTCGGAAACGGCCAGTACGATCAGGCCCGACAGGGCGGCCTTTACGACAAGATAGAGCATGCGCCGGTCCTTCCCGTGTTCCGGACGGTGTATGCTCGGCACGGCCGGCTGTTCCGGAAGACAGCCCCGCGGCAGACCTATGAATATTCCATGACGTGGGTGCGCGTTTACGCCCAGGGGTGGTATGTCCACCGATCCCCGTTCGCGCGGCTCCGGCGGTCGGCGGGGATGTCAGTCTGGAGTGTGGGATATGAGCAGCGTTGAAATCCGACCTCTCCGTTTCGCCCTGATCGGGGCGCTGCTCGTCGTGCCCACCTGCATCGTCCTGATCATGCTGGCGGCTCAGGGGTTGCTGCCTTTTCCCGTGGCGTTGGTCCTCATCCTGGCCCTCATCGGCGTGGCCTGGGCGGTGCTGCGCACGGTCTATCTCGATATCCGCCTTCTGGCGGACCAGATGGAGCGGCTGGGCGAGGCGGAGGAGGCGCTGGTCCCGGCCGCCGCCCGCTCCAGCTCCGCCCAGGCTGTTCTGGCCGCCGCCGCCCGCGCCCACCAGCACTGGCTGGACCGGTGCGCCCAGGGCGAGCGCCGGATCGCCGCCGGCGAGGCCGTGGTGGAGGCCTTGCACGATCCCCTGCTGCTGGTCGGGGCGGAGCGGCGCGTGCTGCGCGCCAACAGCGCTGCGCGCGGGCTGTTCGGCGAGCGCATGGTGGGCCGCGATCTGGCCGTGTCGCTGCGCAATCCCGTCCTGCTGGAAGCGGTGGACGCCGTGCTGGCCGGCGGCACCTCCCGCACGGTGGAATTCCTGCTTCCCGTACCGGTGGAGCGGACGCTGGAGGCACGGGTGAAGCCGTTCCCGCTGGAGCAGGAGGGCGGCGAGGACGCTCCCATCCGCGCGGCGCTGGTCACCCTGCACGACATCACCCTGCTGAAGCGGTCGGAGCAGATGCGCGCCGACTTCGTCGCCAATGCCAGCCATGAGCTGCGCACCCCGCTCGCCACCCTGATCGGCTTCGTCGAGACGCTGCGCGGGCCGGCCAGGGACGATATGGAGGCGCATGACCGCTTCCTCGGCATCATGCATGAGCAGGCGAACCGCATGTCGCGGCTGGTCAACGACCTGCTTTCCCTGTCCCGCATCGAGATGGATGAGCATTCGCCGCCTACCGGGACGGCAGATGTGCCGGAGATCGTCCGCAAGGTCGTGGCCATGCTCGAGCTGAAGGCGGCTTCCCGCAAGATCCGGCTGCGCATCGAAGGACCGGCGGAACTGCCGCCGGTGCTGGGCGACGAGGACCAGTTGGCGCAGGTGTTCCAGAACCTGATCGACAACGCCCTGAAATATTCCCGCGAGCAGAGCGAGGTCACGGTCCGCCTCTCCGCGCTGGAGCCCAGGGGCGGGACGGCGGGCGCCGTCTGCATCTCTGTCGCTGACCAGGGGGAGGGGATACCCCGCACGCACCTGCCGCGCCTGACGGAGCGCTTCTACCGCGTGGATGCCGCCCGCTCCCGCGCCCTGGGCGGAACCGGGCTGGGCCTCGCCATCGTAAAGCATATCGTGAACCGCCACCGGGGACGGCTGTCCATCGACAGCGAGGTCGGAAAGGGCAGCACCTTCACCATCCAGCTTCCGGTCGCCACACTCCGGTCAGGCATTCTACCAGCCTCCGCCAGCATGGCGGGGTAAGCATCCCGCGCCTGCATGGGCGCCATGTCCGCAGGAATGGCGAGGGCAGGCGCAGGGGTGGCCGGCGTCATCAAAGTGTCATCTCCGTGTAGTATTTGGTTCGCGCGCAGCCGTTATGGTCCGGCCACTCCGTCGGGACATTCCGCGGCAGGGTGTACGCACAATGGCGCCCTGGACAGTTGCCAAATACTGGAGGCATTGACGTGACCACCAAGAAGCTTGCCATGGCCGCCGTGTTCGGCGCTGCGTCCCTCGTGGCGATGACCGGCGTTGCCCACGCGCGCGACCAGATCCGCATCGTCGGTTCGTCCACCGTGTTCCCCTTCACGTCCACGGTGGTGGAGCGCTTCGGTCAGACCTCGAAGTTCCCGTCGCCCATTCTGGAGTCCACCGGCACCGGCGGCGGCATGCGCCTGTTCTGCGGCGGCGTCGGCGCCTCCCACCCGGACCTCACCGGCGCCTCGCGCCCGATGAAGGCTTCCGAGTTCGACAGCTGCCAGAAGAACGGCGTCGACCAGATCACCGAGATCAAGATCGGCTATGACGGCATCGCCTTCGCCCACTCGAAGAAGCGCGAGTCCTTCAACCTGACCAAGGCCCAGCTCTTCCAGGCCCTGGCAAAGGAGGTCGAGGTCGACGGCCAGATCGTCGCCAACCCCTACAAGACCTGGAACCAGATCGACTCGTCCTTCCCGAACGTCCAGATCGAGGTTCTCGGCCCGCCGCCGACGTCCGGCACCCGCGACGCCTGGGTCGAGCTGGTGATGGAAGAGGGCTGCAAGGAATTCCCGGCGATCAAGGAGCTAGGCAAGGATCGTCACGCCGCGGTCTGCAAGACCATGCGCGAGGACGGCGCCTTCATCGAGGCCGGTGAGAACGACAACCTGATCGTTCAGCGCCTGGACGCCAACCCGAACGCCTTCGGCATCTTCGGCTTCTCCTTCCTGGAGGAGAACCTGGACCGTATCGACGCGAACCCGGTGGGCGGCGTCGAGCCGAGCTATGAGACGATCTCCAGCGGCGACTATCCGGTCTCCCGCTCCCTGTTCGTGTACCTGAAGAACGCCCATGTCGGCGTCATTCCGGGCCTGAAGGAGTTCGTGACCGAGTACACCAGCGACCGCGCCTTCGGTCCGGACGGCTACCTGGCCGACAAGGGCCTGATCGCCCTCCCGGACGATGAGCGCTCCAAGGTCACCGAGACCGTGAAGAACCTGACCCCGATGTCCAAGCCGACCTCGTAATCGGGTCCATGCCGTGCCGGTGAGTGCCGGCACGGTTTCCGGTGGGACCCGGCGGAAAGCCTCTCGGCGCCGCCGGGTCCTTGTCGCTTGAGAAGCGACCCATTATTGGTTTTTCCCTTTTCCAACAACCGCGTGTGACGATGTCCGCTTCACTTACAGTCGGCATCCTGCTGATCCTGTCCGTAATAGGGTACTGGATGGGCCGTTCCCGCGCGGTTGCCGTGGCGGGCGGGCGGATCGCCTCCCTTCATTCGGTGCCGAATTATTACGGCCTCTACATCGCCATCTGGGCCGGGCTGCCGGCGCTGCTGCTGCTGCTATTCTGGGTGGCCGTCAAGTTCCCGCTGATCGAATCGATCGTGCTGGACTCCCTGTCGCACGAGATGATCGAAGCCTGGGCGCGTGTCATGGTCTCGCCTTCCGACCTGGAGGCGCTGTTGCAGCGCCTGCCCAACCTGGAAGAGGCGGCGCTGACCACGACGCAGGAGCAGCTGTTGCTGATCAACATCGGCAACATCGCGGCCGGTCAGGCGCAGTATGTGAATCCCGCGGTCGTGGATGTGCTGCGCCCCGCGGCGGAGCATTACAACCAGCTTCTTTCGCTCAGCAACTGGGCCGTCTTCGCCGCCTGCATGGCGCTGGCGGCGGCCGGGCTGTTCCTGGGCCGGCAGCGCATCTCCCCGGAGTTCCGGGCGCGCAACAATGTGGAGCGGGTGATCAACTGGCTGCTGATCGTCTGCTCGCTGATCGCGATCCTGACCACCGTCGGCATCGTGCTGTCGCTGCTGTTCGAGAGCGCCCGCTTCTTCGCCCAGGTCTCGCCCGTCGAATTCCTGTTCGGCCTGCATTGGAGCCCGCAGACGGCGATCCGCGCCGATCAGGCCGGCGCGTCGGGCGCGTTTGGCGCCATCCCGCTGTTCACCGGCACCCTGCTGATCGCCACCATCGCCATGACGGTGGCCCTGCCGGTCGGCCTGATGTCGGCCATCTATTTGTCGGAATACGCGCCCCGCCCCGTCCGCTCCACCATCAAGCCGGTGCTGGAGATCCTGGCCGGCATTCCCACGGTGGTCTACGGCTTCTTCGCCATCCTGACGGTGGCGCCGGTGATCCGCGACCTGGGCGCGGCGATCGGACTCGACGTCTCCTCCAACTCCGCGCTCGCGGCGGGAGTGGTGATGGGCATCATGATCGTGCCTTTCGTCTCCTCCCTATCGGACGACGTCATCAATGCGGTCCCGCAGAGCCTGCGCGACGGTTCCTACGGGCTGGGCGCCACCCGGTCGGAGACGATCCGGCAGGTGATCCTGCCCGCGGCGCTGCCCGGCATCGTCGGCGCCTTCCTGCTGGCGGTCAGCCGCGCCATCGGCGAGACCATGATCGTGGTCATGGCCGCCGGCCTGCAGGCGAACCTGACCTTCAATCCGCTGGATGCGGTCACCACCGTGACCGTGCAGATCGCGTCCCTGCTGGTGGGCGACCAGGAGTTCGACAGTCCGAAGACGCTGTCGGTGTTCGCGCTGGGTCTGGTGCTCTTCGCCGTGACCCTGCTGCTGAACGTCGTCGCCCTGCGGATCGTGCAGAAGTATCGGGAAAAGTATGACTGACATGGCCTCACCCATCGCGGCGAACCTGTCCTTCCACACCTCCGAAGCCGCGGAGAAGCGGCTGCGCCGGCGCTATGCGGCGGAGCAGCGGTTCAAGATCTACGGCATCGTGGCCGTGGCCATCGCCTGCCTGATGCTGGTGGTGCTTCTCGGCACCATCCTGCGGGAGGGCGTGACCGCCTTCTGGCAGACCTCCATCCGGCTGGAGGTGACGCTGGACCGGGAGGTGATCGATCCCCAGGGAACCGGCAACCCGGCCGACTTCGACCGCGGCGCCTTCCAGGATATGGTGCAGGACGCGCTCTATGCCCGTTTCCCGGATGTCGAGGGGCGGCGGGAGCGGCGGCAGCTTCGTGAGCTGATCAGCCCGGTGGCCGGCGTCTCCCTGGCCGCGCGCGTGCTGGCCGAACCGTCGCTGGTGGGCCAGACGGTGGAGTTCTGGGTGCCGGCCTCCGACCCGATCAACCAGCTCAACAAGGGCAAGATCGACCGGGACGCGCCGGAGGCGAACCGCCCCGTCAGCGATCAGCAGGTCGCCTGGTTCGATACGCTGGCGGAGAGCGGCGACAGCCGCACCGGCTTCAACAGCACCTTCTTCTCCTTCTCCGACAGCAACTATCCCGAGCTGGCGGGCATCTGGGGGGCTGCGGTCGGTTCCTTCTACCTGCTGCTGGTGACGCTGCTGCTGGCCTTCCCCATCGGGGTGGCCACGGCGGTCTATCTGGAGGAGTTCGCGCGGAAAAACCGGTTCACCGACTTCATCGAGGTGAACATCAACAATCTCGCGGCCGTGCCCTCCATCGTCTTCGGTCTGCTGGGTCTGGCCGTGTTCCTCCAGTTCTTCAGCCTGCCGCGCTCCTCACCGCTGGTGGGCGGCATGGTGATCGCGCTGATGAGCCTGCCCACCATCATCATCGCCGCCCGCGCGGCGCTGAAGGCGGTGCCCCCCTCCATCCGGGAGGCGGCGCTGGGCATGGGGGCGTCCAGGCTTCAGACGGTGACGCACCATGTGCTGCCGCTGGCCATGCCGGGCATCCTGACCGGCACCATCATCGCCATGGCGCAGGCCCTGGGCGAGACGGCGCCGCTGCTGATGATCGGCATGAACGCCTTCATCACCGAAGCGCCGACCGGCCTGCTGGACAGCTCCGCCGCTCTGCCGGTTCAGATCTTCATGTGGGCCGACCGGCCGGAGCGCGGCTTCGTCGAGCTGACCTCGGCGGCGATCCTGATGCTGCTGATCTTCCTGGTGCTGATGAACAGCATCGCCATCTTCCTGCGCAAGAAATTCGAACGCCGGTGGTGATCACAATGGACACGAACATCATGAATGCATCCGCCGCCGACACTGCGCCCTATACCGTCAAGATGCGCGCCGAGGACGTGAAGGTCTATTACGGCGAGAAGCGGGCGCTGCACGGGATCAATGTGGACATCCGCCAGAACGAAGTGCTGGCCCTGATCGGGCCGTCGGGCTGCGGCAAATCCACCTTCCTGCGCACCCTGAACCGGATGAACGACACCATCGACATCTGCCGGGTGACGGGCACCATCACGCTGGACGACGAGGACATCTACGCCCCCAAGCTGGACGTGGTGCAGCTCCGGGCACGGGTCGGCATGGTCTTCCAGAAGCCCAATCCGTTCCCGAAGTCGATCTTCGAGAACATCATCTACGGTCCCAAGCTGCACGGTCTGGCCACCCGCCGGGACGAGCTGGACGCCATCGTTGAGGCCTCGCTGAAGCGGGCCGGCCTCTGGAACGAGGTGAAGGACCGGCTGCACGAGCCCGGCACCGGCCTGTCCGGCGGCCAGCAGCAGCGCCTCTGCATCGCCCGCGCCATCGCGGTCAGCCCGGAAGTGATCCTGATGGACGAGCCTTGCTCGGCCCTCGACCCGATCGCCACCGCCCATATCGAGGAGCTGATCGACGAGCTGCGGGAGGCCTTCACCATCGTGATCGTCACCCACAACATGCAGCAGGCCGCCCGCGTCTCCCAGCGCACCGCCTTCTTCCATCTCGGCGACCTGGTCGAGGTGGGGAATACGGAGGAGATCTTCACGAACCCGCGGGATGAGCGCACCCAGGGCTACATCACCGGCCGCTACGGCTGACCGGCATTGCGACCGGCCCCGGAACGGGGCCGGATTCCCGCCCCGCCTTCAGGACACGCAGACAAGCGAGCGCCTCCATGCCCACGCAACATACCGTCAAGGCCTTCGAGCAGGAACTCCAGCGCCTGTCCAATCTCATCACCCAGATGGGCGGCGTGGCGGAAGCGCAGATCGAGGCCGCGGTCCAGGCCGTGGCGCGCCGCGACGTCGATCTCGCCGGGCGCGTCATGCAGGGCGATACCCGGCTGGATGATTACGAGCGCCAGATCGAGCAGGAAGCTGTGCGGATGCTGGCCCTTCGGCAGCCCATGGGAATCGACCTGCGCGAGATCCTTGGCTCCCTGAAGATCTCCGCCGATCTGGAGCGGACCGGCGATTACGCCGCCAACATCGCCAAGCGCTCCATCGCGCTGGCCCAGCTTCCGGCGGTGCGCCCGATCTCCGCCATTCCGCGCATGGGGCGGCTGGTGCAGGAGATGCTGAAGGACGTGCTGGACGCCTACATCGACCGCGATGTGGAAAAGGCCATTTCGGCTTGGCACCGGGACGAGGAGCTGGACGACCTCTATACCAGCCTGTTCCGCGAAGTCCTGACCTACATGATGGAGGACCCGCGCAGCATCACCCCCTGCACCCACCTGCTCTTCATCGCCAAGAACCTGGAGCGGGCGGGCGACCACGCCACCAACATCGCCGAAACCATCCACTTCCTGGTCAAGGGCTATCCCCTGACTGCGGACCGGCCCAAGGGCGACGAATCCAGCTTTGCCGTGGTGGAGCCGAACGAGCCTATCGCCGACTGACTGCCCGCCGGGGCGGCGTCCGGGTGCTGCCCCGACCCATTCTCCGCGATACTGACTTGACCCGGGAAACGGACAAGAAAAGATGAACTCCGCCCTCAAGCCGCTGATTCTGATCGTGGAGGACGAGGTCGATCTCGTCACCCTGCTGAAGTACAATCTTGAAAAGGAAGGTTTCCGCGTCGCCGCGGCCAATGACGGCGAAGAGGCGCTGCTGCTGGCCAACGAGCAGACGCCGCACTTGGTCCTGCTGGACTGGATGCTGCCCTTGATGAGCGGTCTGGAGGTCTGCCGCCAGCTCCGCCGCAATCCGAAGACCCGCGAAATTCCCGTCATCATGCTGACCGCGCGGGGGGAAGAGGCGGACAAGGTCCGCGGCCTCAACAGCGGGGCGGACGACTATATCTCCAAGCCTTTCAGCCCGACGGAGCTGGTGGCCCGCATCCGCGCCGTGCTGCGCCGCTCCAGCCCAGCCTTGTCGGAGGAGCTGCTGCGTTTCGCCGACGTGGTCATGGATCTGGCGGCCCACAGGGTGCGCCGCGACGGCCGCGACGTGCATCTGGGACCGACCGAGTTCCGCCTGCTGCGCCATTTCATGCAGCATCCTGGCCGTGTGTTCTCCCGCGAGCAGTTGCTGGACATCGTCTGGGGGCACGACGTGTATGTGGAGCCCCGGACGGTGGACGTGCATATCCGCCGCCTGCGCAAGGCGCTGAACGAGGACGAGTTCCCGGATCTGATCCGTACGGTGCGGTCGGCCGGCTACGCGCTGGACGCCAACGCGGACTGAGGAAGCAGGAAGGGCGGGGCATGACCCCGCCCTTTTCCGTTCATTCCTTCGGCGGCAGGGCGAAGGCGCCCATGGAGACGCGGGCGCTGAGCTTCAGCTTGTCCTGAACCCCGCCCTGGACGCTGGCCTTGGACTCCGCGACCATCATACGATCGGCGGCATAGGGCTGGGGCGGGTGACTCTCGTGCTCGAAGAAGTCGATATTGGCGACGCGGAACTGCCGGTCGGGGAAGGCTCCGTTCAGGCGCTTCAGCTCCTCATTCACCTTGGCGTAGATGTCCGCGCGCAGCTTGCTCTTCGCGGCCTCGACCTCCGCCAGGGTGGGGTCGAAGGCGATGCCGCCGACGCGGAGCTGCAGACCCGGCCGGCTGACCTTCTTGGTCTTGTCGCCCAGGCCCGCCAACTGCGGCTCCGGCAGGCGCGCCTGGATTTCCGCCTGCCAACGCTCAAGCCCGGCATCGTCATGCATGCGGTCCATCCGTACGATGCGCCACTCCCCCTCGCTGGTGACACCCTGGGCGGCCTTGACGATCTCGGCGCGGAGGTTGGCCGCATCCGTGCCGCTGCCGGCAGCGTCCACGATCAGGGTGACCAGCGCCGTCTCCGACCGGACCCAATCCTCGGCGGACAGGTTCAGAGAGATCATGTCCACGAAGGGCTGCGGCGGAATCACCACCTGGGCCTTGGCGGGTGCTGCGAGGGCAAGCCCGGCGGCAAGGGCCAGGGCGGGAAGGGTGAGACTATGGCGACGCATTCGTTCCTCCGTTGTCGGCGCCTCGTGCTGACCGGGAGTAGAGCCGCGGAAGGCGGCGGAAATGCGACGGAGCCGGGGCGGAACCCGATCGAAAGGGCGGCTTCAGAAATCCAGGTCGGCATAGTGCTTCGGCGGAACCACGCCGGGCACATTGTCGGCCAGCAGCGAGCGGAAGGCCGGGCGGCTCTTCACCCGCGCGTACCAGCTCTTCGCCTCCGGATGCTCGTCCCAGGGCACGTCGCCCATATAATCGATGGTGGAGAGCTGAGCCGCCGCCGCGATGTCGGCCAGGGAGAAATCATCCCCCGCCAGCCAAGTCCGCCGTTCCGACAGCCAGGCGATATAATCCAGGTGGTAATGGATGTTGGCATGGCCGGCGCGGATGGCCTGGGGGTAGGGCTGCCCCTGGCCGGACAGGCGCTTGTACAGCTTCTCGCCCACCAGATTGTCCGTCACCTCGGCCCCGAACTTGACGTCGAACCAAGCGGAAAGACGCCGCACCTCCGCCCGCACGGCCACGTCCCGGCCCAGCAGACTGCTGTCCGGATAGGCGTCCTCCAGATATTCGCAGATGGCGAGGTGATGGGCCACCACCAGCCCGTCCTCCTCCACCAGCACCGGCACCTCGCCGGCGGGATTCAGCATCAGGAACTCCTCCTGCCGCTCCCACGGTTTCACCATCTCCGCCGTGAACTCCAGGCGCTTTTCGGCCAGGGCCACGCGGACTTTGCGGGAGAAGGGCGACAGGGGATGATGGTGAAGTGTGCGCATCCAAGAGCCTATGCTGACCGGGAATCGGTGCAACAGCCGCGGTCACCGGTTAACTCCCGTGTGCCACAGCGAATCGAGAAAGGGAAGCGCCCGCCGGCCCCTTCCATCCGAAGGTGGAGTCCCGCACCGGCTTACCCCTTCCGAAAGGGATGGGCGCCTGCGCTGCGGGGGCGGGATGACGGGGGTGCTCCGCCTGCGGTATCCAAGGCTCTGCGGCCTGGAAGGGCCAAGAGCCAGGAAGAGGGGACATGACATGGACGCCGATATCACCATCGCCCCCGTAACGGCTGCCGACGAAGCCGAATGGCGGCGGCTCTGGGCCGGCTATTGCGCTTTCTACCAAGTGGACCTGCCGGAGGCTGTGACCGCCGGCACCTGGACCCGCATCCTGGACCCGGAATCGCCGGTGCACGGGCTGATCGCGCGGGGGCCGGACGGAAGGGGCGTCGGGCTGTGCAACTATGTCCTCCATGAGAACACGTGGAGCTTGGCTCCGGTCTGCTATCTGGAGGATCTGTTCACCGATTCCGTCTTCCGCGGCAAGGGCATCGGTCGGGCCATGATCCAGCGGCTCCAGGCCCTGGCGCGCGCCCAGGGCTGGCGGCACGTCTACTGGCACACGAACGAGGACAACAAGACCGCCCGCGCCCTGTATGACAAGGTTGCCGGGGGGCGCGATCCCTTCGTCCGCTATGTGCTGAAATAGACCACGGCGCAGCCGGTCAGAGCAGGAAGAACGCCAGACCCAGCGTGCCGAGGGCGATGCGGTACCAGGCGAAAGGGGTGAAGCCGTACTTGCCGACGAAGGCGACGAGGCTCTTCACCACCAGCAGCGCCGAAAGGAACGCAACGGCGAAGCCGACGGCGATCATCCCGACCCCGTCGAAGGTCAACACGTCGCGGTTCTTGTAGATATCGTAGGTGGCGGCCCCCAGCATGGTGGGGATGGCGACGAAGAAGCTGAACTCCGCGGCGGCGCGCCGGTCGACGCCCATCATCAGCGCCCCGATGATGCTGGCGCCCGAACGCGACACGCCGGGGATCAGCGCCAGACACTGGAACAGCCCGATGCGCAGGCTCAGCCCGACCGGGAACTCCTCCACATAATAATGGCGGGGTTGGGGGACGGCCCGTTCGGCGATCAGGATCAGGATGCCGCCGACCACCAGCGCCACGCAGACGATGACCGGGTTGAACAGCACCCCCTTGATGAAGCCGTGCAGCGTGGCCCCCAGCGCGGCGGCCGGCAGGAAGGCCAGGATCACGGCGGCGGCGAAGCGGCGGGCGCCATTGTCGAAGGGCAGGCCCACCAGCACCTTCCAGAGCTTGCCGAAATAGACGATCAGCACGGCCAGCACGGCGCCGAGCTGGATCACCACCTTGAACACATCCTCTGCCTGCCCCTCGAACCCCAGCAGGTTCGCCAGCAGGATCAGGTGTCCGGTGGAGGAGACGGGGATGAATTCCGTCAGCCCCTCCAGAACGCCCAGGATGACGGCGTTGAGGTACTGGCTTGCTGCATCCATGGGCGCGGGTCCGGCGGCTGAGGGCGTGTTTGTCTGGCGGGCCTTATAGCAGGCCGGGCGTCAGGCTGGCGAGTATGTGCAACGCGGTATGAGATCGTGAGTTGCCCATATCATGAAGATGTCATTCAGATGCCATTTTTCAGTTAAAACAACTGCCTAGGTGCATTAAGGTCCGGATCGGACCTATTTGCTGCATCTCGGCGGATTTTGCCCGTGATGCTGAGGCTGGCGCAACACAGTCATGCGCCGTGATTGGTCAACATGGCTGACCTATCGGCAAAAAAATGCTGGATGCGGGGCTCTGCGGGATTTATATGGACTTCTGGCTGTGAAGCGCCGGAAAGCCTTGTTCGTGGGCTGCCGGCCAAGGGTCCGATCGGCGGGAGTTGAGAGATGGCGCAGACGAAGATGCTTGGGTTCGTGCATACCGGGCAGCGCATGCCCGATAAGCGGAAGGCGGAGCTGCGCGCCCAGGACTTCCAAGAAATCTACGCCCGATTCAGCGACCAGAGCGCGCAGGAACAGGCCGGCCGCTGCTCCCAGTGCGGCGTGCCCTTCTGCCAAGTGCACTGCCCCGTTTCCAACAACATCCCCGACTGGCTGAAGCTGGTCGCGGAGGGGCGGCTGGAGGAGGCCTACGAGGTCTCGCAGGCCACCAACAACTTCCCGGAAATCTGCGGCCGCATCTGCCCGCAGGACCGGCTGTGCGAGGGGAACTGCACCATCGAGCAGTCCACCCACGGCGCGGTCACCATCGGCTCGGTGGAGAAGTACATCACCGACACCGCCTGGGACATGGGCTGGGTGAAGCCGATCCAACCGACCCGTGAGCGCCCGCAATCCGTCGGCATCGTCGGCGCCGGCCCGGCCGGCCTCGCCGCGGCGGAGCAGCTCCGCAAGAAGGGCTACGAGGTCCATGTCTACGACCGCTACGACCGGCCCGGCGGGCTGCTGATCTACGGCATCCCCGGCTTCAAGCTGGAGAAGGAAGTCGTGCTGCGCCGCTGGCAGAACATGGAGAAGAGCGGCATCCGCTTCCATCTCGGCTTCGAGGTCGGCCGGAACGCCACGCTGACCGAACTGCGGCTGCGCCATGACGCCGTGCTGATCGCCACCGGCGTCTACAAGGCGCGCGACCTGGAAGGTCCCGGAGCCGGGCTGGACGGCATCGTGCCGGCGCTGGACTATCTGACCGCCAGCAATCGGGTCGGCCTTGGCGACACGGTGGTGGATTACGAGAACGGCACGCTGAACGCCGCCGGAAAGAATGTCGTCGTCATCGGCGGCGGCGACACGGCCATGGACTGCGTCCGCACGGCGATCCGCCAGGGTGCGAAGTCCGTGAAGTGCCTCTACCGCCGCAACCGCGCCAACATGCCCGGCTCCCAGCGCGAGGTGGCGCATGCGGAGGAGGAGGGTGCGGAGTTCGTCTGGCAGGCGGCCCCCGAGGCCTTCCTGGGCGACGCCCGCGTCACCCATGTCCGCGCCCATAAGATGCATATGGGCGTTGCCGACGCCACCGGCCGCCAGACCCCGATGCCTATCGAAGGCTCCGCCTTCACGATGGAGGCCGATCTGGTGATCAAGGCGCTCGGCTTCGATCCGGAGGACATGCCCGGCCTGTTCGGCGACAAGTCCCTGAAGGTCAGCCGCTGGGGCACCGTCCAGATCAACCACCGCACCATGATGACCAACCTGGACGGCGTCTTCGCCGCCGGCGACATCGTGCGCGGGGCCAGCCTGGTGGTCTGGGGCATCAAGGACGGCCGCGACGCCGCCGAGGGCATTCACCGCTTCATCCAGACCAGCCAGGCCGCGGTGGAAAGGCCGGTGGCCGTGGCGGCGGAGTAAGGCGCCGTAGGTCGGATCGGGCCGAAGGCGCCGATCCGACACAGCGGTCCAGAATGGAAACGGCTTGTCGGATCATCGCCACGCTCGATCCGACCTACGGGAGACCTCCCCATGCTCCGCCTCTACGACAATCTCTCCTCCGGGAACGGGTACAAGTGCCGCTGGCTGCTGACGCAGCTCGGCATGCCGTTCGAGCGCGTGGAGGTGGATATCGACAAGGGGGAGAGCCGGATTCCGGAGTTCCTGTCCCTCAATCCGAACGGCCGCATCCCATTGCTACGGCTGGAGAAGGACGATTATCTGGCGGAGAGCAATGCCATCCTGCGCTGGATCGCGGAGGGCTCGCCCTTCTGGCCGGACAACCGGCGGGACAAGGCGGCGGTGCTGCAATGGCTGTTCTGGGAGCAGTACAGCCACGAGCCCAATGTCGCTACCGCCCGCTTCTGGATCACCCACCGGTTCGAGATGACGCCGGAACGGGTGCATGCGCTGGTGCTGAAGCGGGAGCAGGGCTATGCCGCGCTGCGCCAGATGGAAACGCATCTGCTGATGCGCGACTGGCTGGTGGGGGATCGCTGCTCCATCGCCGATATCGCGCTGTACGCCTACACCCATGTTGCCGAGGAAGGCGGGTTCGAACTGGACCGTTTCCCCGCCATATGCCGCTGGATGGAGCGGTTCGCCGCCCAACCGGGCCACATCAAAATCACCGACGACGTCGGCACGCCCGTGCCGTTCGATCCCGCCACGCTTGCCTGAGTCGAAGGGGGCACCCATGACCGACCGCACGATCCCCGCCAACCCCCCGGTGCTTGACGGCGAAGCCTTCATCCGCGACTGGAAGGCCAATGCCGCGAAGCTCGAGGCGGAGCATGCCTACAATCCCGCGGACGAGGTCGACAGCTGCGGCGTCGGCTTCGTCGCCGCGCTGGACGGCAAGCCCCGCCGCGCCGTGGTGGAAAAGGCCATCGAGGCCCTGCGCGCCCTCTGGCACCGCGGGGCGGTGGACGCCGACGGCAAGACCGGCGACGGCGCCGGCATCCATGTGCAGGTGCCGCAGGCCTTCTTCCATGAGCATGTGGTCCGCACCGGCCATCCGGCACCGGACGGGCTGATCGCCGTCGGGCAGGTGTTCCTGCCGCGCACCGACCTGGAGGCGCAGGAGCGCTGCCGCTCCATCGTCGAGACCGAGATCCTGAAGTGGGGCTACACCATCTTCGGCTGGCGTCAGGTGCCGATCAATATCGGCGTCATCGGCGAGAAGGCGAACGCCACCCGGCCGGAGATCGAGCAGATCATGGTCGGCAATCCGAAGAACGTTGCCGAGGACCAGCTCGAGCGCGACCTCTACGTCATCCGCCGCCGGATCGAGAAGGCGGTACGGGGTGAGCAGATCAACGACTTCTATATCTGCTCCCTGTCCTGCCGCTCGATCATCTACAAGGGCATGTTCCTGGCGGAGCAGCTCACCAGCTTCTATCCGGACCTGCTGGATGAGCGGTTCGAGAGCAATTTCGCCATCTATCACCAGCGCTACTCCACCAACACCTTCCCGACCTGGTGGCTGGCCCAGCCCTTCCGCACCCTCGCCCACAATGGCGAGATCAACACGCTGCGCGGCAACACCAACTGGATGAAGGCGCACGAGACCCGGATGGATCATGAGATCTTCGGGTCCCATATCGAGGATGTGAAGCCGGTTATCCCGGTCGGCTCCTCCGACAGCGCGGCCCTGGACGCGGTATTCGAGCTGATGGTGCGCGCCGGCCGCTCCGCCCCCATGGTGAAGACCATGCTGGTGCCGGAGGCCTGGGCCGCCAATCCCACCATGCCCAAGGCCCATCAGGACCTGTACAGCTACGCCAACGCGGTGATGGAGCCGTGGGACGGGCCGGCGGCGCTGGCCATGTATGACGGCCGCTGGGTTGTCGGCGGGCTGGACCGCAACGGTCTGCGCCCGATGCGCTATGTCATCACCGGCGATGGCCTGCTGATCGGCGGCTCCGAAACCGGCATGGTGAAGGTGGACGAGCCCAGCGTGGTGGAGAAGGGCCGCCTCGGCCCCGGCCAGATGATCTGCGTCGACCTGGCGGAGGGCCGCCTGTATCACGACCGCGAGATCAAGGACCAGCTTGCCGCCCAGCGGCCTTATGGCAGCTGGATCAAGAACATCACCGTCCTGGACGATCTGGTGAAGGCGGCTCCGGCCGAACCGGCGGAGCTGTCGCGCGAGGAGCTGCGCCGCCGTCAGATCGCCTACGGCATCACCATGGAGGATCTGGAGAGCATCCTGCATCCCACCGTGGAGGATGCGAAGGAGGCCGTGGGCAGCATGGGCGACGACAGCCCCATCGCGGTGCTGTCCGACAAGTACCGAGGCCTGCACCATTTCTTCCGCCAGAACTTCAGCCAAGTCACCAATCCGCCCATCGACTCGCTGCGCGAGAAGCGGGTGATGAGCCTGAAGACCCGGCTGGGCAATCTGGGCAACATCCTGGACGAGGATGCGAACCAGACCCGGCTGCTCCAGCTCGAGAGCCCGGTGCTGACCACCGCCGAGTTCCGCGCCATGCGCAAATACATGGGCGAGACGGCGGCGGAGATCGACTGCACCTTCGACCCGAATGCGGGGCCGGACGCGCTGCGCGACGGGCTGCGCCGTGTCCGCCAGGAGGCGGAGGATGCGGTGCGCGGCGGGGCCACGCACGTCATCCTGACCGATGAGGCGCAGACGGCCGACCGCGCCGCCATCCCGATGATCCTGGCGACCGGCGCGGTCCACACCCACCTGATTCGCCAGCAGCTCCGCACCTTCACCAGCCTGAACGTCCGTTCCGGCGAGTGCATGGACACGCACTACTTCGCCGTGCTGATCGGCGTCGGGGCGACCACGGTGAACGCCTACCTGTCGCAGGAGGCCATCGCCGACCGCCACCGCCGCGGGCTTTTCGGGAACCTGTCGCTGGAGGAGTGCCTGGCCCGCTACAAGAACGCGGTGAACGAGGGCCTGCTGAAGATAATGTCCAAGATGGGCATCAGCATCATCAGCAGCTATCGCGGCGGCCTGAACTTCGAGGCGGTGGGCCTGTCCCGCTCCCTGGTGGCGGAGCATTTCCCCGGCATGGTCAGCCGCATCTCCGGCATCGGCCTGAATGGCATCCAGAAGAAGGTGCTGGAGCAGCACAACCTCGCCTGGGACGAGGAGGTGATCGCGCTTCCGGTCGGCGGCTTCTATAAGTACCGCCGCGGCGGCGACCGCCACGCCTGGGAAGGCGGTCTGATCCACATGATGCAGACCGCTGTCGCCACCGACAGCTACTCCACCTACAAGAAATATTCGGAGGGGATGCATAACCGCGCCCCCATCCAGCTCCGCGACCTTCTGGACTTCCGCCGGCCGGAGCAGAAGCTGCCGCTGGACGAGGTTGAAAGCATCACGCAGCTCCGCAAGCGCTTCGTGACGCCGGGCATGAGCCTGGGCGCCTTGTCGCCTGAAGCGCACGGCACGCTGAACGTCGCCATGAACCGCATCGGGGCCAAGTCCGACAGCGGCGAGGGCGGCGAGGTGCCGGAGCGGTTCAAGCCCGACCGGAACGGCGACAACTGGAACTCCGCCATTAAGCAGGTGGCCTCCGGCCGCTTCGGCGTCACGGCGGAGTATCTGAACCAGTGCCGCGAGATCGAGATCAAGGTGGCGCAGGGGGCCAAGCCCGGCGAGGGCGGCCAGCTTCCCGGCTTCAAGGTCACGGAGATGATCGCGCGGCTGCGCCACGCCACCCCCGGCGTGACCCTGATCAGCCCGCCGCCGCACCACGACATCTACTCGATCGAGGATCTGGCCCAGCTCATCTACGACCTGAAGCAGATCAATCCCGACGCCAAGGTCTGCGTGAAGCTGGTCAGCCGCTCCGGCATCGGCACCATCGCCGCCGGCGTGGCCAAGGCGGGCGCCGACATCATCCTGGTGTCCGGCCACAATGGCGGCACTGGCGCCTCCCCGCAGACCAGCATCAAATATGCCGGCATCCCGTGGGAGATGGGCCTGTCGGAGGTGCAGCAGGTCCTGGTGCTGAACCGTCTCCGCCACCGTGTCGTGCTGCGTACCGATGGCGGCCTGCGCACCGGCCGCGACATCGTGATGGCCGCGATGCTGGGAGCGGAGGAGTTCGGCATCGGCACCGCGGCCCTGGTCGCCATGGGCTGCATCATGGTGCGCCAGTGCCATTCCAACACCTGCCCGGTCGGCGTCTGCGTGCAGGCGGAGGATCTGCGCAAGAAGTTCACCGGCACGCCGGAAAAGGTGGTCAACCTCTTCAGCTTCATCGCCGAGGAGGTGCGTGAAATCCTGGCCTCCCTCGGCTTCCGCAAGCTGGAGGAGGTGATCGGCCGCACCGACCTGCTGCATCAGGTCAGCCGTGGTGCTGCCCACCTGGACGATCTGGACATGAACCCGCTGCTGGCCCAGGCGGACCCGGGCGAATATGCCCGCTTCTGCACCCAGGTCGGCCGCAACGAGGTGCCGGACACCCTTGACGCCCAGATGATCAAGGACGCCCGCTCCCTGTTCGAGGACGGGGAGAAGATGCAGCTCCAGTACAATGTCCAGAACGCCCACCGGGCCATCGGCACCCGGCTTTCGGCCATGATCACCCGGAAGTTCGGAATGACGGGCCTTCAGCCCGGCCATGTCACGGTGCGCCTGCGCGGCTCCGCCGGCCAGAGCCTCGGCGCCTTCGCGGTGCAGGGGCTGAAGATGGAGGTGTTCGGCGATGCCAACGACTATGTGGGCAAGGGTCTGTCCGGCGGCACCATCGTGGTGCGGACGCTGACCGCCAGCCCGCTGAAGTCGAACGAGAACACCATCATCGGCAACACGGTGCTGTACGGCGCCACCGCCGGCAAGCTGTTCGCGGCCGGCCAGGCGGGTGAGCGCTTCGCCGTCCGCAACTCCGGCGCCACGGTGGTGGTGGAGGGCTGCGGGTCCAACGGCTGCGAATACATGACCGGCGGCACCGCCGTGATCCTGGGCGCGGTCGGGGATAATTTCGGCGCCGGAATGACCGGCGGCATGGCCTTCGTCTATGACGAGGATGACGGCTTCCCGCTCTCGGTCAATCCGGACAGCGTGATCTGGCAGCGCATCCAGGTGCCGCATTACGAGGACATGCTGCGCAACCTGATCCAGGAGCATGTGACCGAGACAGGCAGCCGCTGGGCCATGCAGCTCCTGAACGACTGGGACCTGGTGCGCGACCGGTTCTGGCAGGTGGTGCCGAAGGAAATGCTGAACCGCCTCCCGATCCCGGTGACCCTGCCGCAGGCGCTGAGCGCGGAGTAACGCGGATTATCGTCGACGTAGGTCGGCGCCGAGCGAAGAGAGGCCCGACATCCTGCCGGAGGACGGTTTGGATGTCGGGCCTCTGCTGTTTGGGGCAGAGAAGCGAGGCGAATTCCCATCAGCGCTAGCAGGGAATTGACCTGCCATCACTACGGGCGTAGCTTTGCGTATGCGCTACCGTAGATGTATCACGCCTGGAGCAGCCTACTTCCTGACGGTGGTAACCGCTGGCCGCAGGCCGGTATTTGCCGATCCTGTGCAGGTTGCCCTATTGCGTGAGGTCCTTCGCGACGTGAAACGCAGGCGGCCTTTTGAGATTGAGGCCATGGTCGTACTGCCCGACCACCTGCACATGATCTGGAAATTGCCGGATGAAGATGCGGACTATGCCAGCCGGATCGCGACCATGAAGGGAACCTTCAGCCGACGCTGTGGTCTGTCCGGTATCGGGCCGATCCGGACCAGCCGCCGCGAGAGGGGAATCTGGCAGAAGCGCTTCTGGGAACATCTCATCCGTGACGAGGATGATTGGAACCGCCACGTCGACTACATCCATTGGAATCCGGTGAAGCACGGTTTGACGGCCTCCGCGACGGACTGGCCCTGGTCAAGCATCCACGCCCACGTCCGGCATGATATGGCAGCGCCAACGGACTTCGTCCGGCACGCGAAGTCCGATCCGTAGATCGGAGCCAGGGCCCTATCTGTTCACCGACGGCGCGAGTGTCGGGCCTTGCTCCGCTCGGCGCCGACCTACGATACGGAAGGCCGCCGGGGGCCGCGGCGGGCCTTCCAGCGCTTCAGCAACTCGTCGAAGGGCTTCAGCAGCTTTTGCTGCAGGCCGGGATCGCCCTCCAGCTTGCCCAGGACGAAGGCGCCGGCTTCGAGCGTGGAGACGCTTTCCTTGCGCGGCTCCTTGCGGACGCTGCCATAGGCGGAGCGGAAGTCCGGGTGGATGACGATCCGGCGCAGCTTCAACAGCCAGGCATTCCGCCACCACAGCGCCTTGGCCTGGGACCAGGTGCCGTCCAGCAGCACGATGCCCTCCAGATCGGCCAGCACCAGATCGCCCGCCGGGTCGGGACCCTTGCGGCCGAACACGGCCAGCCCGCCGCGGGGAACCTGCGCCACATCCTCCTTGCTGCCCATGTGCAGCACGGCCCAGCGGCGGTGGTCCACGGTGGGGCGGCCAAGGGCCTTGGCCAGGTTGGGCCAGGACAGGCCCACCTTGTGGGTGGCGTTGGCGAGCTGCCCGGTCAGCAGCCGGGCGGTGCCGAGCTGCACGTCCTGCTCCTGCGGGTGCTGAAGCACCAGCACATGCAGGCGGGTCTGCACCTTCTCCAGCTCGGCGCAGAGGCAGAGCTCCTCCTGCTTGCCGCAGGTGGGGCAGGGCGGGGGCGGTTCCAGAATCTGGGTCGTATCGGTCATGGCGGGCACCATAGCGCAAGCCGCGGCACTGTTCATGCGGGATTGCGCGGTGGGGTGGGGTGCCCGCCGCACATGGGCGCGGAGGAGCCGCTATTCGACCTTGGTGCCATGGCGGTGCCTTGCTGCCGGGGCGCAGTATGGCGGTCCAGGCCAGGGGAGGTGCGGAATGAAGCTGTGCTGCATAGCAATGATGGGCGGTGTCATGGCTCTGGCGCTGCCAGCGGTAGCCGCGGCACAGGGCTTCGATACCCGCGATGCCGCCAGCATCCAGGCCGTGGAGAATCTGGAGGCCTACGCCGTCTATAAAATGGGCCAGTACGATCTGGCCCGCGAGCGGTGGGAGGCGCTGGCGGCCAAGGGCAACACCACGGCCATGATCAACCTGTCCAACATGCACGCCCAGGGCCAGGGCGTGCCGCGCGATCCCGCCGCCGCCCGGAACTGGACCCGCAAGGCGGCGGAGCTGGGGGACGCCAGAGCGCAGCTCGAACTCGGCCTTGCCTATGAGCGGGGCGACGGGGTGGAGCGGAACCTGGACGAAGCCGCCCTGTGGCTGGGCCGCGCGGCGGAGAAGGGGAATGCGGAGGCGCAGTTCTCCCTGGGCGTGCTGCTCGCCACCGGGCAGGGCAAGGGACCGGAGGCCGCGACGCCGGAGCAGCGGCGGCAGGCGAGGAGCTGGCTGTCCAAGGCCGCCGAGTCTGGTCACGAAGAAGCCGCGGCGATGCTGTCCGTGCTGAAGTAAGCCGGCGGGCGCAACGGAAACCTCACGGCAATACGGCGCACATCCGGGCGACATGGGGGGCGGGCAGTCTCCGCCCCATTCCCGTCTCATGGAGCCACGGACATGATCTTCCACGCATCCATCCCCGCCCGCGATCCCGTCGTCACCGCCGCCATGCTGGCCGAGCTGACCGGCGGCACGGCCTATCCCTTCCCGCCGGTTCGCGGCGGCTTCATCGTCTTCACCGGGGCCGGCAACGGCCATGCGCTGGAAATCTATCCGGCCGGCGTCGGCGTGGCGCCGGGCGGGGTGGAGATCGCGGCCGGCACCCGCCAGGGCGGCGCGCCGGGGGAGACCCACATCGCGCTGGGCGTGCCGAAGTCGGAAGCGGAGATAAGGTCGATCGCCCGCCAGGCCGGCTGGACCTGCGAAACCTGCGACCGCGGCGGTTTCTTCCAGGTGGTGGAGCTGTG
The DNA here is from genome assembly GCF_003568845.1 of Indioceanicola profundi. Lineage (NCBI taxonomy): Bacteria > Pseudomonadati > Pseudomonadota > Alphaproteobacteria > Rhodospirillales > Azospirillaceae > Indioceanicola > Indioceanicola profundi. Next base: position 2,598,134 of record NZ_CP030126.1, on the reverse strand, counting down.
GATCGACGGCACCTTCCTGATCGAGGCGCTGACGCCGGAGATGCAGCGGGCCTATGCCGCCTCCATGACGCCCGAGAACTGGGCGAAGACCTTCGGCTTCGCCAACGCGGCCTGAGGCGCGGACCGGGCCGGAGGCGTCAGAGCAGCGTGACGCCGTCGCCCTTGCCGATACCGCCGCCGGTGACGACATGGGCATAGACGCCGCAGACGGCATGGCCGAAGCCGCCCTTCAGCGCCTTGACGATATTCATGTCGCGCTCGGCCGTGGCGGGGTTCACCTCCGTCGCGGCGCAGCGGGTGGTGGTCTTGAAGACCTCCAGCTCCACATCGCCCACGCGCAGGCGCTTGCCCACCCACTCCATCTCCGCCCAGGGCTCGAAGCCTTCCAGGTGCAGGTTGCCGCGGAAGCGCAGCGGGTCCACCGGGGCGCGGGTGATGCGCTCGATATCCCGGACGCTGGCCAGATTGATCAGCGACACCGCCTTGTCCGGGATGTCGGTGAAGGCCATGCCGGGGCTTTCCACCAGCTTGTAGGGGCCGGGAACCGCGGCATCCTTCATGTAGGCGGCCAGGAACTGGTCGATCAGCAGCCGCCCGGTGGGGGTGTCGATCTTCCCGCGCGCCACGGGCTTGCCGGCCCGGTTCAGGACCAGCATGGCCGTGGCCGGATCATACTCCGCCGCAAGCGTCGCCAGCCGCTCATCCCGCACCAGGGCCAGGAAGTTGGTCTTCGGCTTCCACGCCGGCTCCGCCGGGTCGAAGGCGCTGGCGCCATGGATGATCGCGAAGCGCCGGTCCTGCGGCAGCCCCTGGCCGGGCGATAGCTCCACCCGCTCCACGATCTGCGCGGACAGGCCCTTCACGGGGTAGTACTGGATCTGGTCGATGCGTGCGGACATGGGTCCGCTTATGGCTGCGGGTCCGGGCCTTGTCAATGCAGCGATCACCCGCGCGGACCTGATCCGGAAGGCTCCCCGCTCCCTTTAACGACGTCGAGACCCGCCGCCGGATACCCTTGCGGCCTGCCGGGGCTTAACCCACATATCGCAATGATCCTCCCGGATCGCACAGATGTGGATCATGGCCGGGGCGGGCCCAGATGGGACGCCTCTTCATCCGGCCGAGCCTGAGGGAGAATGGGGACCATGGATTTTTCCAAATATACCGAGCGCAGCCAGGGCTTCGTGCAGGCGGCGCAGGGGCTGGCTCTGCGCAGCGGCCACCAGCAGCTCACGCCCGAACATCTGCTGAAGGTCCTGCTGGACGACAAGGAAGGGCTTGCCGCCAACCTGATCCGCGCCGCCGGCGGCGATCCGGCGCGCGCGTTGACCGCGGTGGAAGGCGAGCTGAAGAGGATTCCCAAGGTGGAAGGCCCCGGCGCCGGCGGCGTCGGCTTGAGCCGTGAGCTCGCCCGCGTGTTCGGCACGGCGGAGGAGGTGGCGCAGAAGGCCGGCGACAGCTTCGTCACCGCCGAACGCCTGCTGCTGGCCTTGGCGCTGACCACGGGGACCGGGGCCGCCAAGGCGCTGGCCGATGCGGGCGCCGCCCCCCAGAAGCTGAACGAGGCCATCAATTCCCTGCGCAAGGGCCGCACGGCGGACAGCGCCAGCGCCGAGCAGGCCTATGACGCGCTGAAGAAGTACGCCCGCGACCTGACCGAGGCGGCGCGCGACGGCAAGCTCGACCCCGTGATCGGCCGCGACGAGGAGATCCGCCGCACCATCCAGGTGCTGGCCCGCCGCACCAAGAACAACCCCGTCCTGATCGGTGAGCCCGGCGTGGGCAAGACCGCCATCGTGGAGGGGCTGGCCCAGCGCATCGTGAACGGCGACGTGCCGGAGGGGCTGAAGAGCAAGCGCCTGCTGGCGCTCGACCTTGGCTCGCTGGTCGCAGGTGCCAAGTACCGCGGCGAGTTCGAGGAGCGGCTGAAGGCCGTGCTCCAGGAGATCCAGGCGGCGGCCGGCGAGATCATCGTCTTCATCGACGAGCTGCACACGCTGGTCGGGGCCGGCAAGGCGGACGGCGCCATGGACGCCTCCAACATGCTGAAGCCCGCGCTGGCGCGCGGCGAGCTTCACTGCGTCGGCGCCACCACGCTGGACGAGTACCGCAAATACATCGAGAAGGACGCGGCCCTGGCCCGCCGCTTCCAGCCCGTCTTCGTGCCGGAGCCGACGGTGGAGGACACCATCTCCATCCTGCGCGGGCTGAAGGAGAAGTACGAGCTGCACCATGGCGTGCGCATCACCGACGGCGCCATCGTGGCGGCGGCCACCCTGTCCAACCGCTACATCACCGACCGTTTCCTGCCCGACAAGGCCATCGACCTGATCGACGAGGCGGCCAGCCGTCTCCGCATGGTGGTGGACAGCAAGCCGGAGGAGATCGATGCGCTGGACCGCGACATCATCCGGCTGAAGATCGAGCGGGAGGCGCTGAAGCGCGAGACCGACGCGGCTTCCCGCGACCGGCTGGAGAGGCTGGAGGCCGAGCTGGCCGATCTGGAGCAGAAATCGGCCGAGCTGACCGCCCAGTGGCAGGCGGAGAAGGAGACGCTGACCTCCGCCCAGAAGCTGAAGGAGCAGTTGGAAGCTGCCCGCGCCGAGCTGGAGCAGGCGCAGCGGACGGGCAACTGGGCCCGCGCCGGCGAGCTGACCTATGGCGTGATCCCGGAGCTGGAGAAGAAGCTCGCCGATGCCGACGCGGCATCCGAGCACCGGATGCTGAACGAGGAGGTGCGCGACGACGCCATCGCCTCCGTCGTCAGCCGCTGGACCGGCATCCCGGTGGATAAGATGCTGACCGGCGAGCGGGAGAAGCTGCTCCGCATGGAGGAGAAGCTGCGCAGCCGCGTCATCGGCCAGGAGGAGGCCGTGGTCGCCGTCTCCAATGCCGTCCGCCGCGCCCGCGCCGGCCTGCAGGACCCGAACCGGCCCATCGGCAGCTTCCTGTTCCTCGGCCCCACCGGCGTCGGCAAGACCGAGCTGACCAAGGCCCTGGCGGAGTTCCTGTTCGATGACGAGACGGCCATGGTCCGCCTCGACATGTCGGAATATATGGAGAAGCACTCCGTCGCCCGCATGATCGGCGCCCCTCCGGGCTATGTCGGCTATGAGGAGGGCGGGGCGCTGACGGAGGCGGTGCGCCGCCGGCCCTACCAGGTCGTCCTGTTCGACGAGGTGGAGAAGGCCCATCCGGACGTGTTCAACGTGCTGCTCCAGGTGCTGGACGATGGCCGCCTGACCGACGGCCAGGGCCGCACCGTGGACTTCCGCAACGTGCTGATCGTCATGACCTCCAACCTCGGCAGCCAGTATCTGGCCGAGTTGCCGGAAGGGGCGGACGCCTCGGCTGCGCGGGAGCAGGTGATGGAGGTGGTGCGGCAGAGCTTCCGGCCGGAATTCCTGAACCGGTTGGATGAGATTCTGCTGTTCCACCGGCTGAACCGGGCCAACATGACCGGCATCGTCAGCATCCAGCTCGGCAGGCTGCGCAAGATGCTGGCCGACCGCAACATCGAGCTGGAGCTGGACGAGGCGGCGCTGGCCTGGCTTGGCGACAAGGGCTACGACCCGGTCTACGGTGCCCGGCCGCTGAAGCGCGTGATCCAGCGGGAGCTTCAGAACCCGATGGCCACCCGCATCCTGGAAGGACGGATCGCCGACGGCCAGACCGTGCATGTCACCGCCGGCCCCGACGGGCTGGTGATCGAGGGCGAGCCGGTCAGCGGCATCCTCCCGCCCGAGGCCAGCGCCTGGGGCGGCGAACGCCCCCGCACGCTGCACTGAGCCCAGTAGGTCGGTCGCGCCAGAAGCGCGGCCGACATCCCGCACGGAACCTGTCGGCCACGCCCGTGCGTGGCCGACCTGCTTTGTGCCCTCCGCCTGAAATCCCGCACCGCATTGCCATCCTTGCTGCGCTGCGGCAGGGTGCGCGCGGTTTCCCACCAGCATCGCAACGCCGCCCATGCCCCATATCGTCCTCGACATCACCGCCCATGGCCTCGGCCACCTCGCCCAGATGTCGCCGGTCATGGCGGCGCTCGCGGAAGGCTGCGAGCCCGTCCGGCTGACGGTGCGGAGCGGTCACCCGCGGGAGACGCTGGCCCGCTTCATCGCCCAGCCCTTCGACATGGCCCCGCCGGTGGCGGAGATCGGCATGGCCATGCGGGACCCCAACCGCGTGGATGCGGAGGCCAGCCGCCGCTTCTACCTGGACCTCCATGCCGACTGGGATGCGCGGGTCGAGGGTGAGGCTGCCCGACTTGCGGCGCTCGCACCCAGCCTGCTGCTGGCCAACGTGCCTTACCTTTCCCTGGCTGCTGCGGATCGGGCCGGCGTGCCCGCCATCGCGCTCTGCTCCCTGAACTGGCGCGACGTTGTCGGCAGCTATCTGGGCCGGGAGGGGGGAATGGCGGCCGTGCTGGATCGGATGCACGCCGCTTACCGCACTGCGCAGCCCTTCATCCGCTTCGATCCCGCCCTGCCGATGGCCGATCTGCCCAATGCGGTGACCGTGGGGCCTGTGGCCCGGATCGGGCTGGACCGGCGGGCGGAGCTGCGTGGGCGCTTCCCGGATGCCGTCCCGGATACCCGCTTCGTCCTCGTCTCCTTCGGCGGCATCCAAGGGCCGCCGCTGATCCGCCGGCTGCCACGCCTGGACCGCATCGGCTGGATCGTCAGCGACGGACGGCTGGATCGGGAGGGGCGGGACGACATCCTCACCGTGGAGGAAACCAGGCTCTCCTTCATCGATCTTGTGCGCAGCGCCGACCTCGTCGTGACCAAGCCCGGCTACGGTCTCTTCGCCGATGCCGTCTGCAATGGCGTCCGCCTGCTCCATTTCGGCCGGCCCGACTGGCCGGAGACGCCCTATCTCGCCGAATGGGCCGCACGGCATGGCGTCGCGCTGGGGATGGAGGAGGCGGAGGTGCATGGGAGCGCGTTCGCCGGCAATGTACACGCGGCCCTCGCCATGACCCTGCCGGGACCGCCACCCGCCCCTACCGGCGGGGTGGAAGCGGCGCGGATCATCGCCGGGCGGCTCGGCCTCCGCCCGCGCGTCTAGATCGGCGGCTGCCGCCAGAGATCGCGCGGATCGGGCGGGGCCAGGAAGCGGACCAGCCCCAACCCGGCCACGAAGCCGCCGATATGCGCCCACCAGGCGATGCCGCCTCCCATGTCCGGCGTGAACAGGTCCCCGGCGCCTTGCAGGAGCTGCAGCGCGAACCAGACGCCGGCATAAGCCCAGGTGCTGACCGGAAGGATCAGCGGAATGATGATGATCGGGATCAGCAGCAGCACCCGCGATTTCGGATGCAGCGTGATGTGCGCCCCCAGCACGGCGGCAATAGCGCCGGAGGCACCCAGGGCGGGCACCTGGCTCCCGGCATAGACGGCCATGTGAGCCCAGCTCGCCAGCACCCCGCTCAGCAGATAGAACAGGGCGAAGCGGAGTTGACCCATCCGCTCCTCCACCGCCCGGCCGAACAGCCACAGCGTCCACATGTTGGCGATCAGATGCAGCCAGCCGCCATGCAGGAAGATGTTGGTGAGCAGCGGCCGGTAGTCGTTGGGATCGAGTCCGACCCGAACGGCCCAGAACGGGTCCGCATAGCGCCGCGGCACCAGGGCCCATTCAACGGCCAGCAGGAATCCTTCGCGCGGCCCCAGCGTGGCCTGATACACGAACACCAGTATGTTGACGCCCAGCAGCATCAGCACGACCGGCTGCCGGCGATAGACCTGGACGTCGGTGCGGATCGGTATCACGGGGGCTGCCGCCGTCCGTCGCTTCGGAAGCGGGCGGCGACACGGGCCGATCAGCCCATCCCGCCACCCGCATCATGTTCCAATGCGGAAGCCGCGATGCCGTTCCGTCGGAACCGGAAGGTCAGCAGCCGGGCTCGCGGCTGCACGCGCCGGACTTGACCGTCTCCTCGCCGCTGGCGCTCACCAGCTCCAGCGTCCCGGCCGGCTGGGCGGCGGCGACCGCCGTCGCGCGGGCGAACTCCTCGTCTACCTCGGCGACCAGGGCCTTGAAGCGCGCCATCTCCTTGCCGTCCAGGGTACGGCCGGTCGGCATGTCAGCCTTCAACGGGTTGGTCTGCCGCCCGTTCTCCAGCACCTCATAATGCAGGTGCGGCCCGGTGGAGCGGCCAGTGGTGCCCACGAAGCCGATCACATCGCCCTGGGTGACGCGGGCGCCCCTGCGGATATTGGCGCCGAACCGGGACAGGTGGGCATAGGCGGTCTGGATCTTGCCATTATGGCGGATGCGGACATAGTTGCCGTAGCTGCCCTTCTGGCCGGCCTCTTCGATGACGCCGTCGCCGGCGGCATAGATCGGCGTGCCGGTGGGGGCGGCGAAGTCCATCCCCTTGTGCATCTTGCTGTAGCCCAGCACGGGATGACGGCGCATGCCGAACTTGCTGGAAATGCGAGCGCCGTCAATCGGCGTGCGCAGCAGGGCCTTGCGGATCGACTCGCCCTTGCGGGTGAAATAGTCGACCGTGCCGTCCTGGAACTCGTAGCGGTAGACCGGCAGCACCTTGTTGCCCAGCTTCAGGGCGGCATACCGAATGGCGCCTTCGCGGGCGATGCTGCCATCTTCCGTGGTGTAACGGTCGAACAGCACCTCGAAGCCGTCGCCCTCATGAACGTCGCGCTGGAAGTCGACATCATAGGAATAGGTCCGGATCAAAGCTGCCAGGATCGGCATCGGCACGCCGGCCTCAGCGCCCGCCTGATACAGGGAGGAGTTGATGGTTCCGCGCGCGCCGACCGTCAGGCGCGCCAGCGGCTTCTCGATCTCCGCGGCACGGAAACCCTCATCCCCGGCGGTGACGCTGACCACCTTCTCGACCGCTGGCTGGAACTCGAACCCTACGAACCGCGGCTCCTCGCCCGTACGGTCGAACAGAACGGAGAATTCCTGGCCGAGACGGAGCTGGCGGGGATTGTGGACCTTGCGCATGGCGGCCACCGCCTCATGCGCCTGTTCGCGCGGAACCTCTGCATCCAGCAGCAGCTGAATCAGCGTGCCGCCGCGGCCCAGGCTGACAACCCGGCGCTCTACCGGCTCCACAGCGATTTCGGCATCGCCCCAGGCGTCGCCGGCTAGGCTCAGCCCCTGTTCCCGGTCGAAATCGGGAAGTATGACGGGAAGGGGAGGGGAGGGTTCATCGACCGCAGCAACTGTCGGCGGCGTCAGTGCGGGCATCGCCAGTTCAGGCGCCGGACGCGGCACCATTATAGCGGCTGCGACCAGGGCGCCGAGCGCGGCGGCTGTAACCGTCGTGACGGCGGCTCTGTTCAGCACGTCCCCATCTCCTGCATCTCCGGCCGAAATTCCTGGTCAAACTTGCTGGACCGCTGCTCTGGTGTCAACGTCGATGTGCAGCGGACGCATGACACCCGGCGCTGACCGGCAGGAAAGTTATAGCCCAATGCGCATACGCGTATGCAACCCCATTACGGCCGGGCCGTTGAGGCGGGGTAAGCTGGGTTCTTCTGACTGTCAGAAAAACGAAACGGCAGCGAAAGAAACCCTTTGACAGGCCACGCCACCCTCCATATAAACCGCCTCACCGACGCGCTGGACGGTGTTCGGCGGCGACGGTGAAGCAGTTTCGATTTTTGCCCTTGACGGCCTAGGCCTTAAGAGCTAAATGATCGGACTTCCGGCCCCAAGGGGCCGGGCAAGCCACCTCCCTCCCGGTTCGGGTTGGACTCGATCTTCAAAGGTCGGGCGTGGAGTGGTTCGGCCGTTCAGTGCCCTCGGGTGCTGCGGGGCGCGGGTCTTGAACAACTGCATATGGTTTTGAGAAGGGATGCGCAGGCGGCGGTCTCTGGGTGCCGGCGGGAGCTGGTGTTTGGAGTGCCTTATAGCTTGTGCATCACGCCAAGAATGCTCTGACCTGTTCTGATGGAGACATCGGGGCGGGTGCTTCAGGAGACAATTCGGGTAGGATTGCACCGGTTGAGGTGCTCCGTCGATGAGGATGTTGGTTTCGGCCGATATCCGCTTCAAACCTGAGAGTTTGATCCTGGCTCAGAACGAACGCTGGCGGCAGGCCTAACACATGCAAGTCGAACGAAGGCTTCGGCCTTAGTGGCGCACGGGTGAGTAACGCGTGGGAACGTGCCCTTTGGTCTGGGATAACGTCTGGAAACGGACGCTAATACCGGATGAGCCCTCTGGGGGAAAGATTTATCGCCAAGGGAGCGGCCCGCGTCTGATTAGCTAGTTGGTGGGGTAATGGCCCACCAAGGCGACGATCAGTAGCTGGTCTGAGAGGATGATCAGCCACACTGGGACTGAGACACGGCCCAGACTCCTACGGGAGGCAGCAGTGGGGAATATTGGACAATGGGGGCAACCCTGATCCAGCCATGCCGCGTGAGTGATGAAGGCCTTCGGGTTGTAAAGCTCTTTCGCACGCGACGATGATGACGGTAGCGTGAGAAGAAGCCCCGGCTAACTTCGTGCCAGCAGCCGCGGTAATACGAAGGGGGCTAGCGTTGTTCGGAATTACTGGGCGTAAAGGGCGCGTAGGCGGCGCTTCAAGTCAGATGTGAAAGCCCCGGGCTCAACCTGGGAACAGCATTTGAGACTGGAGTGCTTGAGTTCCGGAGAGGTGGGTGGAATTCCCAGTGTAGAGGTGAAATTCGTAGATATTGGGAAGAACACCGGTGGCGAAGGCGGCCCACTGGACGGATACTGACGCTGAGGCGCGAAAGCGTGGGGAGCAAACAGGATTAGATACCCTGGTAGTCCACGCCGTAAACGATGTCGGCTAGACGTTGGGGCTCTTAGAGCTTCGGTGTCGCAGCTAACGCATTAAGCCGACCGCCTGGGGAGTACGGCCGCAAGGTTGAAACTCAAAGGAATTGACGGGGGCCCGCACAAGCGGTGGAGCATGTGGTTTAATTCGAAGCAACGCGCAGAACCTTACCAGCCCTTGACATGCCTGGACCGGCGCAGAGATGCGCTTTCCTCTTCGGAGGCCGGGACACAGGTGCTGCATGGCTGTCGTCAGCTCGTGTCGTGAGATGTTGGGTTAAGTCCCGCAACGAGCGCAACCCTCATCGTCAGTTGCCATCATTTGGTTGGGCACTCTGGCGAAACTGCCGCTGACAAGGCGGAGGAAGGCGGGGATGACGTCAAGTCCTCATGGCCCTTACGGGCTGGGCTACACACGTGCTACAATGGTGGTGACAGTGGGCAGCGACCCTGCGAAGGGAAGCGAATCTCCAAAAGCCATCTCAGTTCGGATTGCACTCTGCAACTCGGGTGCATGAAGTTGGAATCGCTAGTAATCGCGGATCAGCACGCCGCGGTGAATACGTTCCCGGGCCTTGTACACACCGCCCGTCACACCATGGGAGTTGGCTTTACCCGAAGCCGGTGCGCTAACCCGTAAGGGAGGCAGCCGACCACGGTACGGTCAGCGACTGGGGTGAAGTCGTAACAAGGTAGCCGTAGGGGAACCTGCGGCTGGATCACCTCCTTTCTAAGGAACCGGCTCATCCGCCGCCCCGCCTGAGATGTTCAGGCCCTGGGTTTCCAGGTAAGGGGCCGCCGCCGGCGCATCCCTTCTCAACGGATCATGAGCAACCTGCCCCCGGCAGTCGGGCTTGTGGCTCTGGGCCCCGGATCGGGGTCCGGGGCCGAAGCCTCCGACCCAGGGGCTCGGAAGCTTCGGGCTAGTAGCTCAGCTGGTTAGAGCGCGCGCTTGATAAGCGTGAGGTCGCAAGTTCAAATCTTGCCTGGCCCACCATACCCGGGGGCGTAGCTCAGTTGGGAGAGCGCGTGCTTTGCAAGCATGAGGTCGTCGGTTCGATCCCGTCCGCCTCCACCAGGTTCTTGGTGTCGAGGGCGGGGAGAGCCCGGCCCCCTTGTGATCCGATGAGAAGACAGCAGATTGCCCGTGGGCATGGCGCATGGCGCCGGCCCTGGGCATTGGAGGCACCGGCCTCCGGTTCTTGGGACATTGTGAAGAAGGTAAATGCAAGTGTGACCGAGGGAGGTCCGCTGGCCTGGGAAGGCCGGTTTGGATCTCCAGGGAACTGCACTTTCAGGTGCGCTTGCGTGTGGGGTTTCCCCTGCGCGTGGGGCATCATGAGAGGATCAAGCGTAATAAGGGCATCTGGTGGATGCCTTGGCACTGAGAGGCGATGAAGGACGTTGCACGCTGCGATAAGCCATGGGGAGCCGCGAGCAGGCTATGATCCGTGGATTTCCGAATGGGGCAACCCACCGCGCAAGCGGTATCCCAAGCTGAATCCATAGGTTTGGGAGGCGAACCCGGGGAACTGAAACATCTAAGTACCCGGAGGAAAGGACATCAACCGAGACTCCGCTAGTAGTGGCGAGCGAACGCGGACCAGGCCAGTGGTCTTCTCTACATAACCGGAACCGTCTGGAAAGTCGGGCCAGAGCGGGTGATAGCCCCGTACGGGTAAACCGGAGAAGATCCTTGAGTAGGGCGGGACACGAGACATCCTGTCTGAACATGGGGGGACCACCCTCCAAGCCTAAGTACTCCTCAGTGACCGATAGTGAACCAGTACCGTGAGGGAAAGGTGAAAAGCACCCCGACGAGGGGAGTGAAAGAGCACCTGAAACCGGAT